>CAKPKU010000007.1 GCA_934167365.1 uncultured Clostridia bacterium
GGTGGTTGTACAGTTACTATAAAAAATAATGATTTTTATACATCATATTGCCATGTATCTCCAAATTTTTTAGTATGTCCTGGACAATATGTAGCCCAAGGACAATTAATTGCACAAGTAGGACCTAAAAATGTATATGGATTTTCTGAAAATAAATACAAAGATTCTAATGGCAATCCTACAAATGGCTCTACCACTGGACCTCACCTACACTTTGCAATTTGCTCAAATAATGACTATAAAAATCCTTTAGATTTTGTTACCCCTAAATAGGTGGTATATACAAAGTTCAAATAAAATTGTATAAAAATACCATAAACACAAAATCACGGTTTATGGTATTTTTTATATTTAATTACATGTCATCTTCTTCATCATCATTGCTATTGAAATTGCAACCTTTGCACTTATTGCATCCTCCATGGCAACCATAATTATTTTCTTCATCTATATCTGCATTAATATCTATTTCTATTATATTATGACATTCAGGACACTCTATTTCATTTTCTCCTTCATAATTTATTTCTGATATAAATTCATTATTACAATATGGACAAACAATTTCAAATTCAGTATCTGACTCATCATATATATCTTTGTCTATCGCATCAATTACGGTCTCAATTTTAGTCAACTTCTTTTCTATATTTTTTTGACCATCTTCAATATCTGTAATTCTTTCATCAATAATTTCACTCATTCTATCAATTAAATCTATAAAAATTACAGATACTTCTGAAATCTTACTTTTTACAAATTTTAATTCTTCCTCATCTGTAATTTCATTCTCGATTTCATCCATTATCTCACGATATTTTTTACTTAATTCAGACATTTTATAATCCTTTCTGATTAAACTCTTTCCATGTATTCACCTGTTCTAGTATCTATTTTGATAACATCTCCTATGTTAACAAATAATGGAACTGATATTTCATATCCATTTTCTAATGTTGCAGGTTTTCCAGATGTTGTTGTTGTATTTCCTGAAAATCCTGGCTCTGTGTATGTTACTTCTAATTCAACGAACATTGGTGGTTCAACAGCAAATACATTTCCTTTATATGATAATATTTTTACATTCATATTTTCTTTTATGAATTTTAAGCTATCTCCTAATTGCTCTTTGTTTAAAGGCATTTGCTCATATGTTTCATTATCCATAAAATAATATAAATCGTCATCATTATATAGGTATTGCATTTCTCTTTTTTCGATTTCAGCTCCTGGATATTTTTCTGATGGATTGAATGTTTTTTCTAAAACTGCTCCAGATATTACGTTTTTTAATTTTGTTCTAACAAAAGCTGATCCTTTTCCTGGTTTTACATGTTGAAATTCAACTACTTTAAATACATTTCCATCCATTTCAAATGTTGTTCCATTTCTAAAATCTCCTGCCATATATACTTCTGCCATTATAATTTCCCCCTTAAAGTTTTTTATTTTTCATATTTATATATAATACACTATTCTTATCAAAAAATCAATACTTCTTACACTACTACATAATTTTTATCAGATTTTGTTAAATTTATTGCTGAATATTTTGATACTAATATTGTATCTTCAATTCTTACTCCAAATCTATTTGGTATATAAATTCCTGGTTCATCTGTAACTACCATATTTTCTTTTAAATAGAAATCTACTTTTGTTCCAAAAAATGGGTATTCATGAATATCTAAACCTACTCCATGACCTAAACTATGCAACATTTCAAATCCATTTAATTTAAAATTACTTTCAAGCATTTTTGAAATATTTTTAATATTTGCTCCATCTTTTATACATTCAGAAACCATTATTTGATTTTTTAATACCATATCATAAATTGGTCTAATTTGTTGTGGTATAAATCCTGCAAAAATTGTCCTTGTCATATCAGAGCAATATCCTTTATATTTACATCCCATATCTATTGTAATTGGATCTCCTGCTTCTATTTTTTTGTCTGTTGGAACTGCATGTGGCATTGATGAATTTTTACCAGATGCAACTATTGTATTAAAAGCTAAATCATCAGCCCCATTCTTAATGAAAAAACTTTCTACTTCAGAAGCTATTTCTTTTTCAGACATCCCAATTTTTATAAAATTTTTCAAATGGTCAAAACAGTCATCTGTAATGCTACATGCCTTTTTTATATATTCAATTTCAATCTGCTCTTTTATCATTCTTTGCTTTTCTATTATTCCTTCTGTTTCTTCAAAATTATTGATTTTGTATTTATGCATATATTCTTTATATTTTAAATAAGTTAAATTTGATTCTTCAAATCCAACATTTTCACAAAACAAAAAGAAATTTTCATAATCATCAAGTGTTAAACTTTTTATATTTACAACTGATATTCCATCTTCTATTGTCAATATTGAATTTACATGCTCTATATATCTACTATCTGTTAAAAAGACATTTTCTTTTCTTGTAATTAACAAGACTCCTTCTGCTTCTATGCCTGTTAAATATTTTATATTTACTGGATTAGTTACTATCATTCCTTGCATATCTAACCCCATTAATTTATTTCTAAGCCATTTTATTTTAGAATTCATTGACATCCCCTCTTCATTAATATATTCAAAAAATAGACAGTGTTTCCCACTGTCTATACTTTAATTTATATTTTATATTTTCCAAATGTAAAAATAACAAATGGTAACATCATTAAAATTTCAAGTGGTACAAAAATTACAATTAAAGTTGCAATTACAATAAATGGTCCAAAAGGTATATACTCAATAATATCTCTATGTTTTATTTTTTGAATAATCATTAAACCTATACTAAATATTGCAGCTACTAAAAATGATATTATTGAAATTGCTATTATTCCTTGTATTCCGAAAAATAGACCTAATGCAGCCATCATTTTAACATCACCAAAGCCCATTGTTTCTTTTCCAAATATACACCCACCAATAATGGTAATCAATAGGAAAATTAAGCATCCGACAAAAAGTCCCTCAAACATATTTATTGCTATATTTATATTTGACATACCACTTATAAATGTAAAAATTAGTCCTACTTCAAATATTGTTAATGTCAATCTGTTTGGTATTATTTGCATTTTATAATCTATGAAAAATGCAGATATAAGGAACGGAGTAAGCACTATATATTTTATTGTATTTATATCCTTAATACCAAATCTATATAGCAGTCCTAAATATATTAATATGTGTATTACCATTAATAGATATTTTGGCCTTGTAGATTTTATATATTCACTAAAATTATTACGTGAAAATATTTTTTTATGTTTTGGCAATAGATAATTAAGAAAATCTGAAAATTGCCCTGCTAATGCTCCTATTATTGCTACAACTATATATACAATTATATTTATATCATTTATGTACATTCTTATTTCCTCTCTTCATGCATTTTTGATAAATATTTGTTCATAATGCATTTTTCTATCGGTCTTTTTACTTTTGTTATTAAAATATCTTTCTCATTAATTGGATCTACAAGTATAGAAAACATTTTGCATCTGTTAGCTCCTATAATATCTGTCATTATTTGATCACCAACAACTGCAATATATTTTTCATCTAATTTCATCTTTTTCTTTGCTTTTATAAATCCACACTTTAATGGTTTTTTTGCGAAATAAAAATATGGTATATCCAATCGTTTTGATACTTCTTTTACTTTCTCGTGTTTGTTTGTATTTGAAAGTATACAAAATTTAATATCATATTTTTTTAGCTCATTTACCCATTCTATTACTTTTTGATCCATATTTCTATTGTAATCTATTAATGTATTATCCACATCTAATATTAAACCTTTTATGTTATTTTTATTCAATATGTCTATTGTAATATCTGTAACACCTTTGCAATATAAATTAGGATATAATATCATCATATCACCTCATTTTTTCATACATATATTATCAATATATTAACTATTTGTCAACTTTAAGAATTTAATTTTGAGTTATTTGATTACAATATTTAAAGATATAATACAATGTGAATTTTAAGCAATAGCGGACCAAGTCCGCGTTAATTGCTTTTATATAATTATTTACAAAAACGATGTTTTCCAATTGTTATTACATATGGTCTTGACCAAATCCATGCGTTTGTTGCAGTATTTGGATTAAAGTAATAGATGCTTCCATAAGTTGGATCCCATCCATTTAAAGCATCTTGCGCTGCTTTTCTTGCTGTACTATCTGGTGTTAAATTGATTTGACCATCTGAAACAGCTGTAAATGCACCTGGCTGATATATTACTCCTGAAACTGTATTTGGAAAAGAGCTATTTTTTACTCTATTTAATACTACCGCTGCAATTGCAACTTGCCCTGTATATATTTCCCCTCTTGCCTCTGCATATACTATTCTAGTTAACAAATTCAAGTCTGTTGAATTTGTTGATGTTTGTGTACTTGATGATGAATTCATTATTCCCATTGCTTTTAAAGTATTATTTCCTGCAATTCCATCAGCTGTTAATCCATTCTTTTTTTGAAACCATTTTACTGCATTTACTGTCTGTGTTCCGTAAATTCCATCTATATTTCCTGTATAATATCCCCATCTTTTTAATTTAGTTTGAATTGTTTTTACCTCTTCACCTCTAGATCCATATTTAGATAATGCTAAACTACATTTTATTCCAATTATTGTATTTAATAATATTATACATATACTCATTACAGAAATTAAAATTATATTAATTTTTTTAACTTTTTTAAACATAAAAAAATCACCTCATTTGCTCATATAATTTCCCAAATTAGGTGATTCTATTCGTTTTATTTAAAAAAGTCCAGTTATATTTCCATTTTCATCTATATCTATGTTTTCAGCTGCTGGCTTTCTTGGTAATCCTGGCATTGTAATTACATTTCCTGTAAAAGCCACTATGAAACCAGCCCCTGCTTTTAGCTCTAAATTTTTAATTGTTATACTAAATGGCTCTAAACATTCTAAATTTTTTGGATCATCTGAAAATGAATATTGTGTTTTTGACATACATATTGGTAAATTTCCATATCCCATTTTTTCATATTTTTCAATATTTTGCATTGCAGTATCAGTATAAATAACATCATTTGCTCCATACACCTTTGTACAGATTTTTTCAATTTTATCCGAAATCGATGATTCAATATCATAAATATATTTAAAATTATTTTCTTTTTCTGATAATTTTGCTACCTTTTCAGCTAAATCAATAGCACCATTACTACCATTTGCCCAACATTCAACAAGACTCATTTCAATAGAATTATTTTTTAATATAGTTTCCAAAGTTTTTATTTCATCTTCTGAATCAGAGCTAAATCTATTTATTGCAACTATTGTATTTATTCCAAATGTATTTTTTAAATTATTTACATGTTTTAATAAATTATTTACACCTTTTTTTAACATATCAACATTTTCTTCTTTTATATCCTTTATATCCATTCCACCATGATATTTTAATGCTTTAATTGTTGCAACACACACTATAACATTTGGATTAAGTTTTGCTATTCTTGATTTTATATCTAAAAACTTTTCTGCTCCTAAATCAGCACCAAATCCTGCTTCTGTAACTACATAATCTGATAACTTAAGAGCTAGTTTTGTTGCAATTATACTATTACATCCATGTGCAATATTTGCAAATGGACCTCCATGTATAAGTGCAGGATTATTTTCAAGTGTTTGAACTAAATTTGGTTTTATTGCATCTTTTAAAAGAGCTGTTAGTGCACCTTCTGCTTTTAAATCTTTTGCTAATATTTTATTATCATGTATATCATATCCAACAACTATATTAGAAATTCTTTGTTTTAAATCTTTTAAATCTTTAGATAGACATACTATAGCCATAATTTCTGATGCAACAGAAATATCGAACCCATCTATTCGCTCTTTTATATTTTTTTCTCCTGATAATCCTGTATTTATTTTTCGTAATTGTCTATCATTTAAATCAACACATCTTTTCCATGTAACAGTTTTAAAATTAAGCTCATTTCCATAATAAATATGATTATCTATCATTGCAGATAATAAGTTATTAGCAGATGTTATTGCATGAATATCGCCTGTAAAATGCAAATTTATATCTTCCATAGGTATAACTTGAGAATATCCACCACCAGCAGCTCCACCTTTTACTCCAAATACAGGTCCTAATGATGGCTCTCTTAAAGCTACAATTGTTTTATGACCTATTTTATTTAATGCATCTGTAAGACCTATACTTAGAGTTGTTTTTCCTTCGCCCAAAGGAGTTGGATTTATTGCAGTAACTAATACTAATTTTCCATCTTTTTTCTGCTCTAAATCTTTTTGTAATTTAAGATCTATTTTAGCTTTATATTTACCATACTGTTCTAAATATTCTTCACTTATATTTATTTTTTTAGCGATCTCATTTATATTTTTTATATTAGCATTTTTTGCAATTTCTATATCTTCCATTAAATTATCACTCCCCTGATTTCTTCAAAATAGCCAAAATAAAGGTTATTTAAAATATTAGTCCTGCTATAACACCTATAAGTGCACCCACAAATACTTGAACAGGCGTATGACCTAGTACTTCAACTAATTTTTCACCAACTTCTACATTAGACATTCCTGGTGTATTTACAATTTTATTTAATAATTTTGCTTGTTTTCCAGCTGCCCTTCTAACTCCTGCTGCATCATACATTACTACAAATGCAAATATTAATGCTAAAGCAAAAATTGCGGAATTAGTTCCATAATCTTTTCCAATCATTGTTGCTATTGATGTTACCACCGCTGAATGTGAGCTTGGCATTCCACCAGCTCCTAAAATTCTTTTAAAATTAAATTTTTTAGTTTTTACTAATTCATATAATACTTTAAAGGATTGTATTCCAATCCATACCGCCATTGGTACAATAATATACTCATATTGCCAAAAAAAACCTGCCATTTTAATCTCCCTTTATTTCACATTAATTTGTTTCAAAATTTTCTTCGTTTAAATTGTCTTTTCCATCATTTATTAATATTGTTATTTTCTTTTCTGCATTTTCAAGCATTTCACTGCATTTTTTAGATAATTTCATACCCTCTTCAAATTTTTCAACTGCTTTATCTAAATCTAACTCATTTCTTTCTAATTGATTTGCAATTTCCTCAAGTTGTTTCATTGCAACTTCAAAGTTTAAATCATTATTTTCTTCCATAAAATCACCAATACTAGATTTTCTAGTATACTCCTTCCAATTAATTATATATTTTTTATTGATTATTTATATTTTAATTAGAAAATTCACCAGTTTTAGGATTAACAGTATACCATGCTACTGCATTTCTACTTTCAGTATCTCTAACTGATATTATGTAATTTCCATTAGAGTTAATTGATTCTAAAGTAAATACTACTCCTTCATCACTTCCCCAATCTTTTTTTACAATATTTATAGCTTTTTGTTCATCATCTTCAGATTCAACTTCAGATTCATTATTTGATTTTATTTCTTGTTTTGCTGGCTCTTGAGCAGTTTTAGGCTCTTCCTTTTTAGTAGACTCACTTTCAACTACCTCATTTTCATTTACTACTGTATTTTCAACTTTATTTTCAACTACATTATTTACTTCTTCGACAAGTTCCATACTAGTATTTGAATTTGTATTGTTTACTGATGTCGTGGCAATTACTTTGCCTTCTTTAAAAAATTTAGCATAACCCAAATATCCTCCAATAATTGCACAAACTATAATTACTAATATACAAATAATCTTAATAGTTTTATTCATATGTATCACCTCAATCTTCTTAATCAAAAATTTTTGCTTTTGCAATTCCATCTAATAACCTTATAGATATTTCATCATTCATTTTTAAATCATTAACTGATTTTACAACTTTGCCATCTTTTTCAATAATACTGTACCCTCTTGTTAAAGTTTTCAATGGACTTAAACTATCTAATTTAGTTATTAATTTTATCATATTTGTTTTTTCTATTTGTATTTTATTAAAAATATTATTTTGCATAGACTTATTTATCATATCCAAAGTAACATATTTATCATGAATATTTTGTAATGGATTTCTAAATGCTCTATTCATCATACATTTTTCATATCGCAATTTCATGACTTCAATCTTCTTTTTTAAAGCATTTTTATATCGTAAATTATAATTTTCTAATTTTAAAATATAATCAGCCACATTAGGCACTGCAAGTTCAGCAGCTGCTGAAGGTGTTGGTGCTCTTAAATCTGCTACAAAATCAGATATTGAAAAATCAGTTTCATGACCTACTGCTGATATTATAGGCAATTTAGAATCATATATTGCTCTTGCCACAATTTCCTCATTAAACGGCCACAAATCTTCTAATGATCCACCACCTCTTGCAAGAATTATAACATCAGCAAGATTTTTTTCATTCATTAATCTTATTGCTTTTGCTATTTTTTCTGCTGCACCTTCTCCTTGTACAGGAACAGGAAGCAATTTTATATATACATTTGGATTTCTTCTTGTAGAAACATTTATAATATCTCTAATTACAGATCCAGTATTTGATGTCAAAACTCCTATACATTTTGGCATTTTAGGAATTTCCTTTTTATGTGCTCTGTCAAATAAGCCTTCCTTTTCTAATTTTGCCTTAAGTTCCTCATATGCAATATGCAGGCTTCCTATACCATCTTCCTGCATTGCTTTACAATATATTTGGTAAACTCCATCTCTTTCAAAAACAGATACAGTACCTAAAATCATTACTTTCATACCATCTTTAGGCATAAATTTTAAATGAGATGTATATGATTTAAACATTATACATTTTATTAATGAATTCTCATCTTTTAATGTAAAATACATATGCCCAGTATAATGATGCTTAAAATTTGAAATTTCACCTTTTATAAAAACATTATTTAAATATTCATCTCTACCAATTTTATCTTTTATATATAAATTTAATTCAGTTACAGTAATTGGATTATACTCCATTATTTACCTCTTTCTAATCTGTTATGTTATTTTCTCTAACAACACTTGCTAAAACACCATTTATAAATGATGATGATGAATCTTCACCATATTTTTTTGCTAATTCAACAGCTTCATTTATTGCCACTTTATATGGAACTTGCATATATAATATTTCATATATAGCAATTTTTAATATTGACATGTCTATTTTTGATATTCTTTCAAGTGTCCATTCAGATTTTAAATTTTTTGAAACCTGCTCTTTTATTTCAAAATCCATTTCTATTATTTTTAGTACAGCTTTTTTAATTGTTTCAGCATTCTTATCTGATAATTCGGCATTTTGTAAAAATATATCAATTTGCTCTATACTAGTATTTTTTTGAACTTCTAGACTATAAACTAATTTGAATAGCTCTTCTCTTAATTCTGACTTATTCATAAATAACAACATTCCCTTCTACATTTTGTCTATTATATTCTTTAGTTTTTCTTTTACATCTTCTTTATTCTTTTGAATATAGTTTCCAAGCCATGCTCCTAAAACCACGAAAATTATTGCTATAATAAATCTATATAAATTTGTACATGCTAATATAATAGCAATAATTCCACCTATTAAAGCACCTCCAAATTTATGAAAAAAATTTCCAAATCCTTCCATAGTATACTCCTTCCGAAATTAATCAACTGTACTTTTTTTAACTTCTATCATATTTTTTTCTTCATTACTAATTGCCAATTTTTCCTGTTTATTCTCTTTATTATTTTTACTATTATTTTTTTGTGGTAAACTATCTATTTTTATATTGACTTGTTTTACCTCTAAATCAAAATCCTCTTTAATTTTTTCTTTTATTTTTAATTGTAATCCTACACTTAAATCTTTAACCTTTATTTCATTTTCAATCATTATTGATATATATATACTTAAATTTGATGCAGGGTCTATATCCACAACTACTTTAGTTTCAGGCTCTTTTTCCATTACATCACTAATGATATTTTTTACTGCATTATCTATTGCACTTTTAGAAATTAATAGTTTTCCAGAGTCATTTTCTAGTAAAATATCTGTTGCATCTGACTTTCTTATTTCTTTACGTTTTCTAAAAAACAAGCATCTTATAGATAGTAAAAAACATATAACTGATGTTCCTAAAGCTATTATTGTTGCTGATTGATTTTGAGTTAAAAAATCTATCCACATTTTTATTGTATCCATATCTATTACATTAAATATTAATAGACAAATAACTGCTGAAATAATCAACATAAAAAATGAATATATGATTAAAACAAACTTTTCTAATAATTTCATAACATTCCTTCTTTATATAACATTTTTATACAATATTATCACATTTATTTATAGTATTCAACTTTTGATATACAAAAACTAAATTGAGCTAATAAGTAAGCTCAATTTAGTTTGCTTTATTTTTTATTCACTTTTTTTCTCGATGTTTGTATTTACTCCTTGAACATGTACATTTACTTCTGATACTTTTAATCCAGTCATTGTTTCAACAGCTTTTTTTACTTTTGTTTGAATTTCAAAAGCTATTTCTGGTATTCTAACTCCGTATTCAACTACTATATTTACATCTATTTTAGTTTTGTCATCTTCTACTAAAACTTTTATACCTTTTGATAAGCTTTTTTTACCACTTAATACTTCGCTTATACCACCTGCAAATCCTCCAGACATTTCATATACACCTTGGATTTCTGATACTGCCTTTCCTGCAATTACAGCAACAACCTCATCAGCAATTTTTATTTTATTATTTGTTTCATTATTTACTACCATTTCGTTTGATTCCATTTCAATCATTTCATTGTTGTTTTCGTTTTCCATAAAAATACCTCCTATGATTTATTTTTGCATTATTAGTATATCAATTTATATAAAATAATACAAGCATTATTTATAAATTTTAAAATGGAAATTATACAAATTCTTCCCATACAATATTTGCAAAATCAATTCCCTTTTTAGTTAATTTTATTATACCTTTTTCGTTTGATATTAATTCTAAATTAATTAATTTTTCTATTGATTTTTTATATACATCATTAATATCCTTTGAAAATTTTTCTTTAAAAACTTGCTCATTTACACCTTTTATCATTCTTAATCCTAGTATCATATATTCATTCATCTTATCTTGTTTTTCTTGAATTTCATGTATTATTACATTTTTTTCAAAATCTTTTGAATTTATATTTTTAACATATTCATTTATATCACATATATTTGAATATCTAATATTATTGAAATATGAATGTGCTGCAATTCCAAAACCTATGTATTCTTTTTGATTCCAGCAATCAGTATTATGTTTTGACTCATAACCTAATTTTGAAAAATTAGAAATTTCATAATGATTATATCCATTTTTCTCTAAAGTATTTTTTACAGTCCAATACATTGCTCTCTCAGTATCTTCATCTGGTAAACTTAAATTTCCTTCTTCTATAAGATTTTTTAACTTCGTATCATCTTCCAATATTAAAGAATATACAGATATATGCTCTGGATTTTTTTGAATTATATCTTTTAAAGATTTTGAAACATCATCTATTGTTTGATTTGGTAATCCAATCATTAAATCAACATTTATATTATTAAACCCAAGAGCTCTTGCCTCTTCATATATATCTTCAAATTGTTTATAATTATGTATTCTCCCTAGCTCTTTTAATATTTCATCATTTGTAGATTGGAGACCTATACTTAATCTATTTATACCTGAATCTTTATATATTTGCAACTTTTCTTTAGTAACAGTTCCTGGATTCATTTCTACTGTGATTTCACAATCTTTGCTTAATAAAAAGTTTGTTTTAATTGCCTCCATCACTTGTTTAAGCTCATTTGCATTTAATATTGATGGAGTTCCACCACCTATATAAACTGTTTTAATCAAAAGTTCGCTTTTATTATGTGTATTTTTTATTTTTTTTATTAATGCATCTACATATTCTGCTTGTTTATTTTGCAATTTATCAAAAGAGCAAAAATCACAATAATAGCATTTTTGAATACAAAACGGAATATGTATATATATACCTATTTCTTTCAAATTATCACCTTTTATTACTTTCTTAAATCTAATGCATACTTTGATATTGCAGATAATCTATGACTTACACCAGATTTACTAATAGTATTGCCCAATAGCTCTACAAGCTCTGCTAATGATGCCTCTGGATTTTTTAATCTTATTTCTGCAACTAATTTTAAATTATCTGGAAGCTCTCCAAATTTATTTTTACTTTTTATAAAATTAATATCTTCAACTTGTTTTCTTCCAGCTTGAATTGTTTTTGTTAAATTAGCAGTTTCGCAATTTATAATTCTATTAACATTGTTTCTAGTATCTCTAAATACTCTACACTCTTCAAATTTTAGTACAGCATTATTAGCTCCTATAAATGCTAATAATTTTGAAATTTCTTCTCCATCTTTTATATACATTGAATATATATTATTTTTTATTATTTTCTTTGTAGAAATTCCATAATAATTTAAAATTCTAATTATACTATCACAATTTTCTTCATGATTCAAATTTATCTCTAAATGATATTTTTTTTCAGGATTATTTATATATCCACTACCTAAAAAAGCACCTCTAATTAGTGCTTTATCTAAATATTCATCTTGAGTATGTGGATTAAATAATAATTTATCTTTTTGTATAATTAGTTCATCATTTTCAAAATCTAATTTTAAATCTACACTATATATTTTTCCTTTTATTTCAATATTGTACATTTCAATATTCACATTTTTTAATAATTTGGTAAAACGATTTATATTATATTCATTTTCTGTTGAAAACTTTACTCTTTTTCCACTTTTTGTAGTATTACTACTTATTAAATAACCTATAAGCTCTCTTTCTACCTGATCTTTTTTTGACAAATTACTCATTTTACCAAGCTCTTCTTTTAATTGTGATGAAAAAGACATATTTTACCTCCTAACTGTGGCAACTATTGCTCTATCATTTTCAGAAAGATCCTTTATACAATAATAATCTTCATAATGATTAGACTCTTTTAACAAATTAAAAACTTTATCTTTTTGATTATATCCAATTTCCAAAAATAAATTTCCGCAATCTTTTATGTATTTATATGAATTATCTATAATAATTCTATAAAAATCTAATCCATCCATACCACCATCTAATGCCATATGTGGCTCTGATTTAACTTGTAAACTTAATTTTGCAATCTCATCAGATTCAATATATGGTGGATTTGATACAATTACATCAAATTTGTTATATTTAATTTTTTCAAACATATTTGATTCTATAAATGTAATTTTCTTATCAACATTATTATTTTTAGCATTTAATTTTGCTATTTCAATAGCATTTTTACTTAAATCAGATGCTGTAATACTTGATTTTTCTATATATTTTGCAAGTGATACCGCTATTGCACCACTTCCTGTACATAAATCTAATATTTCACATGATTTATTCATATACTTTTTTATTACTTCTTCCACTAAAATTTCAGTATCTGGTTGTGGTATTAGTACATTTTCATCAACATAAAAATCGAGTTTCATAAATTCTTGCTCTTTAATTATATATTGTATTGGTACTCCTTTTACAATTTGATCTAATAATTTTTTATATTTTGACAATTCAATATCAGTTATATTTTTGTCATAATAAATTATTATTTTATCTTTTGAAATTCCCATTATATATTGAACTAATAATTTGCTAATTAAAATTGCATCTTCTATATTATTATTTTCTAAATATTTTTTACTATAATTTAATAATTCTTTTAACTTCATATCATATCCTTAAAATAAACATAAAAAAAGCCCCACGTAAGCCGTAAGATTAGTGAAATTTTAAGGACCTGCTTTCACAGGTGGGTATCTTGTTAAATGCTCCTGGGCTTCTTATTTAAAAATAAGCTTGCACGCCACATTTAAAGGCAGATTCCCGTTTAATCCGCGTTGGTTCTAAAATTTCAGTCTACACGCACTATGCAGGGATTTGTTTTTTATTAAATATATATTATCATATTTGTATTTCTATTTCAAGCATTTTTTATATTTATTTTTTGATATTTTTTACCACAAAGATTCCAATTTATATTCCTTTTCTAGTTTGTCATTTAAGAATAATTTAGTTACTAAATCAAACTCTTTTATTGATTCTTCTGGCATATCAAATGAAAAGATTTTTTTAGCATTTACAGATGATACATATCTTATAGCATCATATGTTGTAACATTAATACTTATAGCTGATTTATCAGATCTTCCACAGCTTTCACACTTCACACCATTATCATGCAAGCTAAAATATTTAATATTATCTGATTGTCCACAATTACTACATTGATTAATTTTAGGCTTAAATCCTAAAATACATACAAGTCTTAACCTAAATACAGATAAAACTAAATCCAAATTTTTATCTGTTTCTGAAATTACATATAGTGTATTTAATAGTAATTGCAATATTCTATATGTATTTTGATTTTCATCAGTAACATCATTAACAATTTTTGTAATATGAGCTGCATATTTTAATTTATCTAAATCTGTTCTTATATTATAAAAAACCTCAATAGTTTCGCACGAATTTATTTTATATGAATTATTTCCTTTATATATCATATAATCTGCAAAACATAAATATTGAGTGCCTGACATAAGGGCACTATTATTTCTTCTAGCACCCTTTGCAGCACATCCTATTTTACCTGATGGAGTTAATATTGTTACCATTTTATCAAAATCACCCATATTATTTTCCAATAATATTATTCCCTTGGTCTTTAAGCTCCCCATAATCATTCACCTTTATATTGTCATTTAATTTATCCTTGTTTAGCTCTTTTTCCACACTTTCTAGCTGAATTAACTCCATAAAAGTATCTATATTACCTGTATTTTTAAAAGTATTCCATGCCATCTGTTTTATCATATGAATCATCTCCTAACTGATATACGTTGTTATATATCATATCTTTTGCTTCTTTTACACTTTTTATACTTTATTGTTGCAATTTAAATTTTTTAACTAAATTATCATCATTTAACCAATCCTCTTTTACTTTTACCCAGACCTTCAAATTTACTTTTGTATCTAACATTTTTTCAAGATCCATTCTTGCATATGATGCAATTCTTTTTAGCATATTTCCATTTTTTCCTATTATTATGCCTTTATGAGAATTTCTTAAACAATAAATTGTAGCTTCAACATCATAAATTGGCTCTCCTGATTTAGTTGTTCGCTCTTTCATTTTTTCTGTTTCGATATATATACCATGAGGAACTTCATCATCTAACAATCTTAAGGCTTTTTCTCTAATTACTTCCTCAACTAGTTGTCTTAATGTTTGATCAGTATATTCCTCTATATCATAATATGCAGGACCTGGTTTTAAATTCTGCTCTATTTCATCTAAAATTTCCTCTAAATTTATATTTTTAGTTACCGAAACTGGAATTATTGCTTCAAAATTATATTCATTTTTATATAAATCAATAATTTTTGCAATATCTTCCTTTTTTACTAAATCAACTTTATTAATTATTAATATTGCTTTATTTTTAGATTCCTTAATTTTATCTAAAATAATTCTATCACCTTTTCCTATATCTTTTGATGTGGCTTCTATTACAAACAATATTATATCTACATCTGAAACAACTCCAAAAGCAGTTTCTACCATAGTATTTCCTAACTTTGACTTTGGTTTATGTATTCCTGGCGTATCTATAAATATAATTTGTGAATTTGGTCTATTCACTATTGCTCTTATAGCATTTCTAGTAGTTTGAGGTTTATTTGCTATTGCTGCTACTTTTTCTTTAACTAAACTATTCATTATACTTGATTTTCCAACATTAGTTCTTCCAACCATAGATACAAAACCAGATTTAAATTCTTGACACATTATTCCACCTACTATCTTGTTATTTTTAACATATTTAAAACATGCTCTTCTTTAGCTCTCATAACTGCTTTTTCTTCATCATTCATATGATCATAACCCATTAAATGATAAAAACCATGTACAATCATATATGAAAGCTCCCTTTCAAAACTATGACCATATTCAGCTGCTTGTTCTTTAACTCTATCAACTGAAACTATTATATCTCCAAGTACATCTTCTACAACATTATTTTGATTTTTAACAAGTTCATCAATTTCTTCTTTTTCAAACATAGGAAATGATAATACATCTGTTTCTTTATCAATTTTTCTATATTCATTATTTATTTTTCTTATATTAGCAGGGCAAGTTAGTGTTACACTTACATATAATCCTAACTTGTCCAAATGTTCAACCTCAAAACATTTGTGTAGTACTTGCTCTATAATTTCATCATATTTTGCATCTTCATTTGTTTCATTATAAGTTATTTCTACAACTTTATTCATTATTTATTTTTCACCCTTGCTCTTTTTTTGCTTTTCTTTTCCAAAATTAAATCTTTTACATATATACCTTCATCAAGTGTTGTACATTTACTTGGTAATTGTCTCATTACACCTAAATTCACTAATTTTGTTTTATAAAATTTAATTATTTTAAAATATTTATTTTCATTTTTTGATACTTTTTGCAATTCATCTTTCAAAAATAATATTTCTTTTTGCTTTTGCTTTTCTTCGTCTCCACTTATTTTCTCAATTTCTTGATACTGTTTCCAGAATTTTCTAAAACTTTCTTTTTCATCACTTTTGTCCCAATATACTTTTGTAGAAAGTATTTTTAAATTAAATTCTTCAATTAAATTTAACAATAAATTATAAGCTTTTTCCTTTTTCTTCATTACTCTTGTATCAACAATTAGCTCTCTTAAATCATTTATTAATTTATTGTAACACTGCTCTGCAACAGTAAGAGGTAAACTATGTGTAAATAATCTTCTACTCATTGCTAATAATATCATATTTTTTTCAATCATTTCATTTTGATCTAATTTATTGTTTGAATATTGTTTATATTTATTATACTCATCATTTACTTCTTTATAAAGCTCTTTTGTTGGCTCTAATTCCATCTTCTTTGGTAAAACATTTATTATATATTCATCTAATGTTGAAAATATTTTATTATATACTTCTGCTTTTTCTTTTTCAGTAAGATTATCTGCCAAATTTACTGAATATTGTTTGATAATATTTTTATATAACCCTTCAATTTTGTCATAGTAAAAATTATCATATCTTTTTATTAATTTATCTTTTCCAGATAGCTCTACTGCCTCATTATCAAGCTCTAATAAGAATTTTTGTTTTCTATATTTATATTCATTATAATCTTGATCTTTTAAGTGTATAACCATATAATACTTTGATAGAGCATTTTTTTCAAACTCTGTTGCCGTATTATTTTTTACTTTTTTATAAATTTGCTCAATAACATTTTTATCAATAGCTTCTAAATATAAAGAATATGATTCTTCAAACTTTTTTAGGAATACTCCTTTTCTATCATTATTTTTTTCATTTTGAATATAATTTTCATAATTTTTTATTACATTATTTCTTTTCATAGAAATAATAACTCCATTTAACCCCATTTTACCTGGTGCTAAAATTTTATTTAAAGTGTTTGTAATTTTAGAAAAAAATGTTTGTTCAGTCTCATAAACTTTAAGGCTTTTTTCTTCCATTCTCCTCAATCCTTTCATAATGCTATTTTTTCTTCAGTTCCAATATTTTCAAGCACTTCATATATAACTTCTATTTCTATATAATCTTCACTTTCATTGGTATTAACATATTCGTTAACTATATCTCCATTACTTTCTTTTATTTTTGAATTTAATCGTTCTTTTGCATTATCTGTTCCTATTTTTATTGCTTCTTCTTTAGAATATACTTTTTCTTCTTCCATTATTTCATTATTTTGTTTTACTATTACTTTAAATGGTAAATAAAAATTTGAAGATATCTTTAACTTTTTTTCTTCACATATTGTATCATAAATTTCAAATTTTGAAAGCTTTTTATATAAATTTATTGCAAAATTATTTATACATATTGAATATTTTTTCTCCATATTTCCTGTATTTGCTCTATTTTTTTGTTTATAATATATTTGTTCTTTTTCAGAATACCAAACTTTTCCAATTACTTTTCCATTTGCATGAACATATCTTGTTCCTGTATATTTCCCTTCTAACCAACCAGCTACTAATATTGAACCTGCTTTAATAACATCTCCTTCTTTTACTTGTAAAGTTCCATTTTGTGCATTCGCACTAGTAATCATTGCATCTTTTTTAGCTACAATATTACAAAATTCATTTTCATCTATTATTTCTGGTTTTTTATCAGCCTCAACTATTTCAATTACTACATTTGTTCCTGTAACCTTTATTCCAGCCCATGAAATATCAGCTCTTTCTAATCGTATTTTTTCTACAATTTCTTTTGCATCAATTTTCCCTTTATATTTTCCTATATCTAAACCTTGTGATTTTGCTATTTCTAATATTTCTTCTTTAGATATATTTTCATTTCCTGTAACTTCTATATTCCAAATGAATTTTGACAATACTACTATTGAAATAATAACAATAATAAGAGCAATCGCAAAAATCTTTCTTTTTCTGTATTTGTTAATAAAAAAAGGCATTCCTTTTTTCTTTTCGATTTTTACTTTACATTTAGTTTTTTTAGCAATTTTAGCTACACTTTTAAAATCATTTACAGAAACATTTGCTCTTATTACTGTTGAACCAGCTCTCTTTAGCTTTTCTAAACATATATTATTATTTCTGCAAATATTAATAAATTTTTCAATATAATATCCCTCAACAACAACACATACATATCCACTTACAATAGTTCTTATATTTTGCAAATACAAATATATGCCCTCCTTATTCTTCTCTTTTTTCAAAATCTACACTATCAATACTACCTTCTATAATAATGTCATCTTTAGTCATTTCTTCCATTTTCATATTTAAACCATTTATATTTATTATTCCTATACTTGTATTTACTCGTATAAAATGCTCTTGATATTCTAGTATATTTTTGTAGTTTTCTATCATTAATTTTTTAAACCCTAAACTTGTTATCTTTGGAACTGTCGATATAAGCTCTGAAGGGATTTCTAAAATTTTATTTATTCTACTTGTTTTTTTACCTCTCACCTTTTATCAATTCCTTTCAGTCATATATATTTGATTATCTTTCAAATTCATCTAAGCTTTTAAATTCATATCCCATTTCTCTTGCTTGCTTTATAACATCATCTAAAATGTTACTATTATCTTTAGAATTAGAATGTAATAAAATAATTGCACCATTATGTAAGTTATCTATAACTTTGCTTTTACCATAAGCTTCTCTTCCCTGCTTATTTTCATCCCAATCATCATATGCTAATGACCACATTACTGTTGTATATCCTAATGAATTTGTATAACTTAAAGTTCTTTCACTAAGCTCTCCTTTTGGAGGTCTAATATATTTCATTTCATAACCAAATTTTTCATAAACTGCTGTATGTAATTTCATAACTTCATCTTTTATTGTATCAAGACTTACTTCAGGCATACTTTTATGATTTACTGTATGGTTTGAACCTAACTAGATGTACCACTTTTTTATATAAAATTATGTAGTTACACATCAATAACTACTTACTAATTTATTATGCTATATCTTTCTTATATATTACTTTCTCATAAGAATTAAAAAAAGTTAGTTTAATTATTACATCTTTGTTATAGAACTTTCTTTTATCTTATTTATTGAGTTTGATTTTTTAACGTCTTGCTTATTTGTGTTCTTAACCACATTTATCTTTCATTTGGATTTTTTTTCTATTGTATTATTCATTTTCATATTTGGTAGATATCTTTCTAATTTTTCTCCATTCTATAACATATTAAATTGTATTTACTTGAATTTTAATTTATGAACAATTTTACTAATAATAAAAAAATAACCAAAGATTTATTATTCAAAACCTTTAGTTATCTCTATCAATAACATTAATTATCTATTTTCTTGGTAAACTTTTAAATTCCAACCAATATTTATTATTTTTTAAAACTTCTTCTTTTATACTCATTAGATTATAATCTGAAACTTCCTCAATAAATTTTATAACTTTTTCCTGTTCCAAAATAACTGTTTTTCCTTCTTTATAAAAAACCTTTTCTTTAACACTTTCTGGAACAATAACATTAAATTTATCTTGTAATGTCTTATTTAATATATCATAATCATTATAAATATCTTTTGAAAAACATTCTAAAAACTTATTATAAAAAATATAATCTGTAACTAAATGCAAAAAATATCCTTTATTATAATCATTATCTATTTCATTTTTCTCTAAAAATTCTTTTAGATTTACTTTACTACTTTTCATTCCATAATGTGTAACCGATTTATCTGAAACACTATCTGGAAATATAACCCCCTCAATAAAACTTTCATAATTATTTATATATTCCATATGTTTAGCTTTATAAGCTTCCGCAACAGCTAAATGTATTACATATCCAGGCATAATTTTTCTCCTCTATCTAATATTATCTGTTTCTTTTTCTTCTAAATTCTTTATTCCACCATTTAAGTCACAAACCTTCTGATAATTTGAGCTAGATACAATTTTCATTTTTTGTTGATCTCTATTGGTAAATACCACATTAATATCTTTCCAATCTTTATCTAGAAATTGTTCTTCTTTTTCTTGTAAGTCTGAACCAAATATTGCAACAATATCTTTCGAGTCAATATCTTTATATATTCTTTTTATATCTTCAACAATATCTTTTCTAGTAGTATCTATATCCATATAAGAAATACTATCAATTATTTTTATTAAACTTAAAATAGATGCTCTTTCAGCAGTTGATTGTTTAGGTACTTTATGTTTATTTTTTAATATTCTCTCATCAGTTTTTAAAACTACAACTATTTTTTCACATATTTGCTTAGCCAACATCAAATTTTCCAAATGTCCTGCATGAAAAACATCAAAACTACCTATTACAAAACCAACTTTATATTTTTTTTCTTCCTGTTTTCTTTTTTGCATTTCAATATAATCTAGGTAAGCTTTTCTAGCTGCCTCTTCAATTTCTTGTTCATTTTTAGTATTTACTTCAAAAACAAAATCAACACCTTCTAAATATTTTGCTATTTTCATTCTTTCTTCTGTGGTCTTCATAGGATATGTCATTAATTCGTCTTCACAATATTTATCTGTATACACTCCTAATCCATATATTTCGTTTTCTTGTGTTTGTTCTTTTATTTTCATTCTTATGTCTCTGCATATAATATCAAATATTCCTATTGTATAACCAAAATCCTTTTTATCTAATTCATCTTTCATAAATTCCTCCAATTAATTTTTATTTTTTAATACTTCTCTCCATGCTTTTTTTACAATTTTTTTTATCTCATTTAAATCCATACTATCTACTAAAAAAACAAAATCAACACCTTCTAAACTTTTAACTGAATCCATTCTCTCTTCTTCACTTCTCATTGTACTTGTCTTATACTCATTTTTTATAATTTCATCTGAATATACACCAACTCCATATATTTCACAATTATCTGCATCTTTCTTTACTCTTTTTTTTATTTTTTCAGATATATCATCAAATATTCCTATTGAAAAATCAATTTTCTTATTTTCCTCCATAGTTCTTCTCCTTTTTTCTAACTATAAGTATTTTTCTATTATTTTCTTATCAAATAAAAATAGTTTTTTTCTGTCGTATATTAAATTTATTAATTGCATTTTAATTTCAGGAGTATGTTTTTCCTTATACAAATTTATAGTATCATTAATACAATTATTCAAATTCATTTTAGCTACATCCATCAAATTTATATAATCAATGCATTCACTCATGAACCATCACCTCTCTTCTATTTTTTCCTTCTCAAAGGCATTTCGTATTGCTTCTAACTTTTCTAATTGTTCAAACTCTGCATGCTTTGTTAATACTGATTTAACATGCTCGTATCTCATAACAAAATTTTCTCTAGTATCCTCAAATGCAAGTTTTCTTTCCATATCATACGCTTGAAGTGGCGTCATCTTTTTATTTATTTTTTTTGAATAAATTTGTATTGGCAAGGAATCAATATTTTTTCCTCTTTTAGAAATAATTATATCATCAAATATTTCTAATTCATCTAATCTTTGTACATTCTTTCTAACATTTTCTACTGCGGAATGATCCAATCTAGTATTTCTTCTACATTCCCCATACTTTTCTAAATAATAACAATATCTAGTTAACATAGAAAGATTTGCTTCTACTTCAGGAACAGCAATAACAGATAATTTTGTATTATACCCTTTTACTTTTACTTCTTGTGTAGTGTTTATAAAAGAACTTATACTTCTTAAAGCTGATTCTAAAACAATATTATATCCTTCTTTTGTAGCTCTATCTATAATATCTACAATTACTTTAGAAATATATGGCTTTAAAATAAGAAATTCTTCTCTTTCTGTATATATATCGTGAATTTGTTGATATTTTTCCTTTGGAAACTTAGTTCTTAATTCATCTTGATCAATTATTATAGCATTTCCAACTAGATTCTGATATTCCTTAGCAACTAACATACTTTTCCCTGAACCTGCTTGTCCTCCTACAATAACAAATTTCGGATTTTTTGTTTTTTCAGCATACAAAGATAATTCTCCAAAAATATCATTAACGTTTTGCTTAAATTCACTATCCGATAATTGCCACTTTTTTTCTTCTATATCTAATTCCATTTTTCCTCCTCCTTATAATATTGCAGATGAAATATGAAAAACACTTCCATTATTTTTTAATTCTTTTTGAGTTTTCCTTAAAATTTTGTGTTCATCATCTAAAAGAATAACAAAATCGTATTCATTTAATTTTTCTTTCATTTTTATACTTTTGATAAATTCCCTATTTTCTGAACTGTAATCCCCTTTTTCTTTATTTAAAATAATATAATTCTCTTCTTTTATAAATGGTATATATTTTTTTAACCACTGCTTTTTTTCTTCAACAATAATGTTACTCCTTGATAAGGATAATATATATATATCAATATTTTCTATCTCATTTATCTTTTTTAAATTTTCTATTACAACATTTAAAGGCTGTGCATTTAAAAACACTTCTTTAGTTTCATTAGTTACATATCCCTCTGGAAAAACCTCATATTCTACAATAGTTCCGTCCATATCTACAAATAAGGCAACTTTTTTATTTTCTTTACATATTTTGTTTATTTTATTATAAAATTCCATTTTTTCCCCTCCTTTATCCTTAATAATTATATTATCATCTTTACATAAAAAAATCAAATAATATATAGCATACTAATTTATTATGCTATATATTATTTGAAAAGGTTAGTTCTATGTAAGTAGCAAAACGTACTCTTCAGATGGATTTTTGCATTTTCGTCTTTTTTATAACCATAATGAGCAGTCCCTGCTTGATATTCCCATTTTCAATGTCTTGTATCATTCTCTTAAAGTCTGGTCTATCAAAATTTTCTCCTTTAATCCTTCTTTTGTTTCTATCTGTCTAAATCTAAAGGATATGATTACATTTTTTTTACTATCAAATTCTATTTTCTGAATCAGTTTTGAATATAGTTCTCTACTAGGATTTTTAATAGATAATATTTCTTCTGCAACCTCTTTTATTTGTTTATAATTAAGATTATTACTACCTTTTTTTGTTTCTTCTATCTTTATTTCTAATTGTTGCATCTGCTGTAAAATTAAATTTTTCTCTTTTAATAAGTCATCATAAAAGATATTAAAATCTTCAGTTGTTATTACATTTCCAATTTTATCTTTATAAACTTGTTTTATTGTTTCATTTTTTTCTTTCAGCTTGTATTCGTATGTTTTTAATTGTCCTTTAAAGGAATTAATTTTTGTATTGATTTTTTGTTCAGCATTGTCATATATTTCCTGTAATTCATCATCTGAATAAGACAACTTTTGTATTTCTTCTTTTATTGCACTAATTACTTTTTCTTCTAGTTTTTCTAATTTTATTGGCTTACATTTGCAATCATTTCTTTTTGAATTTTTATTAGAACATATAAAACTATTATTCTCCCATATATCGCTATTTTTTCTTATTGCTGCTCTATGTCTATATATTGCTTTACCCCCACACTCAGCACAATGTACTAGCTCTTTTAAAGGATGTGTATATTCTTTTGATTTGTTCGTTCTAAATTTTTTATACTTTTCTATTTTTTCCTGTGCTTTATTCCATATATCTATTGAAATAATTGCTCTGTGTTTATTAGGTACAACGATGTATTCTTCTTTTTTTGTTCTTCTTACCTTATCAACTTTATGACTAATTTTTTCATATTTTCTACCTACTACATTTCCTATATATATTTGATTTTGCAACATTTCCGATATTTGACTATATAGCCATTTATATTCTGATATATCTTTCTTGCCTTTCATAACAGATGGCATCTTTAAATATATTGCAGGTGGTAAAATTTCATTTTCATTTAATTTTTCTGCTATTTGTGTTGTTGACATTCCTTTATTAACATACATATCGAATATATCTACAACTACTTTTGCAGATTCTTCATCTGGTATTAGATGATTTTTTATTAAACTATCTTTTTTATAGCCATAAGGAGCAGTATTGCCTTGAAATTCTCCTTTTTCTATTTTTCTTTGCTTTACACTTTTTATTTTATTGGATATATCTTGTGCATAATAGTCATTAAAACTCAATTTAAAAGTTAAAAATTGTAATCCAGATGGATTATTGGTATCAACATTATCACCTATTGCAATATATCTTATAGCTTTTGTTGGTAAATACCTTTCAAGATAATATCCTGTATCTATATGATCTCTCCCAAATCTTGATAAATCTTTTGTAATAATGCAGTCTATTTTTCCATCTTCAATGTCTTGTATCATTCGCTTAAAATCTGGTCTATTGAAATTAGTTCCTGTATATCCATCATCAATATATTCTCCTACATCTTTTAAATCATCACTATTTTTTATAAAATTGTCTATTATATCTCTTTGATTTTCTATACTTTCACTTTCCCTATCATCTCCGTCATCTCTTGAAAGACGCAAATACTTAACTGTTCTATCTTTTCTATAACTTATATTGTCACAATTATTTATTCTTTTCATCTTACCTTCTCTCCAGAATAAATAACCTTTTTACGATTTAATTTCATCTTTTAAATTATTGAAGTAAAATGTGCAATTTTAATATTATTTACTAATTTTCACATTGTTCTATAATTTCGTTAAATTTTTCTTCTAACAAATTGGTTATTATTTCTCGTAAATTTTCTTTTCCATAGATAACTTTTACTTTGATATCTTCCTTATTTTCTTCCAACATTACCTCCTAACTTTCATATTAAAAGATATTTAGGTAATAATAAATTTATGAATAATTGCTTTATTTTTATAAAATTATAATTGATTACCTAGATGCTTAATATCAAAAAAATTATTTTACCATATTTTGAAATGTAAATCTAATCTTGATATTTTTTTCTTTATCAAATTCTATTCTTTCAATCAATTGCTCTAAAATAATTTTATTAGGCTTTTCTAATTTTAAGAACTCATCTGCAATATGTTTTATTTTTTTAAAATCTATTTTAGGAACTTTATCTTCATTTTGATTTAAAGCACTTTCGGTTTGTTTTACTTCTTTTAAAATTTTATCTCTTTGTCTTTTCATTTTTTCGTAGATAATTTTAAAATCTTCTACTTGTATAATTTTATTTATTTTATCTTGATAAATTTCTTCAATATTCTGTTCATTTATTTTTAGCTCTTGCTTTAAATTTTTCAAATTTTTTTTTAATAAATTTTCTTTTGACTTTGCTTGCTGGCTGGCTTGCTCATATATTTGTTTTAATTCTTCTTTAGATAAATTTATTTTCGCGATTTCTTTTTTAAGTTGTTTTGTTACCTCTTCTTCCAAAAAATTTGCTGATATCTGTTTACAATCACAAAGACCACTATAATTATTTCTTTTTGAGCAAATAAAATATTCTGCCCTCCACACAGTTCCATTTTTTCTTTTTTCTTCTCTACATCTTAAAGTTGCTTTATTTCCACATTCTCCACAATATACTAATCCCTTTAGCTCATGGTCATATTTTCTATCTCGAACTTTTGTATACCCATTTAATTTATCTTGTGCTTTATTCCATGTATCAATATCAATAATCGGTTCGTGCATATTTTCTAATACAATATGTTCCTCTTTTTTCGTATATCTTACTTTCGCAATTTTATGACTTACCTTTTGAAATTTTCTCCCAACAACACTTCCGAATATACACTTCATTTCTTAGAATTTTTCCAATTTGTGCTCTTAACCACACATAATTTCCATTTGGATTTACACTTTTTTTCTTCATATATGTAGGAATTTTTAAATATATTGCTGGCGGTAAAATTTCTCTTTTATTTAGTTCATCTGCAATTTTTATTGTCGACATACCTTTGTTAACATACATGTCAAATATTTCTTTTACAATTTGTGCACTGTATTCATCTGGTACAAGATGATTTTTAATTTCCGTATCTTTTTTATAACCATAAGGTGGAATTCCTGCTTGATATTCACCTTTTTCAATTTTTCTTTGTTTTACACTTTTTATTTTATTAGAAATATCTTGTGCATAATAATCATTAAAACTCAACTTAAATGTTAAAAACTGCAAACCATCTGACTTAAGAGTATCTACATTATCTCCTATTGCAATATATCTAATTGTTTTAGCCGGTAAATATCTTTCCAAATAATAACCTGTATCAATATGATCTCTTCCAAATCTTGATAAATCTTTTGTTATTATGCAATCTATTTTTCCATCTTCTATATCTTGTAACATTCTTTGAAAACCTGGTCTATTAAAATTTGTTCCGGTAAATCCATCATCAACATATTCTCCTGCATCAAATAATTCTTCATGTCCTAAAATGTAATTATCAATAATATCTCTTTGATTTTCAACGCTTTCGCTCTCCCTATCATCTCCATCATCACGAGAAAGTCTTATATACTTTGCAACTCTAACACTTCTATGACTATTTACTCTATTCATAATTCACTCTCCTTTTCCGAGAGCAGATAGCCTATTTATAGCTTATACTTATTGTAGCATGTATTTTGAAATTTGTTAGCGTAAAATGGGCTTTTAATTTTTATTTATATTTATACAATTTATGTAATGGTCTTTTAATAATTTTATAAGTATTTGTTTCAAATTTTCTTTACCGTATTCAACAATAACATTCCTATTTTTTTTTATAACTGTGCTCTCCTTATTTTTTTCTAAATTCTATGAATTAAAAATTTTTTTATGCAAAATAAAAAGAGCCGTTTGGCTCTTTTTGTTTTTGTATATTTTTTCATATCAGAATAATACTACCTTGAAAATTATTAGTTAATGAATGGATTTTGAGGAAATTTTGAAATTTGTAAAAAATTGTTTATAATCCCTTATGTTTTTCATATTTTATTTACAAACATTTTTTCTTTTAGTAAATTGCAATTTATTGTAAAAATAAAAACTAGTTATCTACATTACTATTAATACAAAACAAAATAGTTATTAATATATTATAAATTACTTTTCATATAGCAAAAAGGATCTATTCCATTTATCTCTCCCTGTTTAAAACATCTATATCTACAACCGCCTCTACAGTTATTATACTCCTTGCAATTATTACAAATGTCATTTCCTTGCAATTCTCTAAACTGTTTCAAAATTAGACTATTATTCCAAATATATTTTAAATTATCTTTTTTAACATTGCCACAAATAAATTCTTTTGGATAATGTGAACATGGTTTAACATTACCAATTGGATCTATACAAATACTTTCTTTACCAGCAAAACAGCCGAAACCTAATTCTGGTATAAATTCATAATCGTCATCACATCCAAATATATTCAAAGGAGCTTTTATTTTTATTTTAGTTTCATATTTTTTCCTTAATTCTTCTATTTTCTTTATAGTTTCAATATATTCTCCTTGTGATAAAACAATACTATCTTTATTTTGAACTGCTCTACCATCTTCTCTTACACAGTTGAATTTTATTGTATTACAATTATATTTTATTGCAAGATTTATAAGTTCTTCTATTTCGTAAATATTATTTTTCATTAATGTAGTCTTTATAGAATATGTTTTATTATACTTTTCATTTAATAATTTCAATCCTTCAACGGCTTTTTGATATGTACCTTTTCCTCTTATAAAATCCATACTTTCTTCATTACCGTCCATCAAAACTTACAGTAATATTTTTTATCTCTAAATTATTTACCTTGTTAATTGTCTCATTATCAAACAAAGTAGCATTAGTAGAAATAGAAACATCTATATTTTCTTCATTGCATTTTTCAATAAACTTATAAATATCTTCTGATGCAAAAGGTTCTCCACCTGCTATCGAAACTCTTTCTACTCCTAATTCAGCTAATTGTTCTACCAACTTTAATTTGTCATTAGTTGTTAGCTCTTCTTTTTTCTCTATACCAGAATTTGTAAAACAATGTTTACATCTTAAATTACATTTATATGTAATATCATAAAAAACTCTAAATGGTGCTGATAAGTAATTTTCTGGTATATTATCTTGTTTACATTTTTCTACATTCAAAGAGATAATACCATTTTCTGTCAGTTCTCTAATAATTTCTAAAATATCAGATTTATCCATATTCTCTTTTATATTCTCTATATTTTTTGTATAATCTACATTATTTGAATCTAACATATCCAAAATCTGATAAGTTTCTTTATCAATACATAAATTTTCTTTATATTTTTTATCATATAATATTCCACCAAAAAATTCTTTTTTTAACATTAATTTTCCCATATTCACACCTTTTTATATAAAATTAATCCTATATCTATTTATCATTGGTTGAAATATTTAATAATAAATTACATGTGTAGATTTGATAATTTTTTTATATGTTTTTTTGTTATTTTTGCATTATTCATAGAATCACCCCCAGTTTATAAAATAATAAATTTATATAAAATCATTTAGATATAGGATTATCATTTAATAATTTCCTTTGTTAATCTCTCATAGTCTTTATATCTATTTATAGGACATTTATTACAAAAACTATTACTATGTGTAAACTTACTAATTTCCTCCAGAATTTCATCAATCTTTTTATTTTTTATATTCCCTAATTGTAATTCTCCTTCTGTGAAAGCACATGGATAAATATTTCCGTACCAATTTACATATAATGATTTAGTTCCACATAAACATTTTCTATTAATTCCTTTTAAATATTTTTCTACTGGTAGTTCAACATTTACTTCTTTTATATTCTCATTACAATAAACTACTAATTTTTCAAGAAAAACCATAAATTCTTTAAACGGAACTATTAACTCTTTATTTTCTTTTGCTCTGCCGAACTCATTTGTTGAATTAATTTTTAAATTTTTTATCTTATTATTTTCACAAAAATTTATAATATCATAAATGTCTCTATAATTAATTGTAGAAACAGTAGTTCTTATTGACAGTCTTTCTCTTAGATCTTCATACTCACATAATTTTTTTATATTTCCAACTACTTTGTTAACATCTATATTTTTTCTAATCATATTTGCTCTTTCATTATTTAAACTATCCAGACTAATTGTTATTTTTATATTTTTATTATTTAGAAATAATTTTATAAATCTATCATTTATTATTGAACCATTTGTGGTTATTGAAAATTTCATTTGATTGCTTGTTCTCTCTATTATTTCTTCCAAATTTTTAAAAAATGGTTCTCCTCCACCAATAGAAACTTTATATATTCCTTTTTTTATTAATTCATTTAGAAATTTAACTATCTCATCAATATTTAATTCTTTATTTACAATAGTATCATTATAATGCACTGCATTTGTAAAACAATATTTACATTCTGCATTGCAAAATTTTGTTATATCAAAAAAGACTTTATCTATCATAATCTAATTCAACATCTCCTAACTCATCTAATATTTGTATTTCTTGTCCTATTGTTTTATATAGCTCCCTACATTTTGCATTAAATACATCATTTAAATCATTATTACCAGTATAAGTTTTAAAAATTATTATTGCAGTATCAGCCTTATGTTCTCCAATTCCTCTAAACTCCATTAATCTATTTTTTAAAATATTTACTTCATTAATATTTCTAAATATTTCTTTTGGACTACCTTTATACTTTTCATTAATCGTACAAACACTATACCATATATTTATGGACATATTTTTAGGAAATCTATGCAAACACGGTTTTGTTGCTATATTCTTTTCTATCTTTTCATAATCAAGATTTTTATATTCCTTATCAAAATTTGAAAATAGATTTAGTCTTCTAAATAATTCAAATGTGTTTTCTAATACCGTTTCTGCACTTTGTGATTGATTTAAAATAGTTGCCCATAATAAATATAAAGATTGTCTATTGTTCATTTTTTTCTCCTTCATTTACTTTCCATTGCCTTTTTATATTTTTTTCTTCCTTTCTCTTCATTGCATCATATAAGTTTATATTTAACCTATTACATATAGAAACCAATACTATAAACACATCCGCAACTTCTTCTTCAATATCTGTATAATGTTCTATCTTTTCATAGTCTATTGATGCTTCTGGTAAAGTTTTTCTAATAGCTTTTGCTAACTCTCCTGTTTCTTCAAGCAATAATAACATTTTATCTTGCACTCTTTGTTCAAAAAAACCTCTAATTGTGATTATTTCTTTTATATAATTTTGAATTTCATTTAAACTATTATTTTCATTTAGCAAATCATATAGTTCCTTTTGTTTTTTTAACATTTTTTCATTCCCCTTTCAAATAAAAAAATAGAAGATAAAGCCACTGTAACGCATAGTAACCTTACCTTCTATAAAAATTCATGAAACAGAAAAATAATAAAACAAAATATTTTATAAATGACACTTGTATTAATTTAACATCAAATTTCAATTCATTAAATTTCATATTTTCCCACTTTCTTTTTTATTGAACACATTATACAAACCTTTATTTGATATGTCAATACCTAAACTATATTTTTGTGAATGTTTTTTCTTAATATTGTTTATATTCTTCATTTTTAGATGTACTTTTATACTTCCTTATTAATTTATTCATATAATTGCCCATCTGTAAAAAGATGGAGCACCTTGTTCTACAACTGTTTTAAAAAGGTTCTATCTCCTCGTCTGTGTAATTTCCTTCTTTATATAGAATTTTATAACTTGGAAGTTCAAATCTAACACTGTCAAATCCGTTTTCTGTTGTTTTTTCAAAATGTATTTGTATTGTTTCAATACCATTCTCATCTTTTATAATATCTAAAAATACAACTTCTGTTCCATCTGAATACTTAACAAATGGATGCATCATATAAAATCGCTCTCCTTTTCATTTATTATATATATTATGGTTAGTATAATATATTATATATTTTTTTCCACCTAATTTCAAAGAAATCAATAAATGTCTCTTCCTGAGCACTTTTGATACTTATATAAAAAAAATGGTCAGAAAAGGCTATTTACATCAAAAATTTTATGATTGTTCTTTATTTTATTCTATACTTTTGTCAAATAGGTTTTTTATAAAATTTAACAATAAAAAATTTACTTCCACACAACAATACTAAAATTTTGCGGTATAAAAGCAAATTTTAATTAAATAGGCTCATTCCTTTATACATTTTCAATTCCGGACATTAAGTAATTAGGAGTATGATTTCCAACTATATGCCCTTCTTCAATCATTCTTTTTACAATATCGGGTTGAGTATTTAAGTAATGTCCTGTTATAAAAAATGTAGCTTTTACATTATTCTCTTTAAGAACATCTAATATTTTTTCTGTATATCCTGCTTCATATCCCGAATCAAAAGTTAAGTATATTTGCTTGCTTTCACTTCCACCTAAACATAATCCATTATATTCATCCATTACTTTTTTATTTTTATCCCCAACATCTGGTTGTTCATGGGTATCTGAACGTTTAATTCCCCAACAAATTTTCTTATTGCTGAGTTTTGACATATCTTCTAATACCTCTGATGATGTATATATTCCTACATTTTTTTTATTAATTTTACCAAAAAACATGCATAAAATTATAATACAAACGCATAAAAAGACGATATATGTCGAAATTTTTTTCACAATCTCTACTCCTTTATATTTACAAATCTTGGTTTTAAGTATAATATTAGGGTAACTAGTTTCTTTTACTTAAAACACTTAATATATATATATTTATTTTTGGAGGAAAATATGTTAAATTTTGTTATATGTGATGATAATGAGAATTCACTAAGTAAATTTTCTAAAATGTTAAATTTGGTCTTTGAAAATAACAATCTTGAAGGACACATTACATTATCCTCGCCCAACCCGTATGATGTGCTTGAATACGTATCTAAACATACTGTTGACGCAGTTATATTAGATATTGACTTACAATCAGACATCTCTGGTTTGGATTTAGCCCAAAAAATTCGCGAAATTAGCAAAAATATATATATAATATTTGCAACAGCACACTTAGAATATTTAATTATGGCGTACAAATGTAAAACTTTTGATTATTTACCAAAGCCAATTACATTAAATAACCTTGAATCTACTGTCTTAAGGTTGTATAATGATATACAGTTGTCAAAAAAGAAAATACCTTATATTAAGATTAATAATAAAAATACCTTATTAAATGCTGATTCGGTTTGTTTTATTCAAAAGGACAATTCAAGACTAGTTTTTAAAACAACAAATAGTGAATACAGTACGTATTCCTCTTTTAATAAAATACAACCAGATCTGCCATCGTACTTTATGAGGTGTCATAAATCTTTTATTGTCAACATGGCTAATATAGAAAAAATTGACAAAGATACTATATTCTTTGGTTCAAGTAATGTATTAAAATGTTATATAGGACATTTTTATAAAAAAAATTTTTTGGAGGTTTTTAACAATGAATTTAATGGAATTTTTAACGGAGAACAATCAGCTATGTAACAAAATTATTAATATAATATTTGCTTTTGTTGAGGCATTTATATATTTAAAAATATTTACTGCAATTCTAAAAATAAAGTATACTAAAAAGCAAGCTTATACATATGTAATTTCTAGCGGATTAATTGGCATTTTGTCACTCTTTTTGCCTAATCCTTATTCATTTATATTGAATATTTTATTTTTAATATTTTCACTATATTTTATATTTAAACAAAATACAAAAAATGTATGTGTAGCTTCTATATTTGTATATGCACTTGCAGTAATTACAGGTTTCTTAACTCAAGTACTCTTTAATATTATACTAAAAATTTCTTATAGCGATATATTTAATTTCCCATTATATCGTTTTATATCACTTGTCTTAAATTACTCAATTTTATATTCTATATCTCTATTCATAAAACAAAGGACAAATATTTTTAAACATATACGATTACCATTAAAGTTAACAACTATAATTAATCTAATATTTGGAATAATTGCCATTTTTATTCAATCATACATATTCTCAATTTATAAAGATCAATTTCCAAATCAGTTAAAGATAATAGCACTAATTAGCCAGGTTTTATACTTTTCTATTAGTATGTATAGTCTATATCGAACTAATAAACTTGAACAAACATCAAAAGATTTAGAAACCGAAAAATTATATAATAAAACATTAACATTGTTGCATGATAATATTAGATGTTTTAAACATGATTTTAATAATATTGTTCAAGCAATTGGTGGTTATTTAGCTTTAAATGATATGAAAGGTTTAAAAGAATATTATAGTCAATTACTTGATGATTGCAAGCAAACTAATAACTTAAATTTGCTTAATCCAGAAACAATTAATAATCCATCAATTTATAGCTTACTAACAAATAAATATTATTTGGCTCAACAAAACGGAATAAATATGACATTTAATATTTTTACAGATTTGAGTACTATTAACTTTAATATTTATGAATTCACTAGAATTTTAGGAATACTTTTAGATAATGCAATTGAGGCAGCCAAAGAAACCGAAGATAAATTACTTGAAATAGAATTTAGAACTGATAAAAAGAAACAAATATTTATTATTGAGAATAGTTTTATAAACAACGACAATATTTCAACAACCAAAATTTTCGAAAAAGGTTATTCTACAAAAGAAAATAATTCAGGATTAGGATTATGGAAAGTTCATAATATACTTTCTCAAAATACTAATATTGATCTATATACTACTATAAAAGCTAACAAATTTAGTCAAGAATTAGATGTATATTTCAATTAATAAATTTATAGTTAAGAAGTAAGTGCTCTAAAATTAACCCGACTTGTTAAACTTTATTGTCTAATAATTGGATTCACTTTAAGGCACTTACTTTTTCATTTATTCTTCATCTTTTTTTACAAGTGATCTTGGCATTTTAGGTTGATGTAATAAAACCAACATTACACATTTACTTTCTGCTGATCTTTCAGCACTTTTTTCCGCAAATTTAGCTAATTTTTCAATCATAATAAATACCTCCCCTTATAACTTAACAATTATTGAATAGCACTATTTTTTTCTTTTATATATTCTAAATAGCCTAACTTAATTTTAAAGAAATCATATGCTATTTTACTAATAGCAAGACTTTGAAATATCATACCTATGACACATATGTTTGAAACTACCTTATCTTTTGCAATAATCGATACAACCGCAATCCCCACCACTGAAATATATGAACAAATCTTCTTTTTCAATCTATCCTTTTTTCTAAGAATAGGTATATTTTCTGTATCAGCAGGAGCATATAGCGAAATCATAATTATTGAAAACATTATCCCTATAATTAGTAATATAGGCTCTGTGTTAATATTATAATTATTTAGCAATTTACTTATAAATACATTTCCAAAATAAAATGCACTGGTTCCTAAAATACACCCCAAGTGGGTTTTTAGGTGGATCCCACCAGCAAAATATCTATATGGAAATACTACAATTAGAGCGATCATAGTATACTTAAATATTCCGAATATAAGTGATATTGCTACTAAAAGGATCATTTTTGGAATTTCTCCAATTATTATTTCTAGCCCATATTTAATTACTTCTGCCCTTTCATCATCTACTTCAGGCATTTTTTTTCTGATTCGTTTCATCAACATATCGCAAATTTTTTCTATCATATGCACCTCTCTTTCTTGCTGGCATCATAATATAATATTTTTATCGAAAAATGTTTTTTATTATACGAAAACGTCAAAAAAGAACACATAAAACTCATTTATTGAATTTCATGTGTTATTTTGATAGTTTCGTGTAATTTTTTATATACAACCTTCTAAAATTTTCCAAGATCCTATTTTATTTGGATATAACTCAAATGTCATTTCTTTTTTGGTAATAGGATGTATTATTTTTAGGCTATATGCCCATAATGCTATTTGTTTTCCATGACCTCTTCCACCGTATTTTTGATCACCATATATACTATGG
>CAKPKU010000008.1 GCA_934167365.1 uncultured Clostridia bacterium
ATTTTTATATGTTTTCATCTCTTGCTCGGTACTCATCTATAATACCATTTTGCTCTTTGATTGTCAACACATTTTTTTGAATCTTTTTTAATTTGAAAATAATAATTAACTTTGCTCTGTTCATCTTGTTAAATGTATTAATTTTTCATTATACATGTGTTTTTATCCTTATGCTTGGTACTTGATTATAATACCACAGGACATATTTAAAGTCAACAACTTTTTTCTTCTTTTTTCTTCTTTTTTCGCTCTTTAAAAAAAATTCAATATTTCATGTTCTTATGATTTTTGTTATAATTCAATAAAACTCAAGAATTCTAATATATCTAATATACTAATTCAATATTTTATTAAGCCCTTTTGTATTTTTTTATATATGATTTTTATTAAACTACGTAATACAATTTATCCTTGTCCATTTTCTACTTTTTTTGTGATTGCTTTTAATGCCTTTTCTCTTTGAAGTATAACAACATGTCCGACATCCTAGACATTTTAATTTAAAATCAACTCCTACTCTTGTGATTTCCCATAGTTTGCTACCACATGGATGCTGTTTTTTTGTTTTTACTATATCTCCTATATTATATAACATATAATCCTCTCCTGTCTTACACTTTTAGTTGCAGATGACCCTCATTTTTTGGTATCTATTATTTAATAATTTACTATATCCTTATATTTTTTTGATATATTCAATAATTTTAATGCTAAATTTGTTACAATTTGTAGCCAATTTTAAATAAGAAATTCGGTAGTTACTGTAATTTGAATAGTCTATAAGATTAATTATAAATGAAAAAACTTACAGATGTGCTATTTCTTATTTAGTTAAAATTACTTCAAAATCTTTGTAATACTAAAAAAATATAAGCTGTGAATAGCAGCACTGCTTTTGCTAAATATATGTATATGCCCAAATTTTCTATTGATATTTAGCGCTTTTTACGATAGAAAATTTATTCTTTTACATCACATAATTCAATTTTACTGATAGTTTAATCTATATTAATGTAAAAAGATATTTATTTTCACTTTGTGTTGAAAACTAAAAATTCGTGTTGTGTTCTATTATATAAAAACAGTATATTACATAATAAAAATAATTATTATAATATACTGTGTAGAAACTATTTATTTAATCTTCTTTTTACTTCATCTTTGCCTAATACATTCATGATTTCATATAAATCTGGTGTGTTTTGTCTTCCAGTTATTTTTACTCTTAATACTGTACTTACATCACCAACGTGTGCTGACCATTTTTCTGGATTTGCTTTAAATTCTTTTACTTCTCTCGCATAACCACATTCTTCTGCTAAATCTTTTATTTTGTCGAACCACATTTGTTTATCATCATTTTCATTATAATATTTTTCTTTATATAATTTTATTATTTTATCAACATCTTCATTATTAGATATTTTGCCATATTCAAAGTCAGTAATCTTATCAAATTCTTCATTATACATATATGAAATATTTTCTTTTAAATCTGACCATTTTGCTATATCTTTTCTTGGTTTTGCATTTCCTCTTTCTATACCAAGAACTTTTAATGCATAATCTTTATCTTCTAATAATTTAACTAGCTCTTCATCATATTTTTTAGCCCAAGCATATGAATCATTATATACTTTTTCTGCTGAATATCTTGAGATTACTATTTTAGCAACATCAAATAATTTTACTATATCAAATAATGCACCACTAACACTCATTTTGTTTAAATGAAAATCAAAGTCTTCTATTTTCGCATCTTTATTTTGTCTTCTCCAATTTTCAAATGTTGAGTTTGCTATATTTAATAAGTATTCTTTAACAGCATCTGGTGGTACACCTAATTCATCATAATATGAAACAGCTGCTTCTGGATCTTTTCTTTTACTTAATTTACGTTTGTTTCCATTGTCATTTTTCATCATAGGAGAAATATGACAATATTTTGGTGCCTTAAATCCCGCTTCTTTAAATAATTGTACATGAAGTGGTACTGAAGGTAACCATTCATCACCTCTTATTACATGTGTTGTTCTCATTAGGTGATCATCAACCATATGTGCAAAATGATATGTTGGAAGTCCATCTGATTTTATTATAACTATATCTATATCATATTCTGGGAATGTAATCTTTCCTTTTATTCCATCTGATATTTGTATTTTTCTATCTTCTCTTCCTGTTGATTTAAATCTTATAACATATGGTACTCCAGCTTTTATTTTTTCTGCCATTTCATCTAATGTTAAATTTCTGCATTTAGCCCATACACCATAATATCCTGGTCTTATTTTTGCTTCCAGTTGTACTTTATTTCGCTCTTCTTCTTGCTCCGGAGTACAAAAACATGGATATGCTTTTCCTTGCTCTATCATATATTTTGCATATGCTTGATATATTTCTTTTCTTTCTGATTGAATATATGGACCATAATTGCCTGTCCATTCTGTTTCTGATATCATTCCTTCATCTGGAGCCATATCAAATACTTTTAATGAATTTACTATATCTGTAATACCGTTTTCTACTTTTCTTTTTTGATCAGTATCTTCAATTCTTAAGAAGAATACTCCTCCTGTTTTTTTAGCTGACATTTTTGCAACTAATGATTGGTATAACCCTCCTATATGTACATATCCAGTTGGACTTGGTGCAAATCTTGTAACTATTGCTCCTTCTGGTAAATCTCTTTCTGGATATTTTGCTTCATAATATGATATATCTTTTGCATTTGGAAATATCAAATTTGCTAACTCTTTATAATCCATAATTGTTTATCATCCCTTTGCTTCTAAAATTTTTGTATCTATTATATATGTTAACAATGTAATTTGCAATACTTGAAAAGCATTTTACTTAAATATATATGCTATTTGCTATTTAATATAAATTACTACAAACTAAAATACTTTATTTTCAATGTTTTTGTTAATTTTTTATATACTGTGAATTTGCTATTTTTTAGACATCTATTAAATTTTCTAATATTTAATTTTTACTTATAAATATAACTTTTCTTTGAAAATAAAGTATTGTTTTCACTTTTGGTTGCAAAATTTAAAGTTTCATATGATTTTCTATTATATAAAATATACAATTCCTATGCATAAAAATTGTATATTTTATATCTAATATATTTTTTGGCAATAATCTAAACAAATCCAACCACTTTTTGTTAAACCCCAATTTCCTTTAATTTTTGTTATTGAACATACTACTCCTTTTTTATAACCTGAATATAAATAATTTCCTAATTTTTTATTTTGAGCTCTTGCATTGACTGATAATTGTGTATATTTCTTTATTTTATAATTAGTTCCTGCTCCGCTTCTAACATGCAAATTTGATGTTGTTATATACTTTCCTGTACTATATTTATTTGTATTATTTGAAACTTCTTTTTGATTTTTCACTAATACAGATGATAAATATACAGAGCTTACCCAACCATTTACTGGTGTATTTATTTTACTCCATTCCCCTTTTATTTCTGTAACATTTACTTTATCACCTTTTTTTATTTTTGATATTACATTACTATTAATATTGGAATCAGCTCTTACATTTAAGTTTGAACTTTTAGTTGCAACATACCTCTCATAATTTAGATTCTCTTCAACTGTTGTTTCATTTGTATTTGTACTTTCTACACTGTCATTTGAAAAAATCCAAAAATTTCTATAATTAGCATATTTAGCGAAATTTGATTTTGTTACATATACATTATTACCAGAAATAACTACATTAGCTGCTTTTCTTGATACTAAATTGTACTTTCCTATATATTGATATGGGTCATATACTTTTATTGTGTTATCATTTAAACTTGTTAGTACTATATAATGACCTCCACTAGTAAATAAACCTGACCCACAACTACAAACAATATAATATTTATTAGTTCCATCACTATTTTTTTTAGATAAATATTCTAAAGCCTTATTTAAATTACTTGTTGTATAGTATTCTTTAAAATCAAAATAATTTGCAATAAAAGGAAATGCACTCCATGCAGTTCCACTATTTTTTGTTCTATAACCTTTTTCTACAAATAAGTTAGCCATAGTAGTTGGTAAAATAACACCTTTTGAACTAGATACAACCATAGCAGCTACAGTTGGACCACATCCACTTGCTTTCAATGTTTGTGAACTATTTTGAGTTGAAGTATATAATATATTTGCCCATCTAGAATCAGCTTGTGAATAATAAGTTAACCCCTTATATTCTCCAAGTAAGCTTTTCCCATTTGATCTATCCTCTCCATCATAGCTTATATTCTCCTGCTCTAATATAGCATCTTGCTCCATATCTTCTTCATTTACATAGCAAGGATTGTTTTTGTCACATTCAATTATTTCACGTGTACAAACATCTTTATCATTTTCTGTTTTATGCTCTGTTGTTGTATTTTCCTCTAGTGTATATGCTGATGAAATTGTTATGAGTGGATTAATTGTTACGAAAAATAATATTATAAAGCACATAGCAACTGATTTTAATATTCTATTTTCTGTCACAAAATAACCTCCTTAAAAAAATATATAATAATTATTTACACCACAAAAATTATTTAGTAATTTTGTATGCAATATTTTGGCAAAGCCTTTTTATATTATATGTGTTATTTTATTTTTAGTTAAAACTCTATAATATCTTTCATTTAACTTAATTTATTCGGTATTTATATAGTACTTATAGTTATAAGCTAAAATAGTGACAAAAATAAATACTTTTTTAATTATTTTACCTTTTTATGTTGACATTGATAAAATTTTATTGTATAATGTTTTCATTCGATAGACAAAGGTCTTAAGTTTTACCTATATTCTTATAAAGGGGGGAAAAATTGCAATGCAGTTTTTTGAAGACATGAATTACTTCTTGTCTTTAGTTTCAGAAGATTGTGATATTATCGAAAAATTCGATAATAACCAAATAACAATTTCTGTTACAAAAGACAGCAAGAGATGGATAATCTCTAACCTTGCAGAAATTTTTTCTGTAATGGGTATGTTTGTTCGTTTTAATGAACAAAACTTAGCAATTTCAGTTGAAGTTTAATGTTTATTAGCCTGTATGTTATACTTTTCATATAACATACAGGCTTTTCCTTTTGGTTTATGAAGTAAAAAAAGAAATTCAAACTAAAATTATTGTTTGAATTTCTTTTTTATACTATATTTCCATTATAATTGGTAAAATCATTGGATTACGTTTAGTTTTTTGGAATATATATTCACGTAAACTTTCTTTTAATGTTGATTTTATTGTTGACCAATCTGTTATATTTTTGTCTTCAAATTTTTGAACTTCTTCTCTAATTTGTCTTTTTACATCATCCATTAAATTTTCAGATTCTCTAACATAAACAAATCCTCTTGATATTACATCTGGTCCTGATACTATTTCTCCTGAATTTGAATCCATAGTCATTACTATTATAATTAATCCATCTTGTGATAAATGTTGTCTGTCTCTTAATACTATATTTCCTACATCTCCAACTCCAAGACCATCTACTAATATCTTTCCTGATGGAACAGCTCCTGCAAGTTTTGCTTCTGTTTGATTCATTTCTATTACTCTACCATTTTTCATCATAAATATGTTTTCTTTTGGTATTCCCATTTCTTCTGCTGTTTCAGCATGTGCCTTTAATTGTCTGTATTCGCCGTGAACTGGTATAAAGTATTTTGGCTTAGCTAATGCTAATATTAATTTTTGCTCTTCTTGACAAGCATGTCCTGAAACGTGTACATCTTCTAATGCACTATATACAACTTCTGCACCTATTTGCATTAAATCATCTATTACTTTTGATACTAACTTTTCGTTTCCTGGTATTGGTGTTGCTGATATTATTATTAAATCATTTGGTGTTATTACTACTTTTCTGTGCTCTCCTGATGCCATTCTTGTTAATGCAGACATTGCTTCTCCTTGGCTTCCTGTTGTTATAATAACTAATTGATCATCAGTATAATTTTTTATCATGTCTATATCTATAAATGTTTTTTCTGGAACTTGAATATATCCTAAACTTGTTGCAGTTTCTATCATATTTATCATACTTCTACCACATACTGCAACTTTTCTGTTATGTTTAACAGCTGAATTTAATATTTGTTGAACTCTGTGTACATTTGATGCAAATGTTGCAACTACAATTCTTTTTGTACAGTTTTGGAATAATTTTTCAAAAACATCTCCAACTGTGCTTTCTGACATTGTATATCCTTTTCTTTCTGAATTTGTACTATCTGACATTAAGGCTAATATTCCTTCATTTCCTAGCTCTGCTATTCTTCCAAAGTCCATTACTTGTCCATCTATTGGAGTATAATCTATTTTGAAATCTCCTGTATGAAGAATTGTTCCAACTGGTGTTTTTATTGCTAACATTACAGAATCTGGTATACTGTGAGAGCTACGTATAAATTCAACTTTTATTTTTCCAAAATTAATTGTTTCTCCTGGCATTACCTCTATTAATTTTGTTTTACGTACCATTTTGTGCTCTTCTAATTTGTTTTTTATTAATCCACATGCTAATTTTGTTGCATATATTGGCATATCTACTTTTTTTAGAACATATGGTATTGATCCAATATGGTCTTCATGTCCGTGTGTTATTACTAATCCTTTTAATTTGTCTTTATTTCTTTCTAAATATGTTACATCTGGTATTACCATATCTACACCTAACATATTATCTTCTGGGAATTCTAATCCACAGTCTACTAAAATTATCTCATCTTCATATTCAAATACTGTTATGTTTTTTCCAATTTCTTCTAGTCCTCCTAGAGGAATTATTTTTAGTTTTCCTTTTTTGAATTCAAAATCATATTCAGTTTCTACTTTTGAATCTACTCTTCTTCTTGGTGCTCTCTTATTTCTTGGTTTTACTTTGCTTTTTTCATCTGGAACCTCATTTGTTCTTCTTTTCGCTCTTTTTACATTAATTTCTCTTACTTTTCGATCTCTTTTAATATTTCGTACTGTTGTTTTTTCAGCACTATTCTCATTTTGATTTGTTTCTTTTGTCATTATAAAAAACTCACTCCTTACTTATATTATTTATTTAAATCTATATTCTCCCTTTTTTTATAACAGTATATAAACTTTATAGTTTTATTATATTATTTTTTAATTATAATAAATTATAAATCAATATTAAGATTGTTCTTATGAACAATCTATGAAATATTTGTTAGTCTTTTTTCAGCTCTAGAAGACTATTATTATATTTTACTATTTTTAATATATTTCTCTAAATATACTTAATATACATTAAATTTTCATAACTTACTTAATAATTAAATTCCGAACTACACTTTATAACACTATTAATATTTGCTTTTATCAAATATTAAATATAAATTTAAATCTCTTTTATTTACCCTCTTGGTAATAACTGTTTTTTATTATACTATACTTTATAGTTAATTGTCAATACTGTTAATTTACATAATTTCAAAAATTAGTGCCTTGTTTTATCATTTTTAACCTAGAAAACTCTTCCATATCTGTTTCATCTAATATCTCTTGAATCTTTTTAGCTATATTTTCATCTCTAGGAATTATGACCTCTTTTAGAGCATTTGCCCTTCTTTGGACTTTATCTATACTTTTTTCGAGTCTGAATATTATATTATCAATTTCAGCAAGATTTATTAAGTATTCTTTTACTTTATTATATTTGATTATAGTTTCATCAACATTTGATGTGGTATTATAAAATCCATAAATTGGAGTTAAATTGTTATTTTCTATTTTAATAACTGATGGAATTTCAACTCCCATTATTGTTTTATATTTTATATCAATTCCGTTTATATCTTCTTGTACATCATCTGATAAATCCATCATTGATTTTATACCAATATCCACATTAGCTAATTTTAATGATTCTTCTGCTTCTAATAATATTTGCTTTCCATTTTGTTTTAGCTCTTTTTGTTTTTCAATATACTTATCTCTTTCTCTTGTTAAAATTAATTTTTTTTGCTCTAATAGTCTATAACCATCTTTTGATTGCTTAATAGATGTTTGCAATTTTATTAAGTTATTTTTGGTTGGTAAATCTCTTATACTCATTTAATTTTAGACCGATCCCTTCTCATATCTTTTTTTATTATTTAAAATCTAAATTAGATTAAAACTACAACTTTTCAAGCTCTTCATCTGGCAAAATATGCAATAGTTTTAATGCTAGATCTAATGTTTGGTCTATTGATCTAAACTCGTATTTTCCTTGATTTATAAATTGTTCTTCAAATTTTTGCCCAAACTCTAAATATTTTTTATCTGTATTTGTCAAATCCGCTTCTCCTAATACTTTAGCTAATGCCCTAACTTCTTGTACTTTAGAATATGAGGCAAATACTTGATCTGATATTTTACTATGATTTTCTCGTGTAATTCCTTTGCCAATTCCATCTTTCATTAATCTAGATAAAGAATCTAATATGTTTATTGGTGGTGTAATTCCTTTTTGATATAAATCTCTACTTAAAACAATTTGCCCTTCTGTTATATATCCTGTTGTATCTGGAATTGGATGTGATATATCATCATTTGGCATAGTTAAAATTGGAATTTGAGTTATAGATCCATCTTTTCCTTTTATTTGACCTGCCCTTTCATATATGGATGCAAAATCACTATATAAATATCCTGGATATCCTTTTCTACTTGGAATTTCTCCTTTTAGTGTAGAAATTTCTCTTAATGCTTCTGCATATGATGTCATATCTGTTAATACAACTAAAACTTGCATATCTAAATCAAAGGCTAAATACTCTGCACATGTTAAAGCAAGCTTTGGTGTTAATATTCTTTCAATTGATGAATCATTTGATAAATTTTCAAACATTACAACTTTTGATAATACACCATTTTCCTTAAAACTTTTTTTAAAGAACTCTGCTGTTTCATATTCTGCTCCCATTAAACCAAATACAATTGCAAAGTTTCCTCCATCTGTTATATCAGATTGTCTAATAATTCGCTCTGCTAATTCATTATGATTAATTCCACTTCCTGAAAAAATTGGTAGTTTTTGACCTCTAATTAAAGTCATTAAACCATCTATTGCTGAAATACCTGTTTCAATAAAGTTTTTTGGGTATTTTCTTGCAACAGGATTGATTGAACTAGAATTTATATCTCTTTTTAAGTCACTTTCTAGCTCTCCTAAACCATCTATTGGTTTACCTGTTCCATCAAAAATTCTTCCAAGCATACTTGGAGATAATTTTAATTTTAGTGGCTCTCCCATAAATATAGTTTTTATATCATTTGTATCAATTCCACTTGTTCCTTCATATACTTGAATTGTAGTAATGTCATTATCTAGTCTTATTATGTTTCCAAGTCTTGTTTCTCCATTTTTTAATATTAATGTAACTTTTTCCTCAAATGAAACATCTTTTGGTGTTTTTATATATACTAATGGACCATTAATTGAATCTAATCCAATGTACTGAATCTTCAATTTATAATCACTCCTTCTTTTGAAAGTAAATCTTTTAATCTATATGATCCTCATATTCATCTTCTAATTTTTTTAATTTATTTTTTATATCAGAATTTAAATCACTAAATTTTCCAATATCATCATTTGTAATATTAAATTTTATTTTTGTATATTCCTCAAAAAATCCTAGTTTTTTTATTTCTGAAAGAGGAATTCTTTTATTAATTAATCTTAATGATCTTTCATATATTAATAATATTGTTTGCATCATTTTATATTGTTTAATAAGTGGAACTTGAGAATCTATATCTGAAAGAGCACTTTGTTGCAAAAATCCTGCTCTTATTGCTTTAGCTGTTTCAAGTAATAATCTTTTATTATCAGATAATACATCTTGACCTACAACTCTTGCAATTTCTAAAAGTTCATTTTCTTCTTCTAATATTGATACTATTTTTTGTCTACATTCAAAAAAATCAATATCGACATTTTCCTCATACCATGTTTGCAAATTATCAATATATTCACTATAACTTATATTCCAATTAACTGCTGGATAATGTCTAGAATATGCTAAATCTCTATCTAATCCCCAAAATGTATGAACAAATCTTTTAGTATTTTGTGTAACTGGCTCTGAAAAATCTGAACCTTGAGGAGATACTGCACCTATTATAGTTACAGAGCCCATCTTTCCATTATAACTTTTTACTAAACCTGCTCTACCATAAAATTCTGATAATCTTGAAGAAAGATATGATGGAAATCCCTGTTCTGCTGGCATTTCTTCTAATCTTCCTGAAATCTCTCTTAAGGCTTCTGCCCATCTTGATGTAGAATCTGCCATAATTGCTACATCAAATCCCATATCTCTATAATATTCTGCAATTGTAATACCTGTATAAATTGAAGCTTCTCTTGCTGCAACAGGCATATTAGATGTATTGGCAATTAATACTGTTCTTTCAATCATAGGCATACCAGTTCTTTTATCTATTAAACGAGGGAACTCTTCCAAAACATCAGTCATTTCATTTCCACGCTCTCCACAACCAATATACACTATAATGTCTGCATTACTCCATTTTGCAAATTGATGTTGAAGCATTGTTTTTCCAGTACCAAAACCTCCTGGAATCATACCTGTTCCACCTTTAGCTATTGGAAATATAGAATCAATTACTCTTTGACCTGTTATTAATGGAGAATTTGTAACTAAACGCTCTTTATATGGTCTTGGTATTCGTACTGGACATTTTTGCATCATTGTTAAATTAAGAATTTGATCTTCAACTTTTATTTTAGCAATAATGTCTGTTACTTTGTATTCTCCTTCATTTGCTATTTCAACTACTACTCCTTCCATATTATAATAATTCATAATTTTATGGATTATTAATTTTGTTTCAGGAACTTCGCCAACAATAGTATTTAATGAAACCTTATCCCCTATCATAACCTTTGGTCTAAAATGCCATTTTTTTTCAGTATTAATTCCCAAAGATTTTGTACCTCTTTTCAAAAAATTACCATCTTTTGCCCTTAAGTCTTCTAATGGTCTTTGAATTCCATCAAATATTTTCCCCATAAGACCTGGTCCTAATGTTACAGAAAGCGGAGATTCTTCACTTATAACATCTTCGTTAATTTTTAGTCCTGTTGTATTTTCATATACTTGGATTGTTGCAACATCTTTTTCAATTTTAATTACATCTCCTAATATCTGCTCTTCTCCAATATACACTATATCATGCATTGCAAAATCTCCATTTCCCTTTGCCAATACAACTGGTCCATTAATAGAAATTATTTTTTTTACCTGCAAAAAAGTTCACCTCCACAAAACTATATATTTACATTGCTCTTTCTAGTCTACATCTTAATGTATTATCTATTGAAACTCCTATTTTTTTATTTTCAAGCTTGCATCCACCTATATAATAATTATCTATTATTTCAAACTTAAAATTATATTTTTGTAATATATCTTTATTTGTTTGATAATCTTTATTTGTTATATATATAATAGAATTCTCATCATTACCAGTAGCCTCTAATACTTCACTAATTGATTTTGCTAAGAATTCTGTATATTCTTTTTGATTAATAAAATTATATAATACACTTTCTAATTCACTAATTAGATTTTTTTTTATTATATTTTTTACATTTAAAATATTTTTTTTACATTCAACCTCATAATCAAATATTAATTTGTTATAATCTTTAACAATTTTTTCACATTGCTTTTTATATGCATTTTCTTGTTTTTTTACATATTCTTCAAGCTCTAAATTTATTTGTTCCTCAATTTCATTATTTAATTTATTATCAAGCTTTTCAGCATCACATTTAGCTAATTTTTCACAGCTTTGTTCAAATTTTTTGATTTTTTCATCCATATTCATAACAAATACATTTCCTCCATTTTACAATTTAACTATTAATGGTAATTTTTTGTTATTTTTAATATCTTCTAACTTTTCTTTTGAAATTTCATATACATTTTCTGTAACAATTAAAATACCGATATCTTTATCTTTTATTATTTCATTAATTTTATTATCAATATCAGCTTTATTATTTAAAATTATAGATTTTATTCCAGTAAGTTTTAGACCTACTGCTTTATCTATATCATCACTAATACAATACATTTTCATAATTTATATCCCTAATTATTAAACTTTACTTAATATCATAATAGCAATTATAAGTCCATATATTGCTATACCTTCTGCTAAACCTGCAAAAATTACAGTTTTTCCTAATAAACTAGGATTTTCACTTATAGCCCCTACTGCACTTGAAGCAACAACTGCAACTGCAATACCTGAACCTATTGCAGCAAGACCAATTGCTAAAGCAGCAGCAATCATTCCAATACCTTTATTATTAGATGTTTCTTCTGTATTTACTGTTTGAGCAGTACTTCCTTCTGAAGTTACTACTGCTTCTGAATTATTAAGTTCATCAGCTTTTGATATCCATAATCCTCCAATACATGCAACAATACATATTACTAATATTATACTTAACTTTATAAATAAATTTTTCATTTTTCTCAAATCCCTTCTTTAATTAAATTATTCTTTTACTTGACTTTTAATAGATGTATATGCTCTTCCATTTCCTTCATAAAATCTACTAAATAGCTCATAATACTCTAATCTTAAAACTTGTATTCCTACTATTAATCCTTCTAATGCTATTACTATTATATTTCCTATAATACCTATTGCAATATTTCCAACTCCTGTTGTCATATCTGCTAATAAATATACAGCCATACATAAACCAACATGGTTTATAGCAAAAGCAGCTAATCTTAAGAATGATATTGTATTACTTGCAAAAGACAGTGTCATTTCTATTATCTCGAATATTTTTTCTACAATTGGAGTTTTTGTCTCTTGTTTTTTCTTTTCTATTTTAGAAGATATAACATCTCCAAAAAGTATCATTATAACTAGGATTATAGCAATAATCACTAATAAATTTGTTGAAATAAGCATTTTTCCTTTTAAAAAGTACATTGCTACATCACCTAAAATTAAACCATATAATAAAAATCCTGCAATTCCATTTTTATCAAATAACCATTTTTGTAAATTTCTATTTTTTATTCCGTTAACTATGTTAAAAATCATTGCAATTAATATAAAAATACTCCCAACAGCAATTCCTGAAATAAGCATTGTTTGGATATTTTCCATTGGACTTATAAGTACCGGTTTTATAATATTTTCTTTTCCAAACACACTTCCATATAGTACACCAAAAATTATTGAAGAAATTCCTCCTGCTGCAAAAACTGGACCAAGAGCTGATTTCTTTTTGGCTAAAATTAAACCAAATATAAAAATTACAAGACCATGTCCTACATCTCCAAACATAAATCCAAACATTATAAATGCTGTTATAGCGACTAATACTGTTGGATCAACTTCTTTACAATTTGGAACACCATACATTTTAATTAAAGCTTCAAATGGTCTAAATATAGGATTATTTTTTAGTTTTGTTGGTGGATTAATATCTTCGTCTTGATCAAAAATTTCATAATCCAAATTTTCATATTTATCTATCATTTTTTGTATATAATCAAGATTTGTATTAGATACCCATAACACAATATAAAATGTTCCGTTTTGATCTTTTACAATATATTTTTTTAATTTATTAACATTTTCATACATTAATAATTGATTATATATTTTATTTAGAGCTGTTTTATTCTCCAATCGCATTTGCTCTATCAATTTATTTGCCTGATCAATTTCAAAAGAATTTGATTTCATCTTTTTTTCTAGACTTTGAATATATTCCAAAGGTGTACCTATTGCTTCTTTTGGTATCCAAATACGTTCAAAGTCTTGTACATTAAAGTAACTATCTACTTTACTTGTAAATTCTTCAGTTGTTAAATATAAAATCCAAGTTTGCTCTTCTTCTTGTTTTAATTCAAAATATACAGCATCAATAGAATCTATCTTTTTATTAATTTCTTCTAGATTTTTTGTTGGTACAACTCCATATCTAAATTTCATATATTTCAAATTATATAAATTTTCAATTTTTGCATCTAATGCTACTAAATTTTTTACTACATCGTATTGAGCACTCATTTCATCATTTTCGGCTTTTAACCTTTTTATTTTCTCTTCTATTTCACTATAATTTGATATAGATGAATCAACTTTTTCTTTTAATTCATCTATTGAATTATCTATTTCAATATTCCATTCATCATCATCTTTATGAATATTGAATTCATTAATCAATTTTTCACACTTTTTTATATATTCTTTTATTGTGTAATCATAATTAAAATATTCTAATTTCCAACCTTTTTTGTAGATTTTTTTAGCATCTTCAATTTGAATATCTAAATTAAGCAAATTCTTGGCAAGAAACTCTTCTAAATTTGTATCTTTTCCTGTTATGCTTAAGAGCTTCATTTTCTCAACAGCCATTTTCCATCATTCCTTCCTTAGTATATTAGATGATTTTCTTAAGTACTTTACTTTTATCAATATTATATCTTACAGATTCCACTATACTTATAATTTCATTATTTTCAATTTCTACTAAATTTAAATAAGCATATATACAATTTATACTTAAAAAATTTAATCTAAACATCTTCTCATATGCTTTATGCAAATATTTATTTATAAAACATTCAAAATCAAACATATTGTCTGAAATAATACTAGAATATTTTGTTTTCCTTATAATATCATTTAGCTCTTCAAAATTATTAGCTAAAATTAATTGGTTAATTTCATTTTTGCTTAATTTATAATTTACATCAATTAATACAGATCTAATAAATTCTTCAGAAAAGTTATAATACATTTTCATTCTATATATCCACATAATATTTGTAAAATCAATTTGAGTTCCAATAATATTTTTTAATTCTTTATTGTTTGCTGTATCAAAAATATTTTTAAAGTATAATTTATCTAATTCATTTTCAATTTTAAAAATACTAAAATTTATATTATTTTCATCTATATATTTCTCAATAATTTTTTTATATTTTGTATTTTCAACTAATTTCATTAAATCGTTTAAGTTCGCAACATGCTCTATTCCTTTTAAATTTTTAAATATATTTTCTGTCCATACTGAAATAGTATAATCTATCTGATTTTTTGAAAATATTAATTCGATTGATTTTTTTATACAATTCATTTCATATTTAGAAATTAAAATCTGAAAAATTATACTATCTTTTTTATCTAAATATTTAACTATCTTTTCTAAATCTAATATTATTTCATAATTTAATGCTTTTTCAACATCTTGTCTATCAGCATTTTCATCAAGTTTCTTCATATTAGTATTTTTATTTTTTAAAATAGCAATCACACTCATTAAATTATTTTGTTTGCATAAATCTATTAAATCTGACTTTTTTAATCTCCTAGAATACATAGCTTTTAATTTTGCATTAATACTAGGATATTTAATTGCAGAAATTGGCATAATCTTATGTTCCCTTCTTTATAAAATTCAAAACCCTACACATCAATTATCTAAAAATTTCAGTCAACATTTTTTCAATTTTAGCATTTTTATTGTTATTATAATCACTTTGCAAATCTTCAATTATTTTTTGTGAATTTTGCTTTAGAGCTTCTTTTTTATTATTAAAATCTTTTTCGCATTCACTTTTCAAAAAATTAATTTTATATTTATATTTTGAATTTATATCATTTTTTCTACGTTCTAATTCTATTGTAATATAATTATCTATGCTTTGCTCTTTATCTTCACTTTTTTGAACAATTTGTTTGGATCTTTTATCTATATTAACAAGTTCATCTATAATTTCCTTCATACGTAAAATCTCCTTTTAAATTTTCTTTATTATACATCTATTATTTATAATCTACAACAAAAAAATACATATATTTTAATATATGTATTTTTTTACTATATGTATTTTATTTATTAACAAAAACTTTTATCTTTTAATCTAGAAATTGCAAGACCATCTCCTACATCTAAAATTTCAGTAATCATATTAGGGTCTTCAGTAGTTTCTTTAATATATTCTCTTAAATTTCTAACAGCTGTACGTTGCTTATGTTTATTGTAATCACTCATAACATATCCTTTATATAATATATTATCAGCTATAATTATACCATTATCTTTAATCATTCTTAAAGCTTCTTTTAAAAAGAATGGATATTTTCCTTTAGCAGCATCTATAAAAACTACATCATACTTTTCATTTAAATTTGGTAAAATATCTACTGCATCACCTTCGTACAAGTTTATTTTATTTTCTACTTCTACTTTTTTAAAGTTTTGTTTAGCTTCCTCTATACGATTTTCATCACGTTCAATTGTATCTATTACTCCACCTTCTGCTAAGTACTTTGAAAAGCATATTGCTGAATATCCTACTGCTGCTCCAATTTCTAGAATTCTTTTTGGCTTTTTTTCAATTAAAATTTTCGCTATTACATCTAAAGTATCATCCATTATTATTGGTATGTGATCTTCTAAAGCCTTTTCTTTTATTTTATTTAGCTCTATTTCATTCATTTTATCATCTTCCATTATTTATCTTTCAAGCTCTTCTTCTTGCTCTTCTATTTTTTTTATCAACATTTTCATTGTAGCTTCTGTTATAGAATCTACATTTATTTTTAATTTTTTGGCATATATTCTTGATTTTATTAGAACTCGACTTATATTTTCGCCATTTTTCAAACATTCAGTTGCATATTTTAGTACAATGTTTCTTTTCTTTATTTTATCAATTCTTTCATCTTCTTTGGTAATCATATCAGAAATATAACATTGCATTCCTGCTATTTTCCTATTTCCTCCGTTTACTTTTGCATAATCTACTGCATTATTTTTTCTAACATTATGCATTGATTATTTCCCCCTTCTAGCTTCTCTTTCACGAGTTTTACTATCTAATATTTTCTTTCTTAATCTAATATTCTTTGGAGTAACTTCAACTAGTTCATCTTCTGCTATAAATTCAATAGCTTTTTCTAATGACATTTGAAGTGGTGGTACTAAACGAAGTGCATCATCTGATCCTGAAGCTCTTGTATTTGTTAAATGTTTTTCTTTACATACATTTATTGCAATATCTTCATTTCTTGAATTTATACCAACAATCATTCCTTCATAAACTTCTACACCAGCACCAATTAATAGCTCTCCTCTTTCTTGTGCATTATATAACCCATATGTTACAGATGTTCCTGGTTCAAAAGCTACTAATACACCTCTTGTTCTTGATGATATTTCTCCTTTATATGGCTCATATCTATCAAATACACTATTCATTGTTCCTTCACCTTTAGTATCTGTTAAGAATTCAGTTCTATAACCTATAATACCTCTTGCAGGTACATCAAACTCAATTTTAGTATGACCTGCTTCTGCTGGTTCCATATTAACCATTTCAGCTTTACGTCTTCCTAATTTTTCAATGACTGTACCTATTGAATCATCTGGTACATTGCAAACTAATTTTTCAATTGGTTCACATTTTACACCATCTATTTCTTTAAAAATAACTTTTGGTCTAGATACTAATAATTCAAAACCTTCTCTTCTCATTGTTTCTATTAATACTGATAAGTGAAGCTCTCCACGTCCACATACTTCAAAACTATCTGCTGAATCTGTTTCTTTAACACGTAAACTTACATTTCTTTCTAGCTCTTTGAACAATCTATCTCTTATATGTCTTGATGTTATAAATTGACCTTCTTTTCCTGCTAATGGTCCATTGTTTACACTAAATGTCATTGATACTGTTGGTTCATCTATATCAATAAAAGGAATTTTTTCTGGGTGATCTAAATCACATATTGTATCACCAATATTAATATCAGCAATTCCTGATAATGCTATTATATCACCTGCTTTAACTTCTTCAACTTCTACTTTCTTTAATCCCATATATGTAAATAATTTAGCTATTTTTCCTTGAACAACTTTATCTCCTGCTTTACATATAGAAATTGGCATACCATTTTTTATTGTTCCTCTTTCTATTCTTCCAACTGCAATTCTTCCTAAATAATCATCATAATCAATGTTTGTAACTAACATTTGAGCTGTTCCATCCATATCACATTTTGGTGGCTCTATTGTATTTATTATAGTGTCAAAAATGCAATGAACATTATCAGATTCATCTTCTAAATGTAATTTTGCAATTCCATTTTTAGCTGATGCATATATTACTGGGAAATCTAATTGTTCATCAGATGCATTTAATTCAATAAATAGCTCTAAAACTTGATCAACAACTTTTAATGGATTTGCTCCTGGTCTATCAATTTTATTTATTACTACTATTGGTTTTAAATTTAATGCTAATGATTTTTTAAGAACTTCACGAGTTTGAGGCATTGGACCTTCAAAAGCATCTACTAATAGTAAAACACCATCAACTGTTTTTAAAACACGTTCAACTTCTCCTCCAAAATCAGCATGTCCTGGTGTGTCTACTATATTTATTTTTACATCATTATACATTACAGATGTATTTTTTGAAAGAATTGTTATACCTCTTTCTTTTTCTAGATCGTTTGAATCCATTACTCTTTCAGCAACTTGTTCATTTGATCTAAATATATGACTTTGTCTTAATAAAGCATCTACTAGTGTTGTTTTTCCGTGATCAACGTGAGCTATAATAGCTATGTTTCTTATATTCTTATTATTCATTTTTATTACTCCTTCTATTTTTTACATATTTTATGGGGCAGAGCATTTTAATGTCTGTCCCCTTATTATAATTAATTCTCTTCACTTAATTCTTCGCTTGTACCTTCTAATTCTCTTATTGATAATTCTATCTTTTTATTTTCTTTATCTATATTAATTATTTTTGCATTTACCTTTTGCCCTATTTTTAATACTTCTTCTGGTTTTGCAATTCTTTTTTCACATATTTGTGATATATGTACTAGACCTTCTACTCCTTTTTCAATTTTTACAAATGCACCAAATGGAGCAAAGTTTACTACTTTAACTGTTACTATATCTGATACTTTATATTTTTCATCTATTTTTTCCCATGGATCAGGTCCTTTTTTGTCATATATTAATTTTATCCTTTTATTTTCTTTGTCTAGCTCTTTAATTCTTACTTTTATTTCTTGTCCTACTTCTAATATATCTTTTGGCTTTTTATCTCTTTCCCATGTGATTTCAGATATATGTAATAGACCTTGTACTATTCCATCAATATCTACAAAAGCTCCATATTCACTTAAGCTTGTTACTGTTCCAGTATATAGTTTTCCAACTTCAACATTATTCCAAAACTCATCTGATTTTGATTTTTTTTCTTCATCTATTAATTGTTTTATTGATCCTATTACTCTATTTATTTTAGGATTATATTCAATTATTTTAAATCTAACTTCTTTTCCTTTATATGAGTGCGGATCTTCATTTCTTGGTATTCCTGATAAAGATAATGGTATAAAGATTTTTATTGTATTAAAATTAACAATAAGACCTTTATCATTTACTTCTGAAACAATTGATTTCATTATTGATTCATTGTTTATTTTACTTTCAAGCTCTTTTTTGTCAATTTCAGCCCTTGCTTTATTATATGATAATAACACATTTCCTAATCCATCATTTAGTTTTAATACAACAGCTGTTATTCTGTCTCCTAGTTTGAATTTTTCCTCTAATTTTTCTCCTGGATTTAGTATATATTCTTCTTTTGGAATTATTCCATCTGCCTTATATCCTATATCAATAAAAATTTCGTTTTTACTGGTTATTTCAATTATGCTTCCAGTAACTGTTTGACCTACTTTAAGCTCTTTTAAAGTTTGATTTAATAGCTCTTCAAATGTAATATTTTCATTAATTTTATCCATAAATTCTTACCCACCTTAACATTTTTTTATTATATATTATTTGTCTTGATTTGTCAACATAACTATATTATTCATAATAGTTTCTGTAACTTTTTCTAAGGCTTCTTTATCCTTTTCTTTTCCATAATATTCAGAAAAATCCAATGGCTCTCCATATATTAATTTTACTTTTGTGAACGGTTTAAAAGATCCTTGTATTCCTAATGGAATTACTTTCGTTCCAGTTTTTAATGAAAAGAATGCTGCTCCATCTTTGGCTTTTAAATTTTTTGACATTCCTTTTCTTGTTCCTTCTGGAAATACACCTAATACTTCACCATTTTTTAATGCTTTTAATGATCTTTTCATTGATTCTAGATCATTTTTTTCTCTATTGATTGGTATTGTATCAGATAATTTTAGTGCCCATCCTAATACTTTTACTTTAAACATTGAATCTTTACATATAAAACGAACTTTTCTTTTGCTTGAACATACTACTGCTAATGCATCTAACATATTAACATGATTTGCGCAAATTATATATGCTCCTTCATCTGGAACATTTTTTTCATTTACAATTTTTATTCTGTATACTAATTTATAAAAAACATAGTACACAATTTTTCTTACAACAGCTAATTTAAATCTTTTGAATTTTGTGTCTGGTGTTTCTTCATAAACCTTTTTATCAGCTTTTATTTCTTTTTGCTTTTTTTTTATTAATTTTATTATTTCTTTTGTAACTTGGTTTATTGTCATATTACTTGAGTCTATCACAATTGCATCATCAGCTATTTTTAATGCTCCAAACTCTTTATTTCTATCGTTTTCATCACGTTTTTTCATGCTTTCTAAAACTTCTTCATATGTTGATTCTATACCTTTTTCTTGATTTTGCTTAAATCTTCTTTTTGCCCTTTCTTCAACATCTGCATCTAAATATATTTTTACATCAGCTTTAGGAAATACGACTGTTGTTATGTCTCTTCCTTCCATAATTATATTTTTATCTCTTGCAATTTTTCTTTGCAAATCAACTAATTTTAATCTTACTTCTTTTATGCTTGATACTTGAGATACTAATTTTGTAACTTCCATACTTCTTATTTTATCTGTAACATCTTCATTATTTAATAATACTTTTTGATTATCATTTTCAAATTTTATTTCAATATTGTCTAATGATTCCTTTATTTTATCAACTTCATTAATATTTATATTGTTATTTATTAAATATAATGTAACACATCTATACATAGCTCCTGTATCAATTGATTCTAAATTTAATTTTTCTGCAATTATTTTTGTTATGCTACCCTTTCCACTTCCTGCAGGTCCATCTATTGCAACAACAAAAGACATTTTTATTCCTCCTTAATCTTCTACACTTATAGATTTAACAACAATTTCAATTTTTTGAACATTCATTGATGTTAATCGCTCTATTTCTTTTTTTATTTTTGTTTGGAACCTTTTGAAACATTCATTTATATTACATCCATATTTTACTACTGATTCCATATAAATAGACATTCCTTCTCCATATTTATCAATTCTGATTTTGTTGATTTTTACAATATCGCTTTCTTTTTTTCTTAAAGTTTGTATTATTTGTCTGAAAACTGTATCTGAAATTGTAAAATTTCCTAAATAACTAAAAGTTGGTCTTATTATTGATTTTTCTGCAATATATGGGTTCTGACCATTTCCTTTGGATTTAAATATTTGTAAAGGATCTAATAAAAATCCTGAAAAATCTTTTTTTATTTCAAATGTTGGTACTGGTATTACATGTTTTCCTTCTGTTACACGTATTCTTCTTGCTTTTTGCATTTCTTCTTCTGTTGCAACATCACTTATATATATTGTTTTGCTTATTTTAGGCAATCCCAAATTTTCTACTATTTTTGCAACCATTCCATCTGATGTTCCTAGTATTAAGATACCATCTGGTTTATATTTTTTTATTGCATCTGTAATTACTTTTTTTTCTTCATCACTATAAAATAAAGCATGTCTTACTGTTTCAATTTTAGTAGGTGCTTTTTTGGCTGATGTTCCTGCAACAACTTCATTGTCATTTATTAGTAACCCATCATCTATAATATATTTTATATTATTTTCGCCTGCTACCATTTGAGCTCTATAACTTTTTCCTGTTCCTGATGGACCAACAAAAGCGTAAACTCTTATTGTTTCGAACATAATTTAATTCCTCCTAAACATTTGTATGTATTATACCATTATTATTTTCAAAGAAAAAGGGGATTTTGTATTTTTACTATAAAAATTTTTAATTATTCTTATCTTTTGATAAATAATATCACAACATTATTATTGAATAAATCCGGTGTTACATTATTTGTGCTTGAAATTTACGCAATGATTTTATGTATAATATTTGGAGCAAAGCCTTTTTATATAATTTGACACTGCTAATTTTAAAACATTAAATAATATGCTCTACCATTCATTTAATTTATAATTTCCTATTATATGAAATAAGTGTAATAGTCAATGTTTAATTAGCTATTACACTTTTACTTATTTATAAATAATTTCAATACATAACTTAATTTACCAATATACTGCTTTATACTATCTTGAGTTTTTAAATTTATTTTCAAATTTTTTACCAACAACTACACCTACACCAATTAAAGCAGTAGTTAATGCAACTGCTGACTTTGTATCTATTTTTAGTATACATTTTTGAGTACCACCTACTTTATAATCTATTGTTTTTGCAATTATTGGTTTGGTTAATATTATTCCTAAAATAGTTACTAATATAACTATAAGCTTAATCTTAAAAATTCTTTTCATTTGTCTTTCTCCTTTTTTAATGTATAAAAGGGGACGGTTCTAAATTCCACACTTGTGGAATTCAGGACACATTTCTAAACAATAAATGTTTTTTGCCCGAAATAATAAATATGTCCCTTTTTCCATAGTTGTGGAAAAGAGAACCGTCCCCCCTTTTTTCCACTTATACATCTTCTATTTTTTTGCTATTATTATGGTCTATTTTTTTCCATTCTGTATCTCTTTTAAACAGGCATTTTATGTTAATTAGTAGCCATGATCCCATGAATAGTGGGTATGTTATTAGCCCTTTTATCATAGGTTTTATTGGCTTTTTTTCTATATATAATACTACAAGCCCCATAAATGGTAGTACTAGTACTGTTGGTACAATATATTTTAGCATTTGAATTGCAAAATCAGTACCAGTCATTGAACCTGTTGCAAATAATACTATGTTTACTATTACTAATACTAGTGTTAATACTAACATCGGTGTTGTACCTAGTATATATAATAGTCCATCAAAATTCATTACAGTTTTATTTTTTACAACTGCTGATGCAAGTGGTTTTGTGTATTCTCTTAAACATTGCATATGTCCAACTGTCCATCTAGATCTTTGGGTCCATGATTGTTTAAATGTTATTGGTTGTTCATCATATACAATAGCATCTTTTGCCCAACCTAATTTTTCTCCTTGTATAATTCTTTTTAATGAAAATTCAATATCTTCTGTTAGTGTTTTTGTATCCCATCCATGTGGTTTTACTATGTCAAATTTAACCATAAATCCTGTTCCATTCATTAATGGTGATAGACCTATATTATATCTTGCTAAGTGATAAAATCTATGCATTGTCCAGTAAAATATTGCATATCCTGCTGAAATCCATGTGTCTGATGGATTTTTTATGTCTTTATATCCTTGTACGACTTCTTCACCTTGGCATAATTTTTTATTCATGACTTTTAAAAAGTTTTTATCGACAATATTATCTGCATCAAAAATACAAAAAGCATCATAATCAGCATCTTCTTCTATTTTTTGTTTTAAGAACCAATTTAAAGCATATCCTTTAGTTTTGTGTGCTTCATCAAATCTTTCATATACAATTGCTCCTGCATTTTTTGCAACTTCAGCAGTTTTATCTGTACAATTGTCTGCTATTACATATATGTCATATAATTCTTTTGGATAATCCAATTTTTTTAAACTTTCTACTAAATTTCCTACAACAGCTTCTTCATTATGTGCTGGAATTATTGCCATAAATTTGTGTTGTTTATTTACTTTTAAAGGTTTATCTTTAACTTTTAAAAATGAACATACACTAACAAAAAATTGGTATAACCAGTATATTGTTACGATCCATATTAAAGCTTGTTGTATAATTTCTAAATATTTCATTTTTTACTCCTTTATTAATATTATATTAATATTATACTTATTTATTTCTTACTTTTCAACACATTCTTATTTTTTTCGCCAAACTTTTTATTTCTGCTTTATTTTATTTATCTAAAGTACAATTTATACCTATATAACTTAAGACAATAATGTGAATATACATTATTGCCTTAAATTATAGTAATTTATTTATTTTTCTTCTTCTTTTTTTGTTTCATCTACTACTGTTGATTCTAGGTCTTTCATTGTTAAGTTTATTCTTCCTTGAGAATCGATTTCAGATACTTTTACTCTTATTTCATCTCCAATCGCTAATACATCTTCTACTTTTTCCACTCTTTTACTTGATATTTTTGAAATATGAAGTAATCCTTCTTTTCCTCCACCTAAATCAACAAATGCTCCGAATGGCATTATTTTTGTTACAACACCATCATAAATTTCTCCTGCTTCTATTTCTCTTGCTATATCTTTTATCATTTTCATTGCCGATTCTGCATTTTTAGCATCATCTGAATATACACATACTGACCCATCTTCTTCGATGTCTATTTTTACATTTGTTTCAGCAATTATTTTGTTTATAACTTTTCCACCTGTTCCAATTACATCTTTTATTTTGTCTACACTAATTTTTGTTGTTATTATTTTTGGAGCATATTTTGAAATTTCTGCACGTGGCTCTGCTATTTGTGGTAACATTATGTCATTTAATATATACATTCTTGCTTTTTCTGTTCTTTCAAAAGCTTGCTCTATTATATCATATGTTAATCCATCTATTTTAATGTCAACTTGTATAGCAGTTATACCATCTTTTGTTCCACCTACTTTAAAGTCCATATCTCCAAAGAAATCTTCAATACCTTGAATATCTGTTAACATTACATATCTATTTGGATCATTTTTGTCTGTTACTAATCCTGTTGATATTCCAGCTACTGGCTTTTTAATTGGAACTCCTGCATCCATTAAAGCTAATGTACTTCCACATATACTAGCTTGTGATGTTGAACCATTTGAGCTTAATACTTCTGATACAACTCTTATTGCATATGGGAATTCTTCTTCTGATGGAATTACTGGAACTAATGCTTTTTCAGCTAATGCTCCATGACCAATTTCTCTTCTTCCTGGTCCTCTTGATGGTCTTGCTTCTCCAACACTGTATGATGGGAAGTTATATTGATGCATATATCTTTTTCCTGTTTCTTCATCTAATCCATCTAATAATTGCTCTTCGCTTTTCATTCCTAAAGTTACTATTGACATTACTTGTGTTTGACCTCTTGTAAAGATAGCACTTCCGTGTACTCGTGGTAATACTCCAACTTCACAAGATAGTGGTCTTATTTCATCTATTTTTCTACCATCTGGTCTTTTATGCTCTTCTAGTATCATTTCTCTTACACATTCTTTTTCTAGATCATGAACACTATTTGCAATATCAGCTTTCTTTTCTTCTGCTGATTCTTCTCCATATTTTTCTATAAAATAATTTGTTATATCTTCAGTTATTTTTTCTATATTTGTATCTCTTACAGTTTTATCAACTTCTTGAACATCTTTGTACATTCTTTCTTTGAAGTTTGATTTTATTTCTTCATATACATCTTTATCAGTTGCAAATGATTGATATTCAAATTTTGGCTTTCCTATTTCTGCTTGTATTTTTGATATAAAATCACATAATTTTTTTATTTCAACATGAGCATCTTTTATTGCTTGTAACATTGTGCTGTTTGGTATTTCATCTGCTCCTGCCTCAATCATTGTTATTTTTTCTTGTGTTCCAGCTACAGTTAAACGTAATCTACTGTGCTCTCTTTGCTCTGCTGTTGGATTTATTACTATTTTATCATCTACATATCCTACATTGACAGCTGCTGTTGGTCCTCCAAATGGAATATCTGATATTGCAAGTGCTGCTGCTGTTCCTATCATTGCACAAACCTCTGGTGAGTTATCTTGCTCTACAGATAATACTGTTGCTACCACACATACATCATTTCTAAAATCTTTTGGAAATAATGGTCTTATTGGTCTATCTATTGCTCTTGATGTTAATATTGCTTTATCTGCTGGTTTTCCTTCTCTTTTTGTAAAACTACCTGGTATTTTTCCTACTGCATATAGTTTTTCTTCATAATCTACTGATAATGGGAAAAAGTCAATTCCTTCTCTTGGCTCTTTTGATGCTGTAACATTTACCATTACTACAGTATCTCCATATCTTACCATAACACTTCCGTTTGCAAGCTCTGCAATTTTCCCTGTTTCAATTGTTAATTTTCTTCCAGCTAATTCTGTTTCATAACATTTAAACATATATTTCTCTCCTTTATAATTTATTATTTGCTTAAAATTAGCTGTAACCTCGATAAATTATTTTACTTTTTTAATTATTTTAATTTAGTATTAAAACAATTTATCCAAGCTACTTACTAATTTTTAAGCATGTAACACCTTACTATTGCATTTTTATTTTATGCATTTTATAAAAATTGGACGTTAAGCATTTTTAATTGCAAAACGTCCAAAAGGTTTATTTTCTTAATCCAAGTTTTTCTACGATATCTCTGTATCTTTGAACATCTTTTTTAGCTAAGTAGTTTAATAAGTTTCTTCTACTACCAACCATTTTTAAAAGTCCTCTTCTTGAATGATTATCTTTTTTGTGAACTTTTAGATGTTCTGTTAATTCATTAATTCTTTCTGTTAAAAGAGCTATTTGAACTTCTGGAGAACCAGTATCATTTTCTTCTCTTTTATATGTATTAATGATTTCTTGTTTTCTTTCCTTTGTCATTTTACATGCACCTCCGTTATTTTTTTGTTCCTTAAACTGAGTTAAAGTGGTGTTACTTTATCCTAAAACTAAGTATAAGGTATTTTTATTTACTTGCACATTTTACCATATATAAACATAAATTGCAAGTAATTGGTTATATAAAAATTTTTGTTTTCTTTTTTTAATTTGTTTGAAGATAAAATTTGTTTTTATATTTCTATTTCCACATATCCACTATCAAAAGTCGCTAATTTATAATTCGTTTCTTTTAGCTCTTCTGGTGCATTTTCGGTTGTTCCTTCGTATACAACTATTCCGTTTTGTTTTACACGTATATTTAATAATTTTAAATCTCCTATTTTTATATACATTTGTTTCTTGTATAATCAATTATTTAAAAATATAATATATTAATTGATTATTCCTTTCTCTCAAATTTATTATATATTTTCTTTATATAAAGGGATTATATTTTAAATATAATCCCTTTAATATTAATTATCTTACATTTTGCCCTTTTTCTTCGACCTTTTCACTTACTGCTTTTTCTTCAATTTTATATTTTGCCTTTTCTGGAGCAACTTTATATTCATCTAATTCTGATTTATTTTCTTTATTCTGTTTTGTCATAGCTTTTGAATTAACATCCACTTTATTTTTTTCAATGAACTTTTTAAATATCTTACTTAAAAATCCTTTTTTACTTAGATAATTTGCTATTTTTTGTTTTAATGATAATTTCATTACTGCTTTTTCCATATATGGTGCATAATCCTTTTTTAATATTTCACGATCTTTATCAGTCATTTCGTAATGAAGTGCTTTTTGCTCTTCATCTGTAAGTACTGCCTCCTCTAACTGTATTGCATTTGCTCTTTCTTCATATAAATTATTATTATAATATTTTCTAATTAAACTTGTATCTATTGATTCTGTTGAAGTTTTATATCTTCTTGTTCCACTACTTCTGTATTGTTCAACAAAATTTCTTTTATATGTTGGGTTATATGCTCTGTCCTCATTGTGATTTTTAAACTCCCTATCGCTTTTTAAACAATATTCATATGGTTTTCCTGCATGATTAGCATCCCATGTTGGATCAGCATTATACCATTTATTTCCAATTTTAACTTTCATCCATGCATGATAAGATGGCCTTTTATTATTTCTTTTTTCTATTTCACTTTGAGCATAACCTTGTACATATTCCGCTTCAAAACCAGCACATTCACATAATTGTTTTAGAGCATCTGCTGTACCTGCACAAACACTTCTTTTATTTAAGAAAAATCCTTCCAAATTTCTTGATGTGATTCTTCTTCTTTGATAATCAGGTGAACTTGTATTTAATGCTTGGTAATCATAACGCTCTGCTTTTAAAACTGCATTATATATTGCCATAAATTTTTGCTCTTGTGATGCATTTTGTGGTAAATTTTTTAATGCTTTATTTAGCATTTTATCAGCATTTGATCTTATTTTTGCATATTTTTCTACTTCATAACCTTTCTTTGCTGACTCATCCCATCCACTATTTACATATACTCTATCTACTTTACAGTAATTTCTAACACTTTTCAATTGCTCTGATGATAATTCTGAAATACTGTTAATATCAATACTCATGCTTTGTGTAAAAGATGCTAATATTTTTTTTATTTGCTCTTTATTTTCATCATTTTCTAATTCATCTAGTATCTTAATTGCGTCTTTATCTATTCCAACTTTAATTTTAAAATTACTTATATCTGATTTTATATTTTCAATTTCCTTTTCTAATAATTCAGTTGGCATATTTTTGATATTATTTATAATATCAGATAATTTAATTGCATTATCATCTTTTAATTCACTTTTAGTATTAGTATTATTACTTTTATTATTTTTTTCATTATTTTTTATTTCACTTTTTTCTTTTGAATTTTCTTTTGGGTTTAATAAAGTATTAATTGTGCTACTTTTATATTTTTGATTTTTTACTATTTCTTCATTTGCATCTTTTTGTTTACTTTGACTTTTCTCCAAAATATTCACCTCATTTTAATAATTTTGATCATAAAGACCGTTTATTTCTTCATATTCAATAAGAATTTTCTTATTCCCTTGTATTTTTGTTAAATCTGCAATTTCACTACCATTTAAATTTAGATATACTAAATTTTTTAGTTGTTGTACTTCATCTATATCTGGTAGTTTTAAGTTTTGCAAATATAATTTTGATAAATTACTTAATTTTGAAATTCCAGTGATATCTACATTTTTACAATTTACTATATGTAATTTTTCTAATGTTTTTATATCTTCATACAATTTCATTTTTACAGTATTACATTCATTTATTACAAGCCCTAATAGATTTAATTCCATTTTTTTATTGTTTGTAAATGAACAATTATCTAACTGTAAAAATTGTAAGCTTTGTACACTATTTAGCATGTCAAGCTCTTTGTCTGATATATTCATATTACTTAAATAACATACCTTTAAATTTCTAAAAAATACTAAATCATATATATTAGCATCTGTTGGCTCTCCGACTATATCTAATTTATCTAGTTGTAGCTCTGTAATTTGCTCTAGCTCTTCTATATATATTGGTTCATTTCTATCTTTTTCTAATTCTAGATAAATAAATTCTTTTAATTCTTTACTTTTTAATTCCACTTCAAGCATATTTATCTCTTCTCCTTTTGTAAAACTACTTTTATTATATCATACATATATTTTTTTGACTAGAGTTTTATGTTAATTTTAGCTAAATTTTAGCAAAAACTTTCCATTTGAAAATAAAATATTTATTTCACTTTAATTTGTGAAATTTAAAGCTTATATAATTTCCTATTATATAAAACAGTGCTCTTGCATAAAATATGTTTGCAAGGGCACTGTTATTTTGATTATCTTATTCTAAAGATAATTTTGTATTTTATTTGTTGTTATATTTCCATTTGTGTACTTAAAAAACTTGCTGCTGATTGAACTACTTTTTGTTCAACTTCTGACATTTGGCTATTAGGCTCTTTTGATAATAATATAACACTTCCTATTGATTCACCATCAACTATTATTGGGTATACTACTTGTGCATTTTTTGATTTTTCATTATTATCATTTTCAGTTATTGGTATTGCAGTATTGTTATTATCTTTACTTGTGTAATTTTCTTTATCATCCATTATTTGTTCTAATTGTTTACTTACACTTTTTTCTAAATAATCCTTTTTTGATCCTCCAGAAATTGCTATAACTGTATCTTTATCTGTTATGCATGCTATGTGTCCTGTTGTTTTTGCAAGTGTTTCTGCATATTCTGTTGCAAATTCTGAAAGCTCTCCTATTGGAGAATATTTTTTTAATATAATTCCACCTTCTCTATCTGTAAATATTTCAAGTGGATCTCCTTCTTTTATTCTAAGTGTTTTTCTTATTTCTTTTGGTATAACAATTCTACCTAAATCATCAATTCTTCTTACAACTCCAGTTGCTTTCAATGTTTTTCCCTCCTTTATTTAGTGTTTGTATATTTTTATTATGTCTAATAAAGGAACTTTTATACTTTTTTGTTTTTATTTTATGATGATTTTTAACTATATTTACCTATTCTTATTTTTTAATTCATTATAACAATTTCTACATACTGGTATATAATCTAAATCTCCAATTTTTATATCTCCATCTTTGTTTCCTGCTTTATAATAGCTCAAAGTTGCATTATCTCTTTTACATATTTCACATATAGCTGTCATTGTTTGTACATGGTCTGAAACGCAAAGTAAATCTCCCATTTTCCCAAATGTTTTTCCTTCTGAGGTTAAATTTAATCCTGCAATAAAGAATTTTTTTCCGTGCTCTGCCATATTACTTATGCAATCTACATTACCATTTAAAAACTGAAATTCATCTATTATATATACATCTGCATCATATTTTTGTATATCCTCTATATTATTAATATTTACTGATTCTAATTTATTTCCATTTCTATCCATAATATAATTCTCAGCCATTCTTGTATCTATTTTTGGCTTGAAAATTTTTATTTGTTTTCCTGCTATCATTTGTCTTTTGGCTTCTTCTATTATTTTATTGCTTTTTCCGCATTTCATTGGTCCTGTATATACATTTATGTCTCCCATTTAAGTCCACCTTAATTCCCTTTTTTTCGATTATTTTCTTTTTCGGATTATATCAATTTGGCATATATTTTTCAATATATTTATATTAAATTTATCATTTAATTTTTTCTTTATTAATATATTAAAATGAGGTGTTATGAATTGAAAACAAAACTTTATGTATTAAATAAAAAATATGCCTTTGTTTCTTTTATTTTCATATTTTTACTTATAGCTGGTTTAATTATTCAAGAAACATATAAAAAAAATCCATTGTCTGTGTTTTCACAAAGTTATGTATGGGAAGATAAACAATCTGAAAATCAAAATAAAAATAATTATATAAAATGGGTTGATTTTTCGCCTACATATCAGGTATTATCTGAAACTTCAAAAATTGATATTGAATCACATAATAATGACAATAGTTCTGTTCAATATAATTGGATTGAATTACTATCATATCTTGCATGTCAATATGGCGGAAATTTTAAAAATTATAAATCATCTGATCTTAAGGATTTATGTGATAAATTAAGCTCTGGAAATACAATTGATGACTTAACAAAAAACTTAAAACATTATACATACTATTATGAAGCTTTTGATGCAGTTTTACATGAATATATCGGATATTATGAAGTTGAAGAAAATAGTCCTAATTCTACTGTAAAATATTTAGTACAGAAATACGGACTAAAAGTTTTTTCGCCAATTGCAAAAAACTACAGTTATAGTCATTATGATGACTTCGGGAACTCAAGATCTTACGGATATAAACGAAGACATTTAGGTCATGATTTAATGGGGAGTATTGGAACTCCTATAATTGCGATGGAATCTGGTACAATTGAAGCAATAGGCTGGAATCAGTATGGTGGTTGGAGAATTGGTATTAGAAGTTTTGATAAAAAAAGATACTATTACTATGCCCATTTAAGAAAAGATCATCCGTATGCTCAAAATTTTAATGAAGGTGATACTGTAAATAGTGGTGATGTTATTGGCTATTTAGGAATGACTGGATATAGTAGTAACGAAAATGTAAATAATATTAATGTACCACATTTACATTTAGGAGTTCAATTAATATTTGATGAATCTCAAAAAGATGGTACTAATCAGATTTGGATTGATTTATATAATATTATTGAATTTTTAAAAAGTAATAGTGTGGCTGTATATAAAAATTCAAATTCTGGGGAATTTTGTAGATTAAGGAGATAATATTATGATTTTCAAATTTAAATATAAAATCATTTCCATAATAACAATTATTATTATTTTTTCATCATGTATTTTAATATATTATAAAGTAAATGCTGATGAACCATCTACTGTATCTGTTCCAATACTAATGTATCATAGCATATTAAAATCAAAAAGCGGTAAATATATTATTAATCCTAATACATTTGAATCTGATTTGAAATATCTAAAAGAAAATAATTATACAACAATTACAATGACTGATTTAATAAATTATGTTTATGATAATGCTAAACTACCTGAAAAACCTATAATTATTACATTTGATGATGGTCATTATAATAATTTAACATATGCTTTACCTCTACTTGAAAAATATGATATGGTTGCTGTTATTTCAATTGTTGGTCAATATACAGATACATATACAAAAAGTAATGAAGCTAACCCAAATTATAGTTATTTACGTTGGTCTGATATTCAGGATATTATGAAAACTAATAGAATTGAATTTCAAAACCACACATATAATTTTCATAGTATAACAAAAACAAGGAATGGATGTATGAAAAATAAAAATGAAAGTGAAAGTTCCTATACAAAAATATTATCTGAAGATATAACAAAACTTCAAAACGAGTTTAATACATATACTCAATACACACCAAATACTTTTACATATCCATTTGGTGCTGTAAGCAAATCTTCAATTCCTATAATAAAAGAGCTCGGATTTAAAGCAAGTTTATCATGTGAGGAAGGAATAAATGTAATATCAAGAAATCCTGATGATTTATATTTACTAAAAAGGTATAATAGATCAAATAATACTTCTATTCAAAAAATTTTAGGACCATAGAAAGCTCTAATGGTCCTAAAATTTATACATCACTTGGTTTATTTTTACATGCTTTTACTAATTTTATTCTCTTATCCTCATAGTCTTCAATTTTATATGTTACTTCATTTGTTTCCAATACTGGTTTTTCACCATCTTCTGGAATTCTTCCTAATAGCTCTGTTAAATATCCTGATAAAGTATCATATTCACCTTCTGGAATTTCTACATCTAATATCTTTTTTAAATCAGTTATTGATACATGACCTGCAATAATATATGTGTTTTCATCTATTTTTTCATAATCATTTTCAATTTCATCATATTCATCAAAAATATTACCAACTAGCTCTTCTAATATATCCTCCATAGAAACTATACCTGCTGTTCCACCATATTCATCCAAAACTATGGCAAGTTGCTTTTTATTTTTTTGAAGATCTTTAAATAATTCATTTATTAGTTTATTTTCAGAAACAAAATATGCATCTCTCATTATATCTTTTATTTTTATATCTTTATTAATAGCAATTTGTTTTAATAAATCTTTTATATATATAACACCTTTAATTTCATCAATAGTTTCATCATATACTGGAATTCTACTATATTTATATTCATCTAATTCGTCTAATCTTTCTACTATATTGTCAGATAGCTCTAATGCGAAAATATCTTTTCTGTGAGTCATTATTTCAGATACTGTTTTATCATTAAATTCGAAAACATTATTTATAAGCTCTTTTTCTTCTTCTTTTATAGAGCCCTTTTCTTCTCCAACATCAACCATCATTCTTATTTCTTCTTCAGTAACTGTTTCTTCTTCACTTTCACTAACTCCAAAAATTTTAGAAATTATATTTGTTGAAATTGTTAATAATTTAACAAATAATGATGTTATTACTGATAATGTTTTTATT
>CAKPKU010000009.1 GCA_934167365.1 uncultured Clostridia bacterium
TATTACTACTTTATGGATGGCTATGTATTTTATTGAATTAGGAGATATTAAATCTGCTGAAGATTGTTTTAAATTTGTTGTTAATACATCATCTGATTATGGTTTATTATCAGAGCAAGTTAATAATGAAGATGAGAATTTTAAGTGGATAATAGGACTTGGTTGGTCACATGCTATGTTTATAATTGTATTAGATGAATTATTGAGATTGAAAAGTAAATAGAGAAAGGAGAGCATGATTATTTAAGTTTTTAAGTATATCATGTAAATAGTAATGGCAAAAGCAAAAACTATATTTTTGTGCAATAATTGTGGATATGAATCAGCAAAATGGCTAGGTAAATGTCCTGCCTGTAATGAGTGGAATAGTTTTGTTGAGGAGAAAATTCAAAAAAGCAATGATTTTGTGGCAGGGTCTAATGAAAAGAAAAAGCCTAATAAACCAACTCTTTTAAATTCTGTTGAGGGAAAAGAATGTTTAAGATCATCAACAGGTTTTGAAGAGCTTGATAGAGTATTAGGAGGAGGAATTGTAAAAGGTTCATTAGTGTTACTTGGAGGTGAACCAGGAATTGGTAAGTCGACTTTAATTTTAGAGCTATGTGATAAAATTGAGGGAGATGGCAAAGTTTTATATGTTTCTGGAGAAGAATCTGCTGAACAAATAAAAATTAGAGCTGATAGATTAGGTATTAATAATGAGAATATAATGTTTTTAGGAGAAACAGATATAGATATAATTCAAACAAATATATTAGAGCTAAATCCTAAATTAGTAATTATTGATTCAATTCAAACAATGTATTCAGATGAGATAACTTCTGCTGCTGGAACTGTAAGTCAGGTTAGAGAAATTACAGCTAGAATAATGAGATTATGCAAATGTAATAATATTACAACAATAATTATTGGACATGTTACAAAAGAGGGAAGTATAGCAGGACCTAGAGTTCTAGAGCATATGGTTGATACGGTTTTATATTTAGAAGGAGAGCGATATTTTTCTTATAGAATATTAAGAAGTGTAAAAAATCGTTTTGGGTCAACAAATGAAATTGGTATGTTTGAAATGCAAAATGAGGGAATGGTAGAAATAATTAATCCATCAACTGTTTTAATTTCAGAAAGAGCAGACAATCCAGCAGGATCTATAATAGTTGCGGCTATGGAAGGTACAAGACCTTTATTAATAGAGCTACAAGCATTAACTGCAACAAGTGTATTTGGTTTGCCAAGAAGAACTGCAAATGGTATTGATTATAATAGATTAACTCTGTTAATGGCTGTATTAGAAAAAAAAGTGGGTATGAACCTTGGAAATCAAGATATATATTTAAATGTTGTAAGTGGAATAAAAATTTCAGAGCCTGCTGTGGATTTAGGTGTAATTCTTGCAGTAGCATCTAGTTTTAAAAATTTAAGTTTACCAAAAGATGTTGTAGCAATTGGTGAAGTGGGATTAACAGGTGAAATAAGAGGTGTTAATTTAATTGAAAAAAGAATAAAAGAAGTTGAAAAATTAGGTTTTAAAACATGTATAATTCCAGAATCTAACAAAAAAGTATTGAAAGAAAATTATAAATTAGATATAATAGGCGTGAAAAACATAAATGAAGCAATGCAAAAAATGGGATTAAAATAAATGCTTTCCAAATTTTAGTCATAAATATTTTGCAAAACATAGTAGATTATAAAAAATATTCATTTATTTAAGGAGTGATTAATTTGGCGGGAAATAAACAAGATACAATAATAGAAATATTAAAGTTAATTGCACCAGGGACAAAAATAAGAGAAGGTTTGGAAAATATTTTAAAGGCCAAAACTGGAGGTTTAATTGTAATTGGTGACACCAAAGAAGTACTAGATATAGTAGATGGAGGATTTAATTTAAATGTTGAATATACGCCATCAAGATTATATGAACTTGCAAAAATGGATGGAGCTATTATTTTAAGTGCTGATTTAAAAAGAATATTATATGCAAATGCACAATTAATACCATCACCTAGTATAACAACAAATGAAACTGGAACACGCCATAGAACTGCTGAACGTACTGCAAAACAAACAGGAGAAATTGTTATTAGTGTATCACAAAGAAGAAATGTAATAACAATATTCAAAGGAGATCTTAGATATGTATTACAGGAAAGCTCAAAAGTAATAACAAAAGCAAACCAAGCATTGCAAACAGCAGAAAAATATAAGAAAGTTTTTGATGATAAATTAAATCTATTGAATGAATATGAATTTAATGATATAGTTACTTTGCAAAATGTAATTGTATGTATTCAAAGAGCAGAAATGGTATTAAAAGTTGTTGATGAAGTAAAAAAAGCAATATCAGAATTAGGTGAAGAAGGTCGATTACTTCAAATGCAATTAGATGAATTGTTTGGAAATTTAGAGCTAGAAGAATTTTTCATAATTAAAGATTATATAATGCTAACTAAAAAGAATAGTGAAGAAAAAGCATTAAAAAATATAAGAAAAATGACTCATGAAGATTTAATGAAGGTACAGCTAATTGCTAAAGAGCTTGGATATGAAGATTTTGATAATTATGAAGAAGTAAATGTTTTTACAAGAGGATATAGAATATTAAATAAAATTCCTAGAATGCCAAGTAACATTGTGGAAAATCTTGTAAAAAACTTTAAATCATTTCAACATATAATACAAGCTGATATTCCAGAGCTAGATGATGTAGAGGGAATTGGTGAAATAAGGGCAAAGGCAATAAAACAATCATTGAAAAGAATGCAGGAACAGTTTATTTTTGACAATTTAAATATATAAAACTAAAGAAAGGAAGAAAGTCAAATGAAAGATAAAAGTAAGTTTATTTTAATAATAGCAATTCTAGCAATTGCAGCAATAATTGCTTGGATATTTTATGGAATAATAAATGGAGGAAAAAATCCAATTGCGACAATGGAAGTATCATATGTAGATAATGATGGAAATACACAAACAGGAACAGTAAAAATAGAGCTAGATCCAAATGTAGCTCCTGAATCAGTTGCAAACTTTGTGAATTTAGCAAATAATGGATTTTATGATAATTTAACATTTCATAGAATAGTATCAGACTTTATGATACAAGGTGGAAGTAGTGATGGAACAGGATCCGGATCAGCAAAATTAAGCGATTTAGATAAAAAGATACAAGCTAATAGTTCATCAGATTACACATATTCTATAAAAGGAGAATTTGCTAATAATAATATTAATAATAACCTAAAATTTGAAAAAGGTGTAATTGGTATGGCAAGATCTGATTACAGCTCATATGGCTTAACAGAAGAGGGATATAATTCAGGTAGTTCACAATTTTTTATAGTAACTACTGATAAAAAAGAAACTCTTGACTCTTTAAATTATAATTATGCTTCTTTTGGAAAGGTAATTGAGGGATATGAGGTTGTAGAAGCAATATCAAATGTTAAAGTTACAACTGAAGAAGGAAGTTCTGAAGCATCTAAACCAGAAAATGCACCAGTAATTACAAGTATAAGAGTTGACACTTTTGGAGCAAATTATAAAATACCAGAAACTATAAATTATGATACAGTTTTACAAACTGTACAACAATATCAAAATTATTATCAACAATTATTTAATAATAGTAATTCATCTACAAGTGCTGAAACAACTGAAACATCTAATGATGAACAAGCTACTGAGTAAAATTTAAATAAATGAATAAAAAAATAGGCGGGATTTATCTCGCCTATTTTCTAATTATCTAATATTAAAAATTTAATATAATTTTATTTAATAATTATTTCAGTAGGTTATAAATTATTAAATATCTATTAAATAATAAATTTTCAATTATGGGGTAATTAAATGAAAAAATGTTATTTAAATTTGGAATATTAAATTAGAAATGGATAATTAGGTCACAAAAAGCATATCAGCTTTTTGGAATTTTATTTTATCATGATATACATAAAAAGTCAACAAATAAAACATGACAAGTGTTGGTATGGGGGATATGTTTATGATGTGAGATAAATTTAATTTTTATATAAAAATAATATTGAAATAAATCATTAAAATGTTATAATTTAAATAATTTCATTTTGGAGGTTTTTATAGTGAAGATTAATATGAGAAAATTATTATGTGAGAAAATAGCTTGTATATTTTTAATATTATGTATGATTTTAGCTTTTTCAGGATGTGAAAGTAATGAAAATAAAGAAAGTAAGGTAGAAAATAAAATGGAAAGTAATGTAATTGAAAATAGTGAAGAAAAAAGTAATACATCAAATCCAGTAGCAAGTATGGAAGTTGAATATATTGATAATTCAGGTGATGTTAAAACAGGAATAATAAAAATGGAATTATACCCTAATGAAGCACCAATAACAGTAGCCAATTTTATTAATTTAGCAAATAATGGATTTTACAATGGATTAACATTTCATAGAATTATAAATAATTTTGTAATTCAGGGAGGAGATCCTAGTGGAGATGGAACAGGAACTGCTAAGATAAGTGATTTAGATAAGAGCATTGAACCTAATAGTAGTGATGATTATTCATATTCAATAAAAGGTGAATTTAAAGATAATAATGTGAACAATAATTTAAAATTTGAAGCTGGTGTTGTTGGTTTAGCAAGATCTGATTATTCAGTATATGGATTTACTGAAGATGGTTATAATAGTGGTTGTTGTCAATTTTTTATTATGAATACAGATGACAAAGCAACAAATAGTGCTTTAGATGGTTCATATACTGCATTTGGAAAAGTAATAGAAGGATATGATATTGTTTTGGAATTATCAAATATAAAGATAAGGACAAGTGATAATGGAATGAGTGAAGATTCTAAACCAGTAAATGCTCCTATTATTAAAAAAATTGAGATACAAACATTTGGAAAAGAATATAATATACCAGAAACATTTAATATGGATGAAATTAGCAAAAAAATTGATGAATATATAGCTAGTATTTATGGTAATTATTAAATAAAACTACTATGTAAAAAGCAACAATAATTTTAAAGAAGGGAGATCATATTTTGAGAGGACTAGAAGAAATAATTATTGATAAAATTTATGAAGTAACAAATTATGCATTATCAAAAGTAATAAAACCTGATATAACAGTAGATACAGTAACAGATCTTGATGAAGAAACTATAAAAGAAATAAAAAGAAAATATGAAATTGAAGGTGTAATCTTAGATGTTGATCATACACTCAGAAAAGATATGAAAAAAATTCCTGAGTCAAACAAGGAATGGATAAATCAAATGAAAAAAATGCTTAAAGTAATTGTTGTGAGTAATGGTTTAGATAGAAATGTAGAAAGATATTTGAAAGAGCAAGGAATTGAATATATTGGATTTGCAAGTAAACCATTAAAATTTAATTTTGTAAAGGCATGCCAAAAAATGAGAATTAAGCCTGAACAAGTGCTTGTAATTGGAAATAGTTTGTTGCATGATATTTATGGAGGAAAAAGAAATAATATGACATCTGTTTTAGTAAAAAGTGTAAACGATGATTTTGAAAAGGAATAATTTTAAAATTATGGTTTAGCTAATATGGTGTGAAATATACATATAAAAACTCAATTGAAAAAGAAATTCAATTATGATGTAGACCTAAAAGGTTAGACAAAAAGTTTAACAAGAAAGGTTCAGTACATTATAATTTGAATTTCTTTTTTTATATAAAAATACTTCATATTATTTGCTAGATTTTTTAAAACAATCCAATTAAATTATTTACAGAAAAATCAGTTGAATCGTAAAATATATCTTCAATCTTTTGCAAATTTTCTTCACTATATTCAACTTCTTTTGAAAAATTTTTTACTATTTCAACACAATCTTCTAATTGTAAATTTCCAGTTTCTAACCATTTGCAAAAAAATAAAGCTTTTATTAAAGAAACACTTATAGCCATAAATCCAACCTTTGAAAATATATCTTTATCAAATGTGCCTTTTAAAAAGTATCTCCATATAAAATATATAGCTATATTATGTAGATATGTAAAAATTTCAGGGTGCTCTTTTTCAAAAGTTTCCAATTTATTTATTGAATTATTATATGTTAAAATACAATTTTTTAAATAAGGAATCCAGTTAGGATTAAGAGGCTCTAATGTTGTAAAAAAATTAAAAATTGAATTTGTATTATTTTTTTCATATGAAGTTATATCTAATATTTCTTCGTTATCTAGTAAATCATTATCAATATCTAATTGAATTGTATATGCATACCATAAAATATTGCGAATTTGTAAATTAAATGTTTTAGTTGAATCTTCAAGTTGTGAAATTATTTTAGATCTACATTCTGAAAGATATCCAAATAATTCTGCATCATAGGAATCAAAGTTTTCAAAGGGAATATCCTTTTCCATAATTGAAAAATGCGTATTTTGAGAAAGAATAATTCTTGTCGCTTCTTCACAACATAAACCAATTCCACCTTCTTTTATACCATCAAACCATTCATAATAACGTGGATGTTCTGTGCAAATATCACACATATTTTCTTCTCCTAAATTTATAAAAACTTCACAAAGATTTTGCTTATTTAAAAGAGGACAACGATTTTTATCATTTAAAATAAAATGACTAGGGCTATTAAAATCAATACTTTTTCGTAATTTATCTCCAAACTCGCCAGGAGTATTTTTATATAAATTAGCAGACTTTTTATCAATATCAATTTCCCAACCAACGCAACAACAATCTTTACATCTATCTGCAATACAATGAAAATCATAAAAATATGTAGGTGTTCGTAATTTCATATATATACCTTCCTTCCAAGAAAAAAAAGGGGACGGTTCTCTTTTCCACATATGTGGAAATTGGGACACATTTGAAATTTAGAAACAGGGAAAAAATTTGAATTAGTTTAATTTCTACTCTGTTTCCTTTTTGATTTAGAGATTTTATATTTATGCAAGAGTGTCCCTTTTTAATATAAATAGGGACACATTTGAAATTTAGAAACAGGGAAAAAATTAGAATTAGTTTAAATTTTCTACTCCATTTCCTTTTTTGATTTAGAGATTTTATATTTATGCAAAAGTGTCCCTTTTTATATAAATGTGGAAAAGAGAACCGTCCCCCTTATTGCATTATAAAGGCAAAAGCGGGGAAAATCAATAAGTAAATGGCAGTTATTTCCATTGATTATTGAAGAAAACGTAAATATAATTAAATAAAGGAATAGTGATGTAAATGAGATTTTTGAAGTGTTATGGTGAAAAAATTATAAAGAAGGAGCTAAAGGCTTGTTATAATTTTTTTATTCAAGAGGCAAATAACAAAGTTAAAAGTGATGGATATGGTCTTATTAGAGATAAAACAATATTGGCAGATAATGTTTCAAGTATAGCATGTGTTGGTTATGGTTTAGCAGCATTGATTGTGGGAGTAGAACATAAATGGATTTCATATAAAAAGGCATATAATAAAGCAGTTGGAACTTTGGAGACTTTTATAAACAATGTCGAAGGAATAAATGGCTTTTTTTATCATTTTGTAAATATGGAGAATGGTAAAAGAGAATGGAATTGTGAGGTGTCTATTATAGATACAGCTATATTCATATGTGGAGCTTTGACTGCTGGTGAATATTTTGAAAAAGATGTGAAGAAAAAGGCTGAAATTTTGTATAAAAAAGTAAATTGGCAGTGGTATAGAAATGAAAAAAATAATTACTTTTATATGGGTTATAAACCCGAAATTGGATTTTGGGGACATTGGGATATGTATGCAGAGCAGTTAATGTTATATGGTTTGGGAGTAAGCTCTCCAACATTTCCAATAGATGGAAGTATGTATTATGCATTTCAAAGAAAAAAAGCGGATTACTGTGACATTAAAGATATAATATATACATATTGTGGAACGTTATTTCCATATCAGTTTTCACATGCTTGGATAGATTTTAGAAATTTAAAAGATGAAAATCAAACAGACTGGTTTGAAAATTCAATAAAAGCAACCAGGGCAAATAGACAATATTGTATAAATAATATGAATAATTTTAAAACATATAACGAGAATTCATGGGGATTAACCTCGTGCTTATCTCCAAAAGGATATTGTGAGTTTGGAGCTAAACCAAGTGAGGCTGATTTAAATAAGATAAATGATGGTACTATATCTCCTTGTGGTGCAATAGGCTCTATTGTTTTTACACCAAATGAAAGTATAAAGGCAATGGAATATTATTATAACAATTTTCCGAAATTATGGGGCAAATATGGTTTTAAAGATGGATATAATTTAGAAAAAAAATTACCATGGTTTGCAGAGGAGTATATAGGAATTGACAAGGGAATAGAGCTATTAATGCTAGAAAATTATTTGAATGGAACTGTTTGGAAATATTTTATGAAAAATAAATATGTGGAAAAGGGGACGGTTCTCTTTTCCACAAACAGAGAAAAAGGGACAGTTTAGCACAAATGAAATATGTCATATTTTTTCTTAAGGAGGATATAAAAAGTGAAAAGATATAATATAGGTGTTGATATTGGGGCTAGTCATGTATCTTGCGGTTTATATAATGTTTGTGAAAAAAGACTAGAGCATAAAATATATTTATTAAATAAAATGGATAAAACTATAGAGATAGAAAAATCTAATAAAAAATTTATAGAAATAATAAAATCTTTAATAGATGATTTACAGAAGGAATGTAATTTTGATTTTAATGATGTATCTTCAATAGGATTAGCATGTCCAGGAGGAAATATAAAGGAGGAGGGAATATTCTTGGGTTCGACATCGCTTAATGTAACCAAAATTAATTGGCGTACAGCATTAGAAAAATATGGTACAAAAGTTTTTACAGAAAATGATTGTACTTGTGCTGGAATATGTGAATATTATGTAAATGATTGGGAGGAATTTGTAATGTTCACATTAGGGTCTGGATTAGGTATTTCGTATATGAAAAGTGGAAGATGTATTAGCGAGGTAGGATGGGATATAAGCAAACTTAATAAAAGAGTTGGAGAAAAATACGATAAATACATAAATAGTTTTGAAGGTTTGTCAAAAAGATATAACAGAATAAAAAATAAAAAGTATGCAAGAACAGAAATCTTTAGATGTATAGAAAAGAATAATATTGATGCAAAAATACTTTTGCAAGAATATATAAGAAATTTTATTGATGGAATAAAGAAAATAGAAAGTGTATACAGTATTGGTAAATACTCAATAGGTGGTGGAATGTCAGAGTATGACAATTACTTTTTTGATAAAATAAAGGAAAGCCTACCGGGTATTGATATCAGAATAGCAAAATATAAAAATGATTCTGGAATAATTGGTGCTGCTATGTTAGAATATGTGCAATAAAATATTTATGTTAAATACCAAAAGATAAAATTGACAAATTGAGAAAAAGAGCTTATCATACATTTATCTGCAATACAGTGAAAATCATTAAAATATTTAGGTGTTCGTAATTTCATATATATAACCTTCTTTCTATAAAATTTATAATTAATAAATTGGATAAAATAAAGTTGCCTTAATATTATCTTAATTTTAAATTGAATAAAAATATTTTTATTATTATATAATCAAAATCAAAGAAAAAATCAAGTGATTTATGATTTTAAAAAGTCAAAACGTTACTTACAGGAAGATATAAAAAATAAAAAATGCTTACATACAATTGATGCATGCAAATTTTGGTAAAATAATAAAAGTATTGAAAAAAAAATTTCGTTATTGTAAAATATTTGTAAAGAAAAAATATAGGAAATCTGTGAAAATAGTAAGATGTCCAAGAAAGTGAAGTGAGTAAAATGATAAAACTAAAAATAGTAAATATAGAAAATTATAAATATAATTTAGAAAATGAAGATAAACATAATTATGTTATAAGTTTGGAGTTTTTTGATATAGAGGAAAAACCAAAAGTAGGAGACTATATATATATAAATAAAGAATTATTAAATTCAAAGTATGAAGGTTATAGTACAAGTTATACATTTGGTAGTCTCGAAAATAAATATGGAAAAGAAGATATATCAATAAATGATATTGATGTGATAAAAGTTGTATTAGAAAAAATGGAAATATATTTAAAGAGATTATATGGATAGGAGGCAAAAATGGCTGAATCAAAGGAGCTAAAGAAAATAAAGAAAACTTATGGAGAAAACTTTATGAAATTATGTAGAAGTCTTTTTCCAACAATATTAGAGCAAGAAGGAAGATTATATGAAATATTATCTTCATCATTTTCAGAAAATTGCAAAACTTTATATGAAGATATAGTAAATGAAGGAATAGAAGAAGATTTCAAAAATTATGTATATAGTAAAATTGATGTAGAAACTCTAGAAAAGAAGATTATAGAAGAAAAAACGCCATATGAGCTTTTAGATGAAGCTGGGTATAATTTAACAGAATGTTTAAATGAAAGAGATATACAAAAATTTAAAAAATATTATAAACATGGTGAAGAGCTATGTACATTTAGAGGTGGAAGACTAAATAGTTGTGTTTTGGGCTGTAAAAAAGGATGCAGAAGATATAAAAAGAGAAGATTTTAAAAATCCTAAAAGAGAAGATGAATATGGAACATCTGTTATAGGAATACAATTTAATAGACAAGGAATGTGTACAGTATCAATAAAAAATAGATATAATCATACAGTCAACAACCCAGATGCAACATATGGAAATGATTTAGATAGAATAATTCCAGGATTAACAAAAAGTTTTTCGACATTATTAAAAAAAGAATATGGATTAGAATTAAATAACACAAATATAGAACGATTTGAAATACCTGGTTATACAGTAGCGAATAATGGAAAATATTATAGATATAATATGGAAATATGTGGAAAATATTATTGCCCAGGGAATATAGTTATCGCACAAGGAGGAGAAGTAATAAGTGTTGCAAATCCAGAAGAGGGGTTATTAGTTGATTATTTTTATATAGATAAAAAAGAGAAAGTAATAAAAGCGTGTATAAATGACTCGTTTGTTGATGATTTACAAGGAATAGAAAAAATAGAGGTAGTCAAATCGGAAGATGAAAATGTAAATAGATTAATCAAAATATACCAACCAAATGCAGAAGAGCCAGTACTAATTGGAATTGATAAAAATAATCAGATTGTGAAATATGAAAATAAGAATATAACTAATATAAGAGAAAATTTCCTATTTGGAAATAAAGGAATAACGAAACTAGAATTGCCAAATCTAACATACGCAGGGGACAATTTCCTATATTGTAATGAAGGAATAACGAAACTAGAATTGCCAAAATTAGAACAAACAGGGTACAATTTCCTATATTGTAATGAAGGAATAACGAAACTAGAATTGCCAAATCTAACATACGCAGGGAACAATTTCCTATTTTTTAATCGAGGAATAACGCAACTAGAATTGCCAAAATTAGAACAAACAGGGGACAGTTTCCTATTTCGCAATCAAGGATTAACGAAACTAGAATTGCCAAAATTAGAACAAACAAGGTACGGTTTCCTATATAGTAATCAAGGAATAACGAAACTAGAATTGCCAAAATTAGAACAAACAGGGGGCCATTTCCTATATAGTAATCAAGGAATAACGAAACTAGAATTGCCAAATCTAACATACGCAGGGTACGGTTTCCTATATAGTAATCAAGGAATAACGAAACTAGAATTGCCAAAATTAGAACAAACAGGGGACCATTTCCTAGCTTCTAATAAAGGAATAACTCAAAGTGATAAAAAGAAACTTAGAGATGGAAATATAGAAGCACAACAAGCTAAAAATAAAGAAATAATAACTGTGAAAGATATAGCTCAATTAGATAAAGATAATGAATTAACAACATCTGAAATAAGTTTAGCCCATAAAATAATAGAAAAAAATAAAAAGTTTATTCAAAAATAAAAATGAAAGATAGAGATGTGAAAAAAATAATGGAATATGAAAAATGTTTAGTTGAATTAGATGAAATATTTAAGTATTTAAAAAATGAGGATTTAATAAAAATACCATATGAAACAAGAAAAGCTATAAGTGAAAAAAAAGATAAGCAATACAATTGGAAGTATGATGAATCTAAACCATTAAATAAACAAAATTTAAAAAGAGAAACAATAGCAATGCTGTCATATTTAAATATGGAATATTTGTTAGATAAAAATAAAAAAGCAATAATGGAGGACATACATAAATTTAATGAGGAAAAGATTGAAAAGGAAAAAAGAAAAAAATATGATCCAAACAACATATTTAAAGAAAATGTCCCAAGTACAGAAAATGATGAAAATAAAATTGAGAAAAATAAAGATTGTAGCAATAAGGAAATGATTGTAGCAAAAGAAGATAAATGGTATAAAAAAATAATTAATGCAATAGCTAAGCTATTTCATAAAAAATAAATACGAAAAGAGAACCGTCTCGTTTTCCCAATTTATGTTAAATACCAAAAGATAAAATTGACAAATTGAGAAAAAGAGCTTATCATATAAGCAGAATATTAAAAAGGAGAACAAAAAATGAATAGAGAAAAAGAGCTAAGGAGTAAAATAAAATATAGGGGCTTCGGCTGTGTAACTATTACAACGAGATAAAGCTATATATTAAATATAGTCGTTGTAATAGTTGATATATGGCATTATATCTCGTTATAAAAAATACACATATAAGGAGATATAATTATGATTGAAATAGAATTAAATAATATAATAAAAAATTACGGATTAAAAAATGTGTTAAATGGAATGAATTTAACACTAAAAACAGGTGAAAGAGCAGTACTAATAGGTTGCAATGGAGCTGGGAAAAGCACAGTTTTAAAAATTATAATGAAACAAGAAAGTATAAGTTCTGGAACAATAAATATTAGGAAAAATGCTACAATAGGTATGCTGAAACAAATTTATGAATATGAAGAAGAAAATCCAAATGTATATAATTTTCTGCAAAGAAGTTTTGAGCAATTTTTTGAATTGGAAAGAAAATTAAAAAAATTGGAAGATGAGATGTCTAATGAAAAAGATGATGAAAAAATTAGCGAATTACTACAAAAATATGGAAATGTACAACAGAAATATATACAAATGGGAGGCTATGATATTCAAGAAAAATTTAATAAAATATGCTCTGGATTACAAATAAATGAAAAAATGTTAAATCAAAATTATAATGATTTAAGTGGTGGAGAAAAAACAATAGTAAATTTAGGTGCATTGCTATTAAAAGAGCCAAGCATACTTTTGTTAGATGAGCCAACAAACCATTTAGATATGGAGAAATTAGAATGGTTAGAAAAATTTTTAAATGAATACAAAGGAACTATATTAATGGTTTCGCATGATAGATATTTTTTAGATAAAGTTGCTACCAAAACAATTTTATTGGAAAATGGAAAAGAAAAAATATATTTTGGAAATTACTCATATTTTCTAAAAGAAGATGAAAAAAGAACTCTTGCGGAATTTGAAAATTATAAAAATCAGCAGAAAATGATTAAAAAAATGAAAGAGTCTATAAAAACTTTAAGAAAATTTGGAGAGCTTGCTAAAAATGAAATGTTCTTTAAGAGAGCAAAAAGTATAGAAAAAAAATTAGCAAAAATAGAGCAACTTCCACAAGTTAATTTAGAGCAAAAAACATTACTTAATTTTAAATTAAATATTGATTCAAGATCTGGAAAAGATGTTGTTATAATAAATAATTTGAATAAAAATTTTGAAAGTAAAAATATATTTGAGAATGCAAATCTGCAAATACACTATGGTGAAAAAATTGCACTAATAGGAAAAAATGGAACAGGAAAAAGTACATTATTAAAGATCATTATGAATGAAGATTGTGAATATACTGGTGAAATAAAAATAGGTAAGTCAGTAAATATTGGATATATCCCACAAGAAATAAAATTTGATGATGATAATCAAACAATATTAAACTTTTTTGAACAATTTGATAATAGAAATGAAACGGAAATAAGAACAAGTTTAGCGAAATATATGTTTAGAGGTAATGATGTATTCAAGAAAGTAGGCAGTTTATCTGGTGGAGAAAAGGTTAGATTGATACTTGCAAAATTGCTAAAACAAAACATTAATTTTTTAATATTGGATGAACCAACAAATCATATTGATATTGAAACAAGAGAATTGTTAGAAGAAGCAATAAAGGAATATTCAGGAACAGTACTATTTGTTTCGCATGACAGATATTTTATAAATAACTTGGCTGAAAGAATTGTGGAAGTAAAAGAAAAAAGATTTTTTTCTTATGTCGGAAATTATGATGAATATTTGAAGAAGATTGAATAAAGCAATAAATTTGGGAAAATGAAAATAATTTTAGTGAAAATTGAAAATCCATTGGAACTGAAAGGAGAAAATACATATGGATAAAAATGAATTAATTAAATTAGTAGAAAGCTTAAATTTTCCACAAGAAGAATATTATATTTTGTCTAGTGGTTGTTTGCTATTTTATGGTTTACGAGAAAAAGCTAATGATTTAGATTTGTGTATATCAGAAAAATTGTTTAATGATATAAAAGAAAAATATAATTTAGTTGAAGAAAAGAAAAATGAGTGTGGATTTTATAAATTAAATGATTTAGTGGAAGTTGTAGTTGATTCGCCAGCAGAATTTGAGAATCAATATGATTTTAAAGATGGTTACCAACTTCAAAAATTAGAGATAATATTAATGGATAAAAAGAAAAGGAATCTACCAAAGGATAAGTGTGATATTGATAATATTGAGAGATATTTAAGTGAGATAGAAAGATAATTTGAAGAATCTGAAGAATGAAAATTTTTTCAGATTCTTTTTCATAAGATAAAATTCTGAAACTTATTAAAGTTATTTATGTCGTAGTAAAGGTTAGTTAGTGTAAAATATTTGTAGGCAAAAATAAAAATTTTGTATACATTTTTTAATTTAATATTGAAAAAACATGGTTAATCCAATACAATGTAATCCCTAAATAATAACGAAAGGATTGATAACCATGTTTGAAAAAATATAGATATAAAGGATTAAGAGAAACATCAGTAAATATAGTAATTGGATAAATAAAATATAAAGAATCAATATATGAAATTGAAGAAATTTTAAAACAAATAAGCAACATAAAGCAAATAGAAAAGAAATAGAAGAAAATAAAGAAATATATATATAGCGTGGGAAGACTTTTGTTAGTAAAATTCCACGCTTTTTATATTCTAACTATTTTTTAGAATATTTAAATAAAAATATTTGAAAATACTTTATAAAAAATAAAAGCTTTTTCATGATTTTGAAAAAACTTGATTGCAATAATAAAAGAGAGTATAATTATTTTATAGTTAGGAAGAGCTTTATGGAAAGGATAAGTAGAGAAAATTATTTATCTATATTAAAAATTTCAAAGATTAACAAATAATATCAATAAATTTTGAAAATGCAGATTATGAGGAATTGTAAGACAGAAAGAAATTATATGAATATATAAATTAGAAAGGAAATACTTAGAATGGATGAAAAAGAATTAAGAAAAAATATGTCAAATGAAATAATGGAAGTTCAATTTTTACCAACAATAACTGAAATGTCTCTAAAAAAAGTAAAATATGAAAAATATCCAATAAAAAATCTGGCAGCATTAGGAGTGGCTTCAGAACCAGTGATATCTGCAATGCAAAAATTAGGTAAAAAAAACGGAAAGAGCGGTATTTATAGAGTAAATACTAATGGAAAGGAAATGTTTGAATCTAAAGGTGGATATATAGGATCTTTGAAAGCAGATAATGGTGGTGTTGGAGGAGGTCAAGCTATAATGGAACCTTTGCAATGTGATCCGACAATGATATTTATGTCTGTGGCATTAATGACAATTGAAAATAAATTGGATGAGATTAAAAGTATACAGCAAGAAATGCTAGACTTTGTTAAGGCAAAGGAAAAAGCAAAGATAAGAGGAAATTTAAATGCACTAATAGATGTATTAAATAATTATAAGTTTAATTGTGGCAATGAAAAATATAAAACTAACAAACATATATTAGTACAAGACATTAAAAGAAATTCGGAACAAAGTATTTTATTATATAGAGATTTAATTCAAACTATGCTGTCAAAAAAGGAATTAATGCATAGTGATCAAGAGATTAAATCAAAAATTAAAAAGATAGGCGAAAATTTAACGGAATATCAATTAGCGTTATATTTATATTCATTTTCATCATTTCTTGAAGTGATGTTATTAGAAAACTTTAATAAGAATTATATTAATGAAGTAAAAGAAAAAATTAGCGAATATGAGTTTAATTATAGAGAATTATACACTAAATGTTATAATGAAATCGAAAGCAGTACAGAAAAATCTATACAAACTATATTGACTAAAGGTTTAGCAAATGCTAGTAAAGGAACTGGAGAATTAATATCTAAAATACCATTTATTTCTAAAGGTCAAGTTGATGAGTTTTTTATTAATTCGGGAAATAAAATAAAAAAAATTAATGAAAAAAGAAATGATAAAAATATTCAAAAAATAGTTGAAAATTCAATAAAAGGAGTAAACCCATTTATTGAATATTTAAATAAAGTAAGTATTATTTATAATGAACCAATAGAAATTTTAATGGATAATAATAATTTGTATTTAATAGAAGGAGAAAAATAAATATATATAAAGGTAATGAAAATGATTTATATAACAGAAGATATACACGGTAATTTTTACGATTTATTGAGGAATAATTTGCAATACAATAAGTAAAAAAGGATAATATAATAGAAACTTAATTTTTAAAATTTAAAGTGCAAAAACAAGTAAAATAAAGTGCAAAATTTGCACTTTAAATTTGAATATTTATAAATAATATTGTATAATTATATATGGAGGAGGTCTAAATATGGATAAGAGAAAAGAATGGAATTTAGAGCTATCTGAATATATAAAACAAGGTGAGCCGACTAAAGTTGAAAAAACAAAAATATGGGAGGCTGCAATTGGATTACAAGAAGTAGATGGTTTAGTGCCTTCAAAATATCTTATAAAAACAGCTAAAGAGCATATTGAAGGTAATATTAATATATATGAAGTAAAAAAGAGGATAAGCGAATATTATGAAGCTGAAAGTAGTAGAAAGAATTTTGAAAAAGAAAGTGAAGAAGCTGACAAAGTTGCAGTAAGAATTACAGAAATATTAAGTGAAAATACTTTTAATTTTTCACCAACAGAATTATTAAATATTCATAAAAGATTATTTACTGGAATAATAACAGAAGCTGGAGTATATAGAAACTACAATTTTACAAAGAAAGAATGGGTGCTAAATGGTGATACTGTAATATATTCTTCTTGTGAATCAATAAAAGAAACACTTGAATATGATTTTGAACAAGAAAGGAATTTCTCGTATAAAAATTTAGGATTAGAAGAGTCAATAAAACATCTATGTAGATTTACATCAAATATATGGCAAGTACATCCATTTTGCGAAGGAAATACAAGAACAACGGCTGTATTTATTATTAAATACTTGAGGACTTTTGGCTTTAAATTAAATGATGAAGTATTTGCTGAAAATTCATGGTATTTTAGAAATTCATTAGTAAGAGCTAATTATAAGAATTTCGAAAAGAATGTATTTGAAGATACATCATTTCTAGAAAAGTTTTTTTATAATCTATTAACAGGAAGTGATTACGAGCTAAAAAATAGGTATGCCCATATTGATTATGTTCAGGAAGAAAACAAGGCAAAAAATACGACAAATAATCAAACATTAGAAGAACAAGCAATTATAAATATATTGAAAAATAAACCAACAGTAACGCAAGAAGAAATTGCAAGTGAAATAAATAAATCATTGAGAACAGTTAAAAACTATATGGCTGAAATGCAAGAAAAAGGATTGATTGAAAGAGTTAATTCAAGGAAAAATGGAGAATGGATTGTAAAGTTATAGAATAAATAGTACTTCGGAATTTACATATAATGGTAAAAAAATTAACGATTAGAATAATGATATGGTCGAGAAAAATTAAAAATACAAAAGAACTGTGTTTAATAACATAGTTTTTTTGAATAATTTTTTTTACTACATACAATATTGTGATTTGTAAGTGAAAATGTCTTATAGTCTTTTCCTCTTTAAAATTGTAAAAATTAATATGATTTGATATAATACAATCATCAAAGAAAGGAGGGAAAATATGAAGTATATAAACAAAGGGAAAAGGGATATTTTAATATTTCCTCAATTCACCAATATAGAAAAAATTGAAAATATTAGAAAACAGTATGATGAATTGTATAAAATATTGCCACCACATATAACTTTAGCATTTCCGTTTGAAAACCCTATGTCTAATGATGAGCTAAAAGACAGATTAATGCAAGTTTTTAAATCCGTGAAGCCATTTGAAATCGTGATGTCAGGTGTGTCATTACATAAAGATGAAAATATTAAAACTAACTATATATTTTTAAATATCGTGTCTGGCGTGAAAGAGATAAAGATATTGCATAATGAAATATATGAAAAAGTATTAAATCAAAAAATGAGTTTTGAATATATACCTCATATAACCCTTGGAACTACGGAAAATGAGCAAATTGAATTTAAACTAAATGATGACTTTAAAACCATAGTTACCAAAGTTTCTGTGGAAGAAATTGGAGAAAATGAAGAGTCAAATGTGTTATTTGAGGTAGATTTATAAAAGAGAGGATAAAACTATGGAAAGACGAGACTTATATGATAAAAATAGAAATTTTTCAGGAAAAACAATATATAAAAGTGAGTCAGTACCTGAAGGCTCATATATAGTAGTGGTACTTATTTACATACAAAACTCTAAAGGAGAGTTTTTATTACAAAAAAGAAGTGCAAGAAAAAATGGATTATGGGCAACTACAGGTGGACATCCAAAATCTGGAGAAGATAGTATTCAAGGAATATTAACAGAAGTAAAAGAAGAAATTGGAGTCGATTTAAATCCAGAAAAATTAATAAAATACTATGGTGGAAGGTCTGAAAAAGAAAGAGTTTTTTGGGATGACTATTATATAAAAATGAATATTGATAATATTGAAGAATTAAAATTACAAAAGGAAGAAGTTGAAAAAGTCGGTTGGTTTTCAATTAATGAAATAAAGAATCTAAATAAAAAAGGAAAATTTTTTAAAAATCATTATGAAGAGTTTGAGGTTCTAATGGATTGGTTAGAGAAGAGCAATCAGTGCAATATAATTTAAATAAAGTACAAAATTGACAAATTAAGTAAGTGATGTTATTATAAAAACATAAAAATTAAAAGAGGGATTTATTATGGAATTAAAAATATTTTTTAAACAATTACATCATCATCGTAGGAGCTTGTAACTATGACTAAAAATCGTAGGTACAGGCTAAATTTGCTGTACCTGCGATAGTTTAAAGATATTTTAAATAGATACCAAAAAGACTATTTGTAGGAATTAAATTTTACAAATAGTCTTTTTTTTGTATCTATTTTGTAATAAAAGAAAGGATGATTTTATGAAAGAATTAAAGAATGTAAAAGGAACAAATGATTATGGAGAAAAAGAACAAATATTAAGAAATTATATTTCTGATACTTTAAGAAATATCTTTGAAAAATATGGATATAAGCCACTATCAACATCAATATTATGTTATTACGATTTACTTTCATTAAAATATGATGAAAATAATGACATTTTAAAAGAAATATATACAGTAAAAGATCAAATAAATAGAAATCTTGCATTAAGATATGATTTAACAGTACCATTTGCAAAATATATTTCACTAAATAGAAATATAAATTTTCCATATAAAAGATATGAAATAGGCAAAGTTTTTAGAGATGGTCCAATAAAAAAAGGAAGAGCAAGGGAGTTTATACAGTGTGATGTGGATTGCGTGGGAATAGATGGTCAGATGATTGAAGCAGAGCTAATTTCTTTATTTGTAGATGGATATAATAAATTAGAAATTGATATAATTATAAAATATAATAATAGGAAAATAATGTCTGGAATAATAGAGCTATTAGAAATACCAAAGGAAAATGTAAGTAATGTAATTACTGTAATAGATAAATTTGAAAAGTTAAGTAAAGAGGATATAAAGAATGAATTTAGAAAATTAGGCTTGTATAAAAAGCAAATTGACAAACTTATTAAATATTTGAATATGGAATTTGATGAATTATTTGAAAATTTTAAAGATAGTAAGAATCAAAATTTAAAAGATGGAATAAATGAAATTATTAATTTAAATAAATATATAAATGTTTTAAATTTAGATGAGTATGTGAGATTTACACCTACACTTGCAAGAGGTCAGGAATATTATACAGGAACAGTTTTTGAGGTATATAAAAAAGATGGAACAATGTCATCAAGTATTGGTGGAGGTGGAAGATATGATGAAATAATTGGTAATTTTATAGGAGATGGAAAAAAGTATCCTGCTGTTGGAATAAGTTTTGGACTAGATGCCATATTTGCTATTTTAAAGGACTGCAAGTTGAGTAGGAGCAATAATACAGATGTGTATATTATTCCTATGAATAATGAGATTGAATCATTAAAAATTGCAAAAATGCTTAGACAATATGGAAAAAATGTTGATATTGAAATGAGTGGTAAAAAATTAAAAAAAGCACTTAATTACGCAAATATTCAGAATATTCCGTGGGTAATAATTACTGGGGAAGATGAAATGAAGATGGGAAAAGTTATTATAAAAAATATGCAGGAGGGAATACAGAAGGAAATTGAAATAGATAGGATTAAGGATATTGTGGCAAATTAAGTTGTGAATAAAATGTTGTTTTGATATAATGCTAAAGGAGGGCGTAAAGCGGATGAAAAGAATAGAAAAATACTATGATGTAACTGAATCGGAAAATCCAAGAGAAGGTGTTAAATACTTTATTGAAGAAATTAGGTGTAATCCAACAATAGCAATAGAGCTAGGATGTGGGGCTGGTAATGATACTGTATTTTTAATAAAGAATGGTTGGAAGGTTTTTGCAATCGACAGGGAAAATGTAGAAGAGCGAATTAAAAAAAGATTAACAACAGAAGAGCAACAAAGATTTAAGTTCAAACAAGAAAGTTTTGAAAGTGTTAAGTTAGAGAAAGTAAAATTGATTATAGCAAATAATTCATTACCATTTTGTAACAAAAATAAATTTAAAGATTTATGGAATAAAGTTTGTTTTAATATAGAAGAAAATGGATATTTTATAGGGGATTTTTTTGGACTTAATGATACTTGGAATAAAACTAAACCTGAAATGACTTTTTTATCAAAAGAACAGGCATTAGGATTATTTAGAGATTTTGAGATATTGAATTTTAAAGAAGTTGAAGTAGATAAAGCAACTGCATTGGGAAATCTAAAACATTGGCATATTTTTCATGTAATTGCTAGAAAAAAAATAGTATAAGGGTAAGTTAATATAAAGGAAAAGATAAAACAAGGAGTTTGTATATGAAAGTGTTAACAATAAAGCAACCGTGGGCTAGTTTAATAATGCTTGGTTATAAAAGATTTGAATTTAGAAGTTGGAGAACAAATTATAGAGGAGAGCTTCTCATTCATGCGGGACAGGGAATTGACAAAGATGCTATGAAAAGATTGCAAAAATATATTCCAAAAGATATGCCGAAAGGTAAAATATTAGGGAAAGTTAAGTTGGTAGATTGTGTAAAAATGTCTCCAAAATTTAAATTTGAGCTTTTAAATGAAAATAAAGAGATATATACAGATAGTGCTTTTAAGGAAAACTATGGCTGGCAAATGGAAGATATTGAAGTTTTCGAAAAGCCAATTGAGGTAAAAGGACATTTGAGTTTGTGGGAGTTTGAAATATAGAAAATTGTAGGAGATGAATTGCAGTGATTGTTGAATATAATAAAATTTATGATGAGCAAATTAAAGATTTATTGGTAGAATTGCAAAATTATTTAATTGATATTGATGATTGGCAAACACAGATATTAATTCCTGAATATAGAGAAAAGTATTTTGAAATGGATATGGATAAAGTTAAAAGGCAAAATGGAAAAATATTTTTATCTATTGAAAATGAATTGGTTAACGGATTAATTGTCGGAGTTGTTGAAGTAGTAGATGAAGTTGATAAACTAACTAATGATTGTGCAAAAACAGGTGAAGTATTGGAATTGATTGTTAGCAAAAATAATCGTGGAAATGGTGTTGGAAAAATGTTGTTGAACGAAATTGAGGAATACTTTAAAACTATTGGTTGTATTAGAGCGAATATTGAAGTATTTGGACCTAATATAAGTGGATTGAAGTTTTATGAGAAAAATGAATATATTGTGAGGGATATGATAGTTTCTAAGAAGTTGTAATTAGAAGCAATCAAAAATAAAATATAATTTTTTTTATTGAATAAAATATTAAATCTACGTTTAATATAAATAAGGAAGAGTTATAGGAAGAATTATGAAGGTGTATGATCTACTTTCTAAAATAATTGGTAAAAAAGGTGACTATGGAGTAAAAAGAACATATCCTAAAGAAACAAAAGAAGAATTATGGCATGAAGGATATATTTGTTCATATTGTGGAAATAGAATTTTAAATATTGATGATGCTGAAGTCGATCATATAGAGGCATTTGTATCTGGAGGCGAAACTGACAAAGAAAATGTACAATTATTACATAGACATTGTAATAGAGAAAAATACGCTAATGATGTAGAGTTTGAAAATGAAGAGGTAGTAGAAAATTAAATAAGGTAAATTGTAAAGATGATATAATGAAAATAAGTATTTTTGAGAATCAAATAGCTACAAAAATGCTTATTTTTTTGTTAAGTTAAAATGAAAACAAGAAGATAAGGCATAAAGATAAGCAAAATCAATATTAATTTTTCTGGTGTGAGATTAATATTTACTAAAATTAGTATGGCTTAATATGTCCCAGTAATTTAATGAAGGTGTTTGTTTTTTTGTTTAGTTTTAAATTTTTTTGATATGGTTGTAGTGGACTATATATTTTTCTATCTTTTGTATATTTTAATTCTTAAATACTTTATATGGAGTTTTTCCAATAAATTAGCTTGGAAAAAAGAATTAATATGTGTATGTGTCCTTGAGAATTATTTTTTATTTAAATTTATATATCCTATCAGTAAGAAGTAATAACAAATGTTTGTAGTGATAATTTGGCAGTTATTCTTGAGAGTATTCTAAAATATTAGCTACCAGCATTGTTTGTATAATAAAATTCTTATCTACTTTAAAATTTTAGATGAGGATAGTAGTTGCAGGTCTTAATGTTTAAATTCCAATAAATAGAAGATGGTTTGTGCTATTTTTCAAATATGTATATATTTTATATCCACTTAAGTGAACAAAAACAATATAACTATAAAAGGTATGCTTTTGTTGTAATTATATATGTTTTATATTTTATACAAGTATTTTTGTTGATTAGGGAGGATAATTATGATATTATTGACATAATTAGTTTGTTTGGTTGTTGCAAGTTAAATTATTTTGAAATGAGCAAAGGAGTTGTATATATGGTAAGGAATATAGTAAGAGATGTAATGTTCTTGTCACAAAAGGCGGAAATGGCAACTGAGGAAGACAAGTTTATATCAAAAGATTTATTAGATACATTAAAAGCAAATAAAAGCGGATGTGTTGGCTTGGCTGCCAATATGATTGGATATAATAAAGCAATTATATGTGTATCTGGGGGTCTGTGTGATTTTGTTATGATTAATCCAGTTATTATGAAGAAAATGGGAAAATATGAAACTGAAGAAGGGTGTTTATCTTTAATTGGAGAGAGAAAATGCGTGAGATATGATGAAATTGAAGTGGATTATTTAGATGTGAATTTTAATAAGAAACATGGAAAGTATGTGGGATTTGTTGCTGAGATTATTCAGCATGAGATTGATCACATTAATGGAATTATTATTTAGTGGAATTAGGTTAAAAATCACAAATATGAAGTTTCTCTATTTATTGTGGTACATTATGTGGTTACTGTGGTAGAAAGTGAAGATGTAGAGTGAATTGTGTAAGGTAGAACTACTCATAACCCGAAGGTCGTAAGTTCGAGTCTTACCCCCGCAACCAAACTTCAATCACTAGAACTATAACGGTTTTAGTGATTTTTTGTTATTCTCAAATAGTTTACAATAACGCTAAAACCAAGCATTATTATGTTGATTTGGGAAAAAGTTGGGAAAGATAATTACCTCAAACTACTTAAATTCTAATAAAAAATCATTAAAATTTTATATATTATTTTTAAAATAATAAAAGGCAATGGGAAATCTAAAATTATATTTAGTTGCCTTTTATTTTTATATCGTGAAAACTGTAACGGCTTTCTAGCCTTATGTGAAAATTAGAAAAAAGTTCAAATTAAGACCTTGCTGGCAATAGTAAGTTTTCTAGTGCATATCCAGCTTTTCTGTTATGTGATAGTAGTGGATGCACATAAAAATCAAGTGTTGTACTTATTTGTGCATGACCTAATCTTGCAGAAATAACTGCTATATCGATATTTTATGCAACTAGTAAACTTGCATTTGTGTGTCTTAATCCGTGAAAATTAATTACAGGTAAGCCAATCTGTGCAACAAATTTTACAAACCATTTACTGATTGTTGATGGATGCATAGGCTTGCCATCTACTTGTACAAATAACCTATCAGAATCGGTCCATAATTCGCCGTAAAATGATTTTTGATCCTCATACCATAACTTATATTCCTCAAGCAAAGAAATTATAAATTCGGGTATTGCAATCTCTCTTATAGAACTTTCTGTTTTAGGTACTTTTGTAAAAACTCCTAAATCAGCTAAATACTGACTAGAACGATTTATACAGATTATTCCGTTTTTAAAATCAATGTCTTGCCATTCAAGTCCCATCAATTCACCTAAACGAACACCAGTAAAAACTGTTAAGATGATTGCAACTTTATATTTAGTATCTTCTATAGATAATTGCTCTAAATTTTCTAACAAGATTTTAGTTTGCTCATCATCATAAGATTTTCTTTTTGGTTTTCTTGCTTTAGGTGGTTGTACACGTTCTGCAGGATTTGTAACTATTAATTGCCAATAAACTGCTTTGTGTAACATTGCTCTTAATAATCTGTGATGTTTTAAAATAGTTTTACCAGATAAAGGTTTCTTAGTTTTTGCACCATTGTTGCCTTGTTTTCTAACTAATTGAGTATCTTTTTCAAGTAAATCATAGAATTTCATAATGTCAGTTGGTTTGATCTTGTTAATGTAAAAACGTCCGAAGTAGGGTAGAAGTCTTGTTTCTAACATTCTACAATATCGTTTATATGTTGATGGAGCTAGTTCTTTTGAACCATAATCTCTTTTCCATATTTCAACGAATTCAGAAAATCTTAAGGCTTTACCATCTATAACTAAACCATTTTGTACTTCGGTAACGAATTTTGCAAGTTCTACTTCAGCTTCTTTCTTTGTTCCATGTACTGTTTTTCTATGTATTAATGGTTTTCCGTGTAAGTCATATCCTTCAGATACTATTAGCCTGTAACTATTTTTACCTCTTTTTTCTATACTCCCAGCCATTACTCTTTTCACCTCCTTTCGAGCATACCTATGGGTGGGAGGAGTATTACTACAATTGTTAACAAAACGCAATAGTTTTCAAAAATAAACTTAAAAAATTTTTTATAATTCAAAATAGTAAATAGATCAATACCTGGAAATTACTGGATTATTTGCAGAATATGTGATATTATTTGTGAAAGAAAGGAAAGAAAAAAATGAATTTAAGGGAATTAAATATAATATATAGTAAAGCACCTGATTTAATGCAATTAACAAATGCACAAATAATAGGTTTATATATGATTTTTGAAAATGATTTTGTTCAATTTGCTATTGAGATTAGATATTCTGATAATCAAGAAAATAAAATTGGATTATTTGGATTTGATATAGAAAATAAAAAGATATTAAATCTAACAAAAGAAGAATATATAAACTTATTAGATAAAATAAATAAAGTTAATAAAGGTAATCAATATTTTGTGATAAAAAAAGGTTTAGAAAAGCTAAAAGAGACTAAAAATATAGTAGAATGTGATAAGTATTTTATTGTAACAGATGAAAATACAATGCAACCTAAATATAAGTCAAAATCTTATATAGATTTTAATGATATAGATTATAGAATAAATACAAGTACTTCTGTACTGTATTGTTCACCTAGTATAGCTACTTCATATACAAAATTCAAAATAGATAAAATAGATAGAGATAAATTAAAAGATGTCAATTACCTAACCAATGTAGATATTAATATAGAATATAAGGATAATATGTATAATGATTTCGGTAATATAAGAAAAATAGAAAAAGTTAGTGATGAATTGGAAGTAATTATAGAACCAATACAAGTAACTTTATTAGAAACTCTTATGATGGATGAAATATATTTTAATCAAATAACACCTCAAGAAATGATGAAAGTAATGTCAAATATAACAAATGCTTTTGAAGTAGGTAATGTAGATGAAGAAAAAAGAAATGTTAAAAAATATAAGTATATTACTACATTGAATAATTTTGAAATAATAGATGATGCATTACAAATAGGTGATATAGTATTTTCAAAAGAGATAGAAGATGTTGAAATAAAAAAAATCAAGCCTGATTCAAAAAAATATATATATGTTTCTACATATGTGACTGCAGAAACTATAGCAGAAGCTCAAAGAATAGCTTTACAAAAAATTGAGAGTACATTAAATGTAATGCAACTTATTGAAAAAAATAGTTACTTCTATAGATTATATAATGAAAAAGAAGAAATAAATGAATGGGACATTAGAAAAATTTTTATTGATTATAGGTTGGGAGAAAAATTTTATATTTTTAATATTTTTGAAAACAATCAAAGTGTGTATGGGTCAAATAGAGAAATAATTATAAAAAATTATGGTTATTTAGAACCTAAATGTGATCTTGTAGTGTACAACGATGAAATAAATCAATTAATATTAAATAATACAGATAAAAAAGACAATCTATCAAATGCTATTTATTGGCTAAACAAAGGAATTGAAGAAATTAATGTAGATTTAAGTAAATGTGTTTTGTATTTGAATATAGCCCTTGAATATTGTGCTAATGGAGAAAAAGGAGAATCTTTTTTTATACAACATGAAGAAGCTGGAGAGATATTTAATAGTATAAGTGATTATATAGAAGAAAAATATCATAATAATGAAATTGCAACTGAAATGAAAAATAAATTGAATTGGACACTATCTTCTGCCTCTCTAAAAAATAGATTTGAATCTATGCTTAAAAAGTTAAATATTAATTATACAAAGGAACAATTTGATACTTACAATAAAATAAGAGATGCTAGAAATGATATAATACATGGGAGAAAAAAAGTTGATGTACAAAAACATGATATAATAAATTGTTATATGTTTTTGTCGAAAGTAATGTTTTATAAATTAAAGGAGAATTAGGGATGAACTTATATGACTGTATATTGCAGTTTTCTAATTGCATAAAAGAAAAGGATGAAGTAAAAGAATTAATTGAAAAATATAAAAAAGTTATTCAACTCAGAAAAAATGTAAAATATAGCTTTTTTTTCTCTTTTGTGGACGGAAAAGAATTTTATCATTTTTTTGCACCTAATGTAGCTATGCAAATAATTAATAATATATATAAAGCTAATGATTTTTCAATTATTTCAAAAGAAGTCTGTGAGTTAATTATTAATAATGAAGACATAAAGCAATATGTTAAAAGCTCTACAGAAATTAATGAGATGATATTAAAAGAAATAATGTCGTTGTTTAATTCAGAGGATTTTAAAGGTGATGTTAAAACAGTATATAAATATAACAAATTATCTGAAAAATTAGGTTACATAGGATTTATAAATAACATGAGAATTATGGCTGGAAAAGGAGAATTATTAAATAAATATTTTCAAGAAAGAAAAAAGATTATTGAAGAAAGTATAAAATTATTTCCTATACATGGATTTAACGATGATTTTTTAAAAAATGTTTATGAACAGAAAATTCCAAAAGAATTAGTAGACTCTGTTGAAAAATTTAATCTAGTATTATATATAATTGAGAGGATGATATATTGTAATGTATATGATAAAATAATACATTTAGAAAAAGAAAAGATTAAAGTAATAAGTGAAAAAGAAAAATTAAATATGATTTATAAAAATTTTAGATTTAATGATACTAAACTTATTTTTGAACATTTTCCGATATTGGAAATAGATAATAATTACTATTTTTCATATAGTGAAAAGTTTGAGCTTGTAAAAGAGGAAGCAATTTTCAAGTGCTTTACATGTAAACTTGAAGAAAAAAATGCATTATTAAATTTGTCAATAACAGATACAATAGAGTTATTTAGAGAAGAGTAAATATAATAAAAAAGGATATAAACACATAGAGGAAAAACAATAACTTTTCCCTTATGTGTTTTCTTCTAGCCACTTATCAAATTCATTATAAGTTTTCTTTTCTGCCCTAATAGCATCCATAAATTCTTTAGCTTCCATTTTCCATTTCTCATAATCTTTTTTATAAATTTCTATATCAGGATTACGTTTTACTAGCATAGCTTTTTTTGCATAAATCTTACGATATTTGCCATAAACAATTTCGTTTTCTTGCTTAATTCTTTGGGCAATTTGATTACCAATATTCCTGCAAGTTTGTTTTTCTTTGAACAAATTATTACAATAATTAATGCGAGGATTATCTGTTATAAAGTATTTACCACAGTTCTTACACTTTTTTATTATATTTTTATCTTCTTCTACAAATTTAAATAATGTAATATAAAGTATGGTATAAACACTAGAACTTGTTGCATTAGTTTCGACATATACATCAGCAAAATGTTGCCCGGTTGTGAAAAAATCTAACAATTTTTCTTCACTATTTTCAAGATATTCAGGAAAGATTTTATAATTAAAAGCATTATCTATTTGAAAATTAGTAACGTATTGCTTTAATGTTTTAAAATGTGAAGTGTAATAAATATAAAAACGTATCTTATTAGTCATTGCTCTTGAATTTTCAAGAGGATGTTTGTTGAAAATGTAATCAACAAATTTAGAGTAAATTTGTTGAACTTTTATGGCATCTCTTTTTATTAATTTGAAATATTTTTTTCCTAAATTTTCAATTTCACTATAACTATAAACCTTATCAATCTTTAAATTATCTATATCACTTTTTTCAAAATATTTTATATAAGAAGTAAAAAATTTAGTAAACCAAACAAAATATTCATCAAAGTTAGAGAAATTTGTATTTAAAAAATCAATTAAATTTGTTCCAGTATCACAAATTGAAAAATGATTTTTTATAAAGAAATGACAATTTGAGAGTTCGCCTAATTCGTAGTAATGTAACTTTTTAGGGATATCTAAATGATCTATCTTTCTTTTTATTTCATTTGTAAAAGGTTTAGTTTTTATACGTTGAGTAAATAATTCTTCATACTCTTTATATTCATCTTCAGTTAAGCAATCTTTTATAATATCTAGAACTGAAACACCTTTAGGTAATTTACGATTTGGATTGCCATACAATAGTGTGATATGTTGGATTTCTTCTTCACTAGTAATAGAGAGATGTATATTACTATTTATTTTATCTTCTTTCATAACTCCTCCGTTAACAGTTATTTAAAAGTACTAAAGTTAACCTGCTATCAAAATAACCTAAAAAGTATTTACAAAGTTAACTATAATCAATATAATACATTTGTTAACAAAAGTCAATATTAAATTACAAAAAAATAGGAGGTGATATTATGGAACTACAAAAAGTACAAAGGACAACATTAACAATGAAAGAGGCAGCTGAGTATTTAGGAATATCATACTGGTTGATAAATCAACTTGTAAGGAAAAAACAAATACCATGTTCTAAAGTTGGTGGAAAATATTTATTTAGAGTACAAGCTTTAGATGAATATTTAACAAAAATGGAACAAGAATCAATAGATTAGATTCTGAAGAAAGTGAGGAAAGGAGGATATGGCAGATTTACAATGGCTAAAATTATCTACAAATTTTTTTGATAATAACAAAATAAAATTGCTAGAAAGTGAAAGGGATGGAGATACACTAATTAGAGCATGGATACAACTTTTAACAATAGCAATGAAATGTAATTATCAAGGTAGATTAGCAATAACGGAAGATAAACCAATGACTGTTGATGAATTTTCAAAGATTATGGGAAAGTCTAGGAAAAAAATCACAAAATGTTTGGAGAAATTTGAAGAATTAAAAATGATTATTATAGAAGATAATTTTTATAAAATTAAAAATTGGTCTAAGTATCAAAGTGCAGATAAACTTGAAGAAATCAGATTACAAAATTGCATAAGACAGCAAAAATATCGTGAAAAAAAGAAAAGTGGAAAAGAAAAAAGTAACGTTACAGTAACGCAACGTAACACTAAAGAAGAGAAAAAGATTAGAAATAAAATAGAAAAAGAAGGAGATGAGAATAGAAGTGGATTTAAAGAATTTAAATTATAAAGTTATCACCAATGAAGGTACAAAATGTGGATTCTGTAATAAAAATTTAAAACCAATTGGATTTGATTATTTATATGTAAATTATGATAAAAACCTGATTGAATATGAAAGATGTAATTGTGAAAAAGCAATTCAATTTTGGAAACAATTTGATTTAGAACAAGAAGAAAAACAAAGACAAGAGAAGTATAGAAAAACTATAAATAATATTTATAAAGATAACTATATGAAAAAGAGATTACAAAACTATAATTTTGAAAATGTTAGTTATATATATGAAGATACATCTATTATAAATCAATTAATAAAATTCACAGATTTATGTATTGAATCAGAGATAAAAAATGGACTAATTATTTATGGAAATATAGGTTATGAAAAAACATATTTAGCAGCTTGTATTGCTAATAAAATGATTGAACAAAACAAAATTGTATTAATGGAAAAAAGTAGTTCTATAATTGATAAAATTAAAGAATCATTTAATAAAAATGAACTCTCTGAAAATGAAATTACTGAACTATATTCTAATGTAGATATGTTAATTATTGATGATTTTGGTAGTGAAAATTTAAGCAAATGGGCTTTAGAAAAATTATATAAAATTATTAGTAATAGATATGATAATGAATTACCAATTGTTATTACAACAAGATATAATAAAGAGCAATTAATTGAACAGTTATCTACTGAAAATGATACAGAAATTGCAGATGAAATTGTTGAAGTTTTGAATGAAATGTGTTATGGAATTTCAATTGCAGAAAAAATAAAAGCAAAAGAAAAAGTTAGCATAAGCGACCAAACTATTTGCTAACTCAATCTTAAAATCTAATAAAATTATAATATAAATTATAACAATTGTAAATAGGAAAAGTTTGAATTTTTTGTTCACACTTTTCCTAAAATTTAAACAAAAATTATGAAAAAATGAATAAAAAATTTCCCTCGGAGAGCTAAAAAGGGTTTTAGGGATTTTTCTCTAAACAGCAAAAATGGTGTCAATACACCACGCTGGCGAATATTAGGTACTAAAAAATACTACCTATATTCGAGCAAAATATATTTTGCTAATTATTAATGCTTTGTAAACTAGCATTAATAAATTTATATAGTAAGGAAGTGATGAAAAATGTTCAGAGATTCAGAGCAAGCTTTAGATAGTATTTTTGTATCTTATAATAAAATTT
>CAKPKU010000010.1 GCA_934167365.1 uncultured Clostridia bacterium
ATTGGGGTATCGCCAAGCGGTAAGGCATCGGACTCTGACTCCGACATTCCTGTGTTCGAATCACAGTACCCCAGCCATTATGCATTAAATATGCATGTCAAAAAATCCTATATTTTTTTATTTTTTTAGGAGGGTTATCTATGAAACACATAAAAACAATTGCAAAAGGTTCTTTAAAGGAATCTTTACAATACGGCGGTTGCGGTAAGTGTCAAGCATCTTGTCAAAGTGCTTGTAAGACCTCATGCACAGTAGCCAATCAAAAGTGCGAAAAATAGCTTTCTAAATTTTATGTTTTCATTTTAACACATTGTATTTTTGCAATGTGTTTTTTCTATTTATGTTATGTGAATTTTTATATTTTCAGATAAAAGCCTTTCTTTCAAAGCTTTTATCTGATTAACCTTAATATCATATTGCTATTTATAAATTTTATAATTAGTTACATTGATTGTAACAACAACATTTTTTTGCTTTTTTCTTTCTGTTACAAATCATAAATATAATAGTTAGTATTAATAATAAACCTAAAACTACTGCTAATACTATTACTGCTGATAAAGCTTCTAGTACTGCTCCGACAATAGATGCTCCTATTATTAGTCCAATTACCACTGCGAAAGCTGTTACTAGTATTGTTGCCACAATTGCTAAGCATTTATTTTTGAAACAGCATTTTTCTTCTTTATTATAACAATAAATTGTTTCTTGTGGTTCCATACAAGTCACCTCCCATATAGTATTTTGATTAATACTATACTATATATTATGTTAATTTTTCATTTTTGTTGCTTTTTTTTACATTTTTTGCTATATTTATTTTTATGGAAAATTTAAAAAGATATAATCGTTTAACTGAATATTTAAAAAGTAAATTTGGAGAGCGTACTTTAAAAATATGTATAGATGGTGGTTTTACTTGTCCAAATAGAGATGGAACTGTAAGTATAGGAGGTTGCATTTTTTGCAGTGAACATGGATCTGGTGAACATTTAAATTCATTAAAAAGCATTAAATCTCAAGTAGAATCATATTTTTCAAGTTATAAATGTAAAAGAGCAAATAAATTTATAGCATATTTCCAAAATTTTACAAATACGTATGATACTATTGATAATTTAAAGAAAAAGTATAATTCAGCACTAATAGATGATAGAATTGTAGCTTTAGCTATCGCCACACGCCCTGATTGTATAAATGAAGAAATTGTTAAATTATTAAAATCATTTAGTGAAAAATATTATGTTTGGGTTGAATTAGGACTTCAAACTTCAAATGATAAAACTGGTTTATTAATAAATAGAGGCTATAATAGTCAACAATTTTCGAAGGCAGTAGCTATTTTAAATAAATACAATATAGATGTTGTAACTCATATAATGGTTGGATTACCTGGTGAAACAAATATTGATTTAGAAAATACTGTTAAATTTATAAATAATCATAATATTCAAGGGCTAAAAATTCACTCAACATATGTTATAAAAAATACTAAACTAGCTGATATGTATTATAGTGGAAATTATAAGCCTTTAGAGCTTGATGATTATTTAAATAGTGTTGTATTTATATTAACACATATTTCGCCAAATATTGTAATTCATAGAATAAGTGGTGATGCTCCAAAAGGTTTGTTAATTGCACCTGAGTGGAATGCGCATAAGAAATTGGTATTGAATGGTGTTGATAGAATTTTGAGTGAAAAGAATTTATATCAAGGAAAAGAATATGAAGTTTAAAGTTAAATTTCATATTCTTTTATATAATTATTTTATAGTATTTTTTGATTTTATATTGATATATTAGTTATTTTTAATAATACCATCTTTTTTCATCTTTTCTATTATTTTAGTATAAACTCTATCTCGTACCCATAAATCGGATGTTTCTTTTAATATATCATTAATAGAAACCCATTTAACTCCACTATTTTCATCTTCTTTAATATGTATTTCCTCATTTTCATCTGCTTCTAATAAATATGTTACATTAAGGTGAACATGTGAACCCACATATTTACCTCTTTTTTCATGTCCATTTACATTAATTATTTCTAGTGAATATATATCATTAGAAATTGGAACCACACTTTTTATTCCAGTTTCTTCTTTTGCTTCTTTCATTGCAACATATAAAAGGTCACTATCTCCATCACTGTGTCCTCCTACCCATGCCCATGATTTATATATTTTGTGATATATCATTAATATTTTTGTTCTTTCTTTATTAAGTACAAATGCAGAGCTTGTGAAATGTCCATATTCGTTTTTTCTAGTTAATGTATCATTGAAGTCTCTAATGTAATCTAACATTATTTTTCTTTCAACTTGTTCTTGTTCATTATAAGGAATGAATTTTTCAATGTTTTCTTTTAAATTATCTACATTAATTTTTATTTTAATTCCTAAAATGCCATATTGTTGCTCTTTTTCTGGTGAATATATTTTATACATTGCTTTTGTTTTTTGTATTATTTCTTCTTCATCAGAATATAATTTTCTGAATAAATTTTCAAATTTATTCTCTCTATATAAATCAATAACATCAACTAGTAACTTTTCTTGTAAATCTGGTAATTTTGAAAATTCTATTTTATCTCCTATTTTTATTTGTTGCCTTTTTTCATCATATAATCTAAATTCTATTGTTTTTGTTCCATTTTTTATTCTTTCAAATGGACTTTCATTTAATTTCATTTTGTGTAACATGTGTATTCTCCCTTCATAATTTTACTTTTATAAAAAGTGTATTTTTAATGTTTTTAACTTTTTTTATAATTTTTTAATCATTATTCAAAAAATTCATTACTAAATCAATAATTACTTCTTTTTCTTTAGGGTTTGACTCTGCAATTAATAACGTTAATGCTGCTAATGTGTTATTATCAATTACTTGTTTACCATTTTTATATAATATATCATAATAATTTAAAAAATATATAAATAATGTTGCTGCAATTCTTTTATTTCCATCTACAAACACATGATTTTTCACAACTAAATACAAAAAATTTGCTCCTTTTTCTTCTACGCTTTTATAAATATCTTCTCCGTGCAAAACTTTGATAAATATTTCCAATAATTGACTCTAATCCATTATCTCTTTCGACTGCAAATATTGAACTTTCTTCATTAAATCTTAATTTATTAATTATATTTAAACATTCTTTATATTCTACTTTTCTATTATCTACATTTCCATTTATTTTCTTTAAAGTTCTGTGATCATAGTCATCTAATAAATCTAATGCCTTTGAATATTCACCAATTACTTTTAAAATTTCTTTAGCATCTCCAGCTTCTAATCTTTCATCCATACGGTTAGCTATGTCAATTAACTTTACAGTTTTTTCTAGGTAATCCAGTCTTTTCTGATTTATAGCATATCCTTTTAACATATAATCTTTTAAAATTTTATTTGCCCATTTTCTGAATGCAATACCTTGTGCTGATTTTACACGATATCCAATAGAAATAATCATATCAAGGTTATAGTAATCTACCATATGCGTTTGTGTCTTTCCCTCCATAAATCCATGTTGAGTGGTTGTTGCAAATTTTGCAACAACCTGTTCATCTTTTAATTCTTCAGATAATGCATTTTTTATATGTCTTGATATAACTGATTTATCTCTTGCAAATAATTCAGACATTTGTTCTAAATTAAGCCATACTGTTTCATCTTTCACATTTACTTCTAATTTTACTCCTTGGTTTTCAAATAGAATAATTTCATTTTTTTTATTGTCCATAAGAACACATCCTTTTTATTAAATTTAGCTCTTATAACATTAATCGCTGCATATAAACTTCTCCTTTTCTTCATATTTGAACTATGGGGTTAATTATATAACAAGAACAAATATTTGTATATATTATTTCCAAATTTTCTAAATAATTTTATATCTTTCTTGAAATTCTATATTAAAATTTGTTTTTTAACCATTTTTCTACAAAAAAAGAATCACCTTAAAATACAGTGATTCATTTTTTGAAATTTATTTTAAACTATCAGTCCATTTCTTTATATCAATAACCAATTTTTTCTTTTATTCAGTACTTAATCTTTTAATTTTAATCCATCTTCAAAAGCATTTCCAACTACTTCACCTAATACTCGGTATGTGTTGCTTACCATATCAAATGTAATTATTTCCATTTTATCAACATCAATATTTCCATTTTCATCTAAATACTCTTCATCAATTGAACAATTTACAATTGTTCCTATTAACTCTCCATTTTCAAAAGAATCCACTTTACATTCTAATGTTAATGGATATTCTTCAATAATTGGTGCATCTACAAAATTTGATTTTGTTTTCTAAATCTTTTCTCATAATTATTCATCCCTATCTTAATTATTCTTTTGTATTATATACTTTGGTAGTCGCTATCGGTCAATACCTTTTTATTATTTTTAATAATTTTATTAACTTCAATTCATCGCTCTATAAAAAATTTATTAACCGCACTTATATATATAATTAAATATGATATAGATATAAAAAATCCACCTAAAACATCACTTGTATAATGTACACCTAGATAAATTCTGCTTATTCCAATAAAGCATATTAGTATGCTTAATAATATAATAGATATCCATTTTAAATATTTATTTTTTACATATTTATAAATTAAATATATCAAATATCCATAAAAAGCCATACTTACCATAGAGTGTCCTGATGGGAAACTGTATCCTGATTCTTCTACTATTCTAAACTCTGTTGGGCGTGGTCTTTGTACTATTATTTTTAATAATTGATTTAATACTGTAATTATTGCCAAATTTGAAATTATTGATACACCTATTTTCTTATTTTTTATAAAAATAAACAGCATAAAAGTCAATCCAATCAAGATTATTGCTCCTCCAAAATTAGTAATAAATTTTGCTATTGGTGTTGTAAAATCTGATATTAAGAATGTTGATACTAATTTATATCCAACTATATCTCCATTCATTATCTCTTTATTAAATACATCTTCTGCTAATGAAAAAAATCCTATTAAACAAATAAATAATACAATCCATTTTAAATTTTTAACAATAAATTCTTTTAACTTTTCTTTCATCTTTTACCTCTTCTATTATTTTGATTCTTTATATTATTTGCACTCTTCTTAAAGTAGCTCTTATTCTTTCAAGTAGCTTTTCAACTTCTCAAATACCCATTGATTATACCTTACTTTCAAAAACTTTTCTACTTTTATGCTTTCTTTTTATGCCTTTCATTTTTTAGATTATACATTTATATTTGAAACTTTCCTAAATTTATTTTATAATACTTTTAAAGAAAAAAACAAATCTTTTTAGATTTGCCTTCGATTGTTTTAATAACATTGTATATCATCTCCTATACAAATTATCGTTCTTATTTTATTTCTTTTATAACCTTACATGGATTTCCAACTGCTACGCTATTTGAAGGAATATCTTTATTTACAACACTTCCCGCACCTATTACAACATTATCACCAATAGTTACTCCTGGAAGCACAATTACATTTCCACCTATCCATACATTATTTCCTACTTTGATTGGCTTTGCATATTCTAATCCTTTATTTCTGGTTTTATAATCTAAAGGATGTCCTGCTGTATAAAAACCACAATTAGGTGCTATAAATACATTATCGCCAAACTCTACTTTTGCACCATCTAAGATTATACAATTGTGATTCATATAAAAATTTTCTCCAACAAAAATATTATAACCATAATCACACCAAAAATTTTGTTCAACTATTATTTGCTCTCCTGTTTTTGCAAATAATTTTTTTATTATTTTATTCTTACCTTCAGAATCTGATGGCTTTAGATTATTATATTCAAAACAAATATCTTTAGCTTTATATCTATCTTCTATTAGCTCTTTATCATAGTTAGCATCATATAATTCTCCTGCTAACATTTTATCTTTTTCTGACATAATGTTCCTCCAATCATAAAAAATTATTATCTAATTTTTATTATACTAACATAAAAGCAGATAATTATCAACTAACTATCTGCTTAAAAAATTGTAATTTGCCTCTAGCAATCAATTAATATTTTTTTGTTAAAATATATTCCTTATCTTCATTTTGAATTTTCTTTCCATCTAGATAATCAAATCCAAATTTACGGTAAAATTCACAAGCGTAAACAGAAGAAGGTATTACTAGCTCCTTACACCCAACATTTACTGCAATTTTTTCTATATTTTCAATTAATTCTTTTCCTATTCCTTGTCGATGATTTTTTATTTTTACAAATACTGTTAATACAATGTACTTTTTTCCTGTTTTATCACCTTTATATCGATCAATACTTGCTGTACCAACAACCTTCTCATTTTTTAATGCTACTAAGCATGTAGTTCTTTGTGGAAAATTTTTCTTTATTTCATCTTCCGTAAAATACTTTGAAATTCTATCTATTATATCTTTTCCATGCTCTTTAATATTAATTTTATACATATTATCTAGTATTATTTCCGACAAATCTTTTGCATATTCATTCTTATATTCTACTATTTCAATCACTTATTTTTCAACCTTTCTTTATATAATTAGAAATCTAACCTCAACAACAACTTATTATTTATTTTCCAAGTTCATATATAAAATTGGATAATGATTACCTTGTTCATCTAGATCTGCTCTTTTATATACTTTAAAACCTAAATGTTCATAAAATGCTTTTGCATTTGGATTTTGTTCGTTAACTACTAATTCATTAACATTATAGTTTTCTATTCCGTAAGTTAATAATTGTTTTCCTAAGCCCTTTCCTCTCTCATTATTTTTAATAAACAACATTTCAAGTTTTGTACCTTCTATCCCCATAAATGCAATAGGTATATCTTTTTCATTTTTTATAATTACTAAATGAGATACTTCTTTTAATGCTTGTGGCACATATTCTTTTATTTTATTTATTTCTTCATTTGATAAAAATAAGTGTGTTGCTTTTACAGAATCTTCCCAAACTTCTAATAATTCATTTATCAGCGTTGTTGTTCTATTATCTATTTCAATTATTGTCATATTGTATTCTCCATTACATATTTTTTCTTCTCATATTAAAGACATATTATATATATTAACTAATTCTATAATGACCAACTATGTCATCTCGATATTCTAATATGTCTTCTTCATAATCACTTTGATATGGATTTGCATTATGAATTACAAAAGTAATTCCTTTTTTATTTCTTTTATCTGATACTATACCAATATGTTTTTTAAATACAACAATATCTCCACCTTGCCATTCTTCTATTTGGTTTATATCAGTTGTTAGGGAAATCGCATTATTATCAAAGTACACTTTTAAATTTTTAACTCTTCTAAAGTCTATATTTTTATCTATAGCATCAATATTATACAAATTTCTATTTGACTCAATATGTTCATTAACCAATTGCATTAAATCATATCCAGCATCTTTAAGTCCAAATGCTACAACATCAGTGCACACTCCATACTGATCATCTGGATATCCTGTTTCATAGTATTTACTTTTATATTGTGGATTTGATGCAATATATTTTCTTACATTATTTAAAATATCAGTTTGGTCATCTATGCCATCTTCATCTTTATCTACACTACTTATATATGTTTTAATATTAAAATCTTTATTAGTATACTTTTTGTGCGGAATATAATTAAAAACATATAATACATATATAACAACAGTTAAAATAATAATACACGCCAAACTAAATATAATTATAAATTTCTTTTTCATAATTTCTATATTCTCCCAATTTATAAAAAATCTTAACAAAAATGTATTCAAATTATATTTATATCATATTATTATTTTTGTCAATGATTTATAAAGTTTTTATCATTGTTTAATCATTCAATTCCAGTCCACCATTATATAAACTAATATAACTTTCTTTATACAAAAAATAGCAGATTTTTGCTCTGCTATTTTTTATTCTATATAAAACTAATTTGCTCATTTTCACAAATAATCCAACTTTTTTGCTTTGCCTCTGTTACTTTGTCTTCCGCTTCATTATTTCCAATCAAAAACGGAGAATTTTCATTATGCTTTTTTTTATTTTCAATAACTAATGCTTTGTTAGTATTGGCATAACAATATTTACATAAATGTCCACATGTATTGTAACTACCAATGTCATTTCCCATAAGACAATTACATTGCTGTCTTAAATTTTTTCTTTTAGGCTGATTTAATTTACATTTTATTGACTTTTCTATAATTTCTTGGCTCATACATCCATTACACTTTAATCCGCATAATTCTATATAGTTATTTTATTTTTGTGGAAACTCAATTTCAATATTTTCATCATGATATATTATTTTTAATTCAAACCCTCCAATATTAATATTTTCATCCTTTAAAACATCTGTTATTTTATGAAATTCTTTTGCAAAAGCTCCATTAAATGATTTTTCAAATCCTGTTACTAAATTATGAATTGTTCCTTCCTTCATTGATTTTATTGTTCCTTCTGAAGCATATCCTTTTACATCTTGAAGAATTGTACCACCATTTGGATGATCTGAAAATACTTTTCCAACTATATTTTTATTTAATCTCTTCACATATTTTTCAAACTCTTCTAGGTTATCATAAAATGCTGGGAATTCAAGTAATAATAAATTCTCTTCATTTTCTAAAATATAACTTTCATCATTCATTAAATCATTTGTTTGATAACAATGTAATTTTATATCTCCAAAATTATAAACATCTATAAATCCTTTTCCTAAATTAACTTTTGAAATTTCCATATTCTTACACTCCTCATATTCATATTTATTGAATTTAGTAGCTACTCTATTTTCAATTTCTATAATTATTTTACTTACCATTTCTTACTTTGTAAAGTAGGCACTTTTTTGTTCCATAGTTACCTAAAAGTAACTTTTAAGAATTTTAGCATGCTCTGCAACACAAAATTTTTTTAGATTTTTCTTACACATATATTTTTAGAATATTATATTCTAATTGGAACTATTATTGTTTTTCTTGCTGTTTACATATCACTTATATTTTGTTATAATTTCTTTTAAGATTGGAGTTGATTTATAATGAAGCAAGAATTACCTACTTGTCCTGTCGAAATTACAATGGGACTTATTGGAGATAAATGGAAAATTTTAATTATTAGAGATTTATTAACTGGTACAAAAAGATTTGGAGAGCTTAGAAAATCACTTAATGGAATTAGCCAAAAAGTTCTTACAAATAATTTAAGAGATATGGAAAAATCTGGTTTGGTCCACCGCGAAGTTTTTGCTGAAGTACCACCAAGAGTTGAGTATTCGCTTACGGAAACTGGATGGAGTTTAGAGCCTGTTTTATATTCTATGGTTCAATGGGGAAATAATTATCGTGAATTGCAAAAATAGCAGAATTGTAATCTGCTATTTTGTTTTATAAATTCTAAATTATACATACATCTACCCTTTAGACTAATCTTCAAATTCTTTAATTCTAGTATTAACTCCATCAATGACTTTATATTCTCTTTTGGCATTTTTATATACTTTTTTCTGTATTTCATCTTCTAAATTTATGTTTAATATTTCTGATAACCCTAATACATATATAACAATATCAGCTAATTCTTCACCTAAATCATCTTTCTTTTTTCTCCAAGCTTCATATGCTTCAGCAACCTCTCCATAAGTTAAGCAAAACTCTTTATTTATATCTGTAACGTTAAATCCTTTATTTAGTTTATTTTGATATATTTCTTTTTGTAAATTCTTTAAATCTATCATACTTTTTACCTCTTTTCAAAAACAGCTATTTATTCTTAATACCATAAAATTATATGATTTGTTATTTACTAAAACAATTAATATTGATTTTAAAATTTTTTATTTCTATTACTTAAATCAAATACTTTTTAGTCAAATTGAGTTTGCCAATTTTCATCTTTATACGCATTAAAACACATTTCAATTTGTTCTTTATTTGTTTTCTCTTCTGCTAAATTGCTTGGTATATCATCTAATGAAAAATATCTGATTTCAGTTGTTTCGATATTTTCTACAAATTTTCCACCAGTAACCTTGCATAAAACGAATACCTTGCAAACTCCGTAAGCATATATTGGTTTATTGTGTTTATTTCTATCTTGTATAGAAATTACTTTAATTGCTTCAACATCTAGTCCAGTTTCTTCTTTTACTTCTTTTATTGTGTTTGATTTAACGCTTTCTAATACATCACACCATCCACCAGGTAATGACCAAGTTCCATCATTTTCGTGAGTTAATAGAATTTTATTATCTTTGAATATAACTGCCCTTGTGTCTATTTTTGGTGTCTGATAGCCTTTTTCATTGCAAAATAAATCTTTTACTTTATCTAAATTTATATTGCTTTTTTCAGCTATCATTTCTGCTGATATTTTCCTTAGTCTTTCGTATCTTTCTATATCATAAACATTATTTGTATATGCTAATCCTGCTTGTGCCAAACTTTGTATTTCTATTGCCCATTTTAGCCATTTTTCCATATATCAATCTCCTCTCAAATTTATGCATTTGATTCATCTTTTTTAAATTTTAAATTTACAATTCTATCTATTATAATTAATAATATTGTAGTTATACTTGCTATTACAATAGATATGATTACTGCATTTGTATTTACTTGTTGCAACCAACCTCCTGCCAATCGTTGATCAATAAAGTTAGAAAGCATTTTAATAAGTATAAATGTTCCTAACATAACTATTGTTATTATTATGCTAATATTTCTTATTGTTCTTAATACTTTATATTTTTCCCAAATACATAAAATTACTATATCTATAAGTGATAAGATTGCTATAATTATTCTAAAATAAATATTTGTAATTATATTATATGTTGTTAAAATTATTAAATAATTATCTCCAAAACTGTATAATAGATTATCTTGTAGTCTTTCCTCTGTATTTGTAATCTTTTTTACTATATTTGCTCTCATATTTCGTAGTTTTTCATTTGAAATTTTATCTGGCATATATTCTAATATTAACGTATCTACATCATCTTCAATATTCATTTCTATTTCTTCATTATTTACAATATTTTGTATTACTGTGTTTATAAATTTAGCTGTAATTTTCTTTGTACTTTCACTATTTCTAATACTATCATCTATTGTTTCTAAATTGTTTGTATCAACATCGGAAACAATCTCATTTAGTAAATATTCTGATACCCTTCTAGAAAGTATTTCTTGCGAAAAAGTATTTACAACTATATTTTCAATCACAAAACTCATAATTAGTGCTATAAGAAATAGAAACAATAATATTTTTAGTAATGTTTTTATATATTTCATAAAAAAATCCCCCTTGTAATCAATAATTTTCTATTTTATATCTCTTTAATTTTTCTTTTCACATATAACTCTTCATTATATTACATATGCATTATATTATTTATTCCTCTGAAAATCAAACCACTTTTTAAATGTTTTATTACACTTTCAAAAAAAATGCCTGTATATTGTTGACATAATTTTTATTGTGTGATATATTAGTACTATTCTAATGAAAGGAGGTTTCTTCTATGAAGAAGAAATCCTATTTAAAAAGTTTCAAGAAGTATCAACAGGCAGCAACCAATGCGTGTCGCACAACCACATATAAAGCTGCTGTTGCACACATCTACGGTAATGCATTAAATCTTCAGTATGATTGTGCATACGATTTCATCTCTGATGAAACTTGCTATGGTCAGAAGACTGCAATATATCTTTCAGATATATGCTTGGATATTCTAAAGCAAGAAGATAGGGCTCGATTTGATGCCAAGCAAGATTCTCTAAACAAGGGTCTTGAGCTTGTATATGACTTTTTAAATAAAGAATAAGGCTCGCTAGCCTTATTCATCACATTATTTCCCAATCTGCTTTTAAGGTAACTTAAATATGGTTGGGAATTTTTTATATTTGCAAACTAAAAAGAAAGAAAATCCTCAATTTTTCTGATTTTCTTTCTTTTTTCTTAAATTGTTAACATTAGTGTTTTATCACTTTTTATTTATATTTATTATTTAACAATTGCTTTTTTACCTAAATAAACAGCTACATCTTCTAATTGATTTTCGATATTCAATAATCTATTGTATTTTGCTACTCTATCTGTTCTGCATGGTGCACCTGTTTTGATTTGTCCTGCATTTGTTGCAACTGCAACATCTGCTAATGTTGTATCTTCTGTTTCACCGCTTCTGTGTGATACAACTGCTGTATATCCATTCTTTTTAGCTAATTCAATTGCATCTAATGTTTCTGTTAATGTTCCTATTTGGTTTAATTTAATTAATATACTATTTGCTATGTTGTTATCTAATCCTTTTTGTAATCTCTTAACATTTGTTACAAATAAATCATCACCAACTAATTGAATTTTGTTTCCTAATTTTTCTGTTAATTTTGACCAGTTTTCCCAATCTTCTTCTGCTAAACCATCTTCAATTGAGATTATTGGATATTTATTAACTAAATCCTCTAAAAATGCAATCATTTCATCTGGAGTTTTTAATTCATTTGTTTTCCAGAAATAATAATTTCCTTCTTTTCCTATTTTTTTAGCTTCATCATACATTTCTGTTGATGCAACATCTAATGCTAAGCAAACTTCTTCTCCTGGTTTGTATCCAGCTTTTTCAATTGCTTCAACTATTAATTTTAAAGCTTCTTCATCACTTGATAAGTTTGGAGCAAATCCTCCTTCATCACCTACACCTGAAGCTAAACCTTTTTCTTTTAATACTTTCTTTAATGTATGGTAAATTTCTGCACACATACGTAAACATTCTGTAAATGATTTTGCACCAACTGGCATAATCATGAATTCTTGTGTATTTACTGTGTTATCAGCATGTTTTCCACCATTTAATATGTTCATCATTGGAACTGGTAATGTTTTTGCATTTGGTCCACCAATATAGTTATATAGCTCTAATCCTAAAGAATTAGCAGCAGCTTTTGCAACAGCTAAAGATACACCTAATGTTGCATTTGCTCCTAATTTTCCTTTATTTTCTGTTCCATCAATTTCAATTAATTTTTTATCAATTTTTGCTTGATCATATACATTCATTCCTTCTAGTTCAGGAGCTATTATTTCATTAACATTGTTAACAGCTTTTAAAACTCCTTTACCCATATATCTTGATTTATCTCCATCACGTAATTCAACAGCTTCAAAAGCTCCTGTTGAAGCTCCTGATGGAACCATTGCTACACCGCATGAACCATCAATTGTAACAACTTCAACTTGTACTGTTGGATTTCCTCTTGAGTCTAATACCTCTAATGCTTTTACGCTTTCGATTTCTAAATAATTTTTCATTTATATTACCTCCTAATATATTGTATAAATGTATTGTTAATTTTCTAAATTATTGAATTTTTAGAAAATTATATATAATTACTTCATATATTCTCTTTTTAAATATATAAAGATTATAAGCTATTTTACTATAATACTTTCACCTGTCATTTCTGCTGGCTTTTCAAGTCCCATTATATCTAACATTGTTGGTGCAAAATCAGCTAATTTCCCTGATTTTATTTTTGCATTTTCCATTCCCACAAGTATTAATGGCACTGGATTTGTTGTGTGTGATGTTTGTGGCTCTCCTGTTGTATAATCAACCATTTGCTCTGAATTACCATGATCTGCTGTTATTAGTAAAACACCTTCATTTGCTCTTATTGCTTCTACAACCTTGCCTACATCTTTATCAATTTCTTCAATTGCTTTTATTGCAGCATCTAAATTTCCTGTATGACCTACCATATCTGGGTTGGCATAGTTTAATATAATTGCATCATATTTTTTAGAATTTATTGCTTCTAAAACTTTTTCTGTAACTTCTGGTGCACTCATTTCTGGTTGCATATCATAAGTTTCAACTTTTGGTGATTGTACTAATATTCTATCTTCACCTTTATATTGTTTTTCGTTTCCTCCATTAAAGAAAAATGTAACATGTGCATATTTTTCAGTTTCTGCAATACGTAATTGAGTTAATCCTTTATTGCTTATATATTCGCCAAATGTGTTAATTAGTTTTGTTGGTTTAAATGCAACCTTAACATTAGGCATTGTTTCATCATATTGTGTCATACATACGAAAAATAAGTTTAAGTCTTTTTTAGTTTCAAAATCTGAAAAATCTTTATCTACTAAAACTCTTGTTATTTCTCTAGCTCTATCTGGTCTAAAGTTATAGAATATTACAGAGTCATTTTTTGAAATAGTTGCAATTGGAGTTTCCCCATTCACAATTACTGTTGGCTCAACAAATTCATCAAAAATTTCTTTTTGATATGAATTTTCAATTGCTGTAATTGCTGATGCAGATTTTTCACCAATTCCATTTACCATAGCATCATAAGATTTTTGAATTCTGTTCCATCTTTTATCTCTATCCATACTATAAAATCTACCAGAAATTGAAGCTATTTTTCCAACACCTTTTTCTTTCATCTTTTCTTCTAGTTTCATTATATAACTTTCAGCAGATGCAGGTGGTGTGTCTCTTCCATCTAAGAAACAATGAACATATACTTCTTCAAAATCTCTTCTTTTTGCAAGCTCTAATAATCCAAAAAGATGACGCATATGGCTGTGTACTCCACCATCTGATAATAATCCCATTATGTGTAATTTTGAATTATTTTTTTTACAGTTTTCTATTGCTTCAATAAACTCTGGAACACTGAAAAAATCTCCATCTTCTATTGATTTTGTAATTCTTGTAAGCTCTTGATATACAATTCTTCCAGCACCTATATTTGTATGTCCTACTTCTGAATTTCCCATTTGTCCTTCTGGTAATCCTACATTTAGTCCGCTTGTGTAAATTTCTGTTGTTGGACATGTTTTCATTAGTTTATCTATATTAGGTGTGTTTGCTAATTTAACGGCATTACCTTTTTCATTTTCGTTAATACCAAAACCATCTAATATCATTAGCATTGTAGTTTTTTTCTCCATTTTTTTATACCATCCTTTATACACATTAATAAATTTAGCAAGATTATTTATCGTAATTAACAATTTTACTGAATTCTTCAGCTTTTAAACTTGCTCCTCCAACTAGGGCTCCATCAATGTCTGATGTACTGAATAATTCTTTGGCATTTGAAGATTTTACACTTCCTCCATATTGAATTATTACATTTTCTGCTACATCATTGCCATAAATTTCTGCAATTTTATTTCTTATTGCTTTAATACTATTATTAGCATCTTCTGATGTTGCAGTTTTTCCTGTTCCTATTGCCCATATTGGCTCATATGCTACTATTGTATTTTGAACTTGGTCATTTGTCAATCCTTCTAATGCAAGTTTTGTTTGGTTTGTTATAATTTCTTCTGTTAATCCTTGATTTTTTTGCTCTAATGTTTCTCCAACACATACTATTGGTTTTAAATCATTAGCAAATGCTGCTTTTATTTTTTTATTTACTGTTTCATCTGTTTCAGCAAAATATTGTCTTCTTTCTGAATGTCCTATTATAACATATTGAACACCAATTGATTTTAACATTTTTCCTGAAACTTCTCCTGTATATGCTCCATTTTCTTCCCAGTGCATATTTTGAGCACCTATTTTTATATTTGTTTCTTGTGCTGTTAATAATGCATAAAACAAATCTGTATATGGTACACAAAGAATTACTTCATTGTTTGTATCTTTTACTAATGGTGTTAATTCATCTATCATTTTTATTGTTTCATTTGGAAGCATATTCATCTTCCAGTTTCCAGCAATGACTTTTCTTCTCATATAAATGACCTCCTTATTTATCTTGTAAACATTCAATACCTGGTAATTTTTTTCCTTCTAAAAATTCAAGTGATGCTCCTCCTCCTGTTGAAATATGTGTAAATTTATCTGATAATCCCATTTTTTCAACTGCTGCTGCTGAGTCTCCTCCTCCTATTATTGTTACTGCATCATTTAAACTTGCTAATTTTTCTGCAATAGATTTTGTTCCTTCTGCGAATTTATCATACTCAAATAAGCCAACAGGTCCATTCCAAATTACAGTTTTTGCTGATTCAAGCTCTTTTACATATTCTTTTATTGTTTCTGGTCCAATGTCTAATCCCATCCATCCATCTGGTATTTCTTTCCAATTTGCGATTTTTGTTTCAGTATTTGGATCAAATTCTTTTCCTAGCTTTGTATCTACTGGTAACATTAATTTTACGCCTTTTTCTTTTGCTTTTGCCATTAATTCTTTTGCAATGTCTAATTTATCTAATTCACATATTGAATCTCCTACATTATATCCTTGTGCTTTAAAGAATGTATATGACATTGCTCCACCTATTATCAAAGTATCAACTTTTTCTAATAAGCTATTTATAACACCTATTTTATCAGAAACTTTTTTTCCTCCTAATATTGCTATAAATGGTCTTTCTGGATTTTCTAGTGCTGATCCTAGGAATTTTAGCTCTTTTTCAATTAAAAATCCTGATACTGCTGGTAAATATTCTGCTATTCCTGCTGTTGAACTATGTGCTCTATGTGCTGTTCCGAAAGCATCATTTACAAATATTTCTGCCATTGAGGCTAATTCTTTTGAGAATTCTGAGTCATTTTTTTCTTCTCTTGAATCAAATCTAACATTTTCTAATAATACAACATCTCCATCTTTCATATTAGATGTTAGCTCTTTTGCACTTTCTCCTATAACATCTTTTGCAAGTTTTACTTCTTTACCTAACAATTTAGATAATTCTTTTGCAACTGGTGCTAGTGAAAATTCTGGTTTAACCTCTCCCTTTGGTCTTCCTAAGTGAGAGCAAAGAATTACTTTACAATTTTGTTCAAGAAGGTATTTTATTGTATCTAATGCTCCTACAATTCTTCTATTATCTGTTATATTTCCATTTTCATCTAATGGAACATTGAAGTCACATCTTACAAATACCTTTTTATTTTTTAAGTCGATATCTCTAACTGTTTTTTTACTCATGTTTATCCTCCTTTAGTCGCAATAAGACAAAGCTGAAACGGCTTTGTCTTACTACTACATTTTATATTATCCTAATTCAGCAAAATATTTTATTGTTCTTACCATTTGGCTTGTATATGAATTTTCATTATCATACCATGATACTACTTGAACTTGATATAAATCTTCTGCTATTTGTGCAACCATTGTTTGTGTACTATCAAATAATGAACCATATTTAATTCCGATTATGTCTGAAGAAACTAATAATTCTTCTGTATATCCGAAAGATTGGTTTGATGCTGCTTTCATAGCTGCATTTATTCCTTCTACTGTTATATCTTTTCCTTTAACAACAGCTGTTAATATTGTAGTAGATCCTGTTGGTACTGGAACTCTTTGAGCTGATCCTATTAATTTTCCATTTAATTCAGGAATAACTAATCCTATTGCTTTAGCTGCTCCTGTTGAATTTGGAACTATATTTACAGCTGCTGCACGAGCTCTTCTTAAATCACCTTTTCTATGTGGACCATCAAGTACCATTTGATCACCTGTGTATGCATGTATTGTTGACATTATTCCTGATTGAATAGGTGCATATTTATTTAATGCATTTGCCATTGGTGCTAAACAGTTTGTTGTACATGATGCTGCTGATATTATTTTATCATCTGGTGTTAATGTATTTTCATTTACACCAAATACTATTGTTGGTAAGTCTTTTCCAGCTGGTGCTGAAATAACAACTTTTTTAGCTCCTGCATCAATATGAGCTTGTGCTTTTTCTTTAGATGTATAGAATCCTGTACATTCTAATACTACATCTACTCCAATTTCTCCCCATGGAAGTTCTGCTGCATTTGGTTTTGCATATATTTTTATTTCTTTTCCATCTACAGTTATAGAATCTTCGCCTGCTACAACTGTATCAGCTTTTTCATATCTACCTTGTGCTGAATCATATTTTAATAAATGAGCTAACATTTTAGGACTTGTTAAATCGTTTATAGCAACGATTTCATACCCTTCTGCTCCAAACATTTGTCTAAATGCAAGACGTCCTATGCGTCCAAATCCATTAATAGCTACTTTTACTGACATTAAAAAATTCCTCCAATCCGATGTTTAATTAACATCTTGTAAAAAATGGTTTATTCAAAACCATTCCAATTGTATACCAAAAGTACCTAGTTTTCAAGTAATTCTTTGACCTTTTTGTAAAAATTAAACTTTTTTTATTTTTTCTATTTTTTGTATTGATATACATTAATTTTTATGATATTCTACTATTTTATTGTCTATAATTTTAACTTTTTTTCACATATTTTATTTCATATTTATTATTCCTAAATTTCAAAACTAATAAAATTTTGCGTATATTTATGAATTTTTAGCTAATACTAGTATAAATTGTATTTTACTTCTTTGAAAGGATCGATTTTATGGGTAAATTTTTAAACTTTTTAAAAAGTGCTTTTCAATATACTCCAGAAACACCTTATAATTTTACACTAGAAAATTCTAATGAAAAAACTGAAACACAAGATTCAAGTAATGAACCTACCAAAATTAATACCCAACTTGATAAAAATTTAGAATTTCTAAAATACAAATATAATTCACTAATATGTAATGATGTTATTATTCGTGAATTTACATTATGTTCTAATAATATAGACTATAATGCTTTTGCAATTTATTTAGATGGTATGGTTGATAGTGCTTCTATTAATGAATTTGTTCTTTCTCCTTTGATGATGAAAAACAGAGCAAATACATTTAATAAAAAACAGAAAAAATATGTATCTGAAAAAAAAGTTGATGATGTGAAAATAAAAAAATTTCAACTTCAGCAAGAAAAAGATTTAATAAAAAATATAAGTAACTTCCTTCTTCCTCAAAATAGTGTATCTATAAAAGAAACTTTTGATGATGTTTATAGTTCAATTAATATGGGAGATTGTGTCCTATTTGTAGACTCTATTAGCATTGCATTTGATATAGATGTAAAAGGGTTCAAACAAAGAAGTATTGAGGCTCCTACTAATGAAGTTGTTGTAAGAGGTTCTAGAGAATCATTTGTTGAAAATATAAGAACTAATACTGCACTTATAAGAAAAATTATCAATAATGAAAATTTAGTAATTGAACATGTTAATGTTGGAAAAACTACAAAAACTAATGTTGCAATATGCTATTTAAAAAATTTAGCTAACCCTGATCTAGTTTCAGAGGTTAATTTCAGAATAACTAGTTTAAATATTGATTTTTTAATTTCATCAGGACAATTAGAACAACTTATACAAGATTCACCAAAAAGCTTATTCCCTCAAATTCTTGCAACAGAGCGCTCTGATAAAGCTGCTAATCATTTATTAGAAGGAAGGGTTGTTGTAATTGTAAATGGAAGTCCATATGTTTTAATAATGCCTGGTGTTTTTACTGATTTTGTTGCTTCCCCTGAAGACTTAAATTTAAAACATTATTTTTCTAACTTGGAAAGAATAATAAGATTATTAGCAATAGTACTGTCTTTATTATTACCTGGTGTATATATATCTATTACTAATTATCACCAAGAGCTAATACCAATTGAACTATTATTTACTATTGCAGCAGCAAGAGAATCTGTACCATTTCCTACTTTTATTGAAATACTGCTTATGGGAATTTCTTTTGAATTAATTAGAGAAGCTGGAATAAGAGTTCCTACACCACTTGGTTCAACAATAGGAATTGTTGGTGCACTTATACTCGGTCAAGCCGCAGTATCTGCTTCAATCGTTAGTCCTGTTTTAATAATTATTATAGCTATAACTGGAATTTGCTCATTTTGTATTCCTGACTTTTCTTTGGATTTTACTTTTAGAATTTATAGATTTGTTTATATTATATTGGGATATCTTGCAGGCTTTCTTGGAATTGGATTTGGTATATTTGTTCAATTATTATTAATGTGCAAATTACAATCATTTGGAGCTCCATATTTATCACCATATATGTTAAATAGGTCTAAACGAAGTATTTCTTCATATTTTGTTTCTCCAATGTGGAAAAGAGAATATACTTCAAAATTCTTACATGCCCAAAAGAAATATTCTCAAGGAAAAATAAGTATGACTTGGAGGCAAAAATAGTATGAATTTAACCAAATTAGAAAATGCAGAAGCAATTGCTCTTATTGCTATTATAATGGCTAATAAAATTATTTTAAATGTCCCAAAATCAATAATTTTATCAACAGGTACTTCTGCATGGATAAATGTAATTTTTATATCAGTTTTGGCAGTATTACTTGCATGCTTAATTTCAAGTTTATTTAAAAATTTTCCAAATGCTGATATATTGGATGTTTCTAGTTATTTAGGCAAAAACTTGCTGAAAAATATTGTTGGTATTATTCATTTAATAATAATTTTAGTTACAGTATCACTTACAATTAGAAATTTTTCTGAAAATTTAAAAATTATATATTTTAATAACTCACCAATAATTTATATTGTACTTTTTTTTGTAATACTAGCTTGTTTTTCTAGTAGATATAGTTTAAAAATCATATCAAAAGTGACATTAATAGTTGCTCCATTAATATTTGGAGGACTTATACTAATTGCTCTTTTTATATCCCCTAACTATGTTGTGGAAAGACTATTTCCTATACTCGGATATGGAGCAAAAACGACATTTATAACTGGTGCTACAAATATATTTAGTTTTTCAGGTTTATCATATTTGCTTTTTTTAAAACCATTTTTAAAAAATGAAGCTGACTTGAAGAAAATTTCAGTTATATCAGTTATTATATCTGGTATATACTTACTTATTAGTATTATATGTTTACTATTATCATTTTCATTTATTTTAGAATCAAATGAAAATTTGTCAATCTACTTATTAAGTAGAGTTACAAGATATGGAATATTTATTGATAATGCTAATGCTATATATATTTTATTATGGATATTATCAGTATTTTCATATATTAGTATTTCTTTATTTTTTATTATATATATATCAAGAAAACTTACAAACTTAAAATATACTAATCCGATAAATTATTGCTTTGGATCAATCATTTTAGGATTATCACTAATATTACAAAATTATGCTCAATATCAAACTATTTTCTCTATTATAATAAAAAATGTCATATTAATATATGTCTTTGGTATTAATATTTTAATATTAATACTAGCAAATATAAAACTAAAAATAACTAACAAAAACCATACTAACGACATTTCATTAACTGATTAAGAGAAAGGACAATAATATGAAAAAAATATTAAAAAATTTTCTCGTTTTATTTATATTAATTATCTTAATATTTAATCTTACAGGTTGTTATGATGCAAAAAGAATTGAGGAATTTGCATATGTTGTTGCCATTGGAATTGATTTTATAGATAATGAAAATATCGAATTAACACTCCAATTTGCTAAAACAGGAAAAAGTAGCTCTTCTGATGATTCTTCTGGTTCATCACAATCTTCTGGATCTACAATTACAAGCGTAAAATGTAGCTCTATAAATTCAGGTGTTTCATTAATCAATGGCCATATAAGTAAAAAAGTTAGTTTATCTCATTGCAAAGAAGTAATATTTTCTGAAAAAATTGCTGAACTTGGTATCGCAGAGCATATATATACTTTAGCAAATGATGTTGGAATTAGAACTGATTGTAATCTAGTTGTTTCAAAATGTACTGCTAAAGATTACTTAAAAAATGTCAAGCCCCTACTAGAAACTTTAACAGCCAGATATTATGAAGCTTCATTGAATTCAACAGAATATACAGGCTATACTGTAACATCTACATTATCTGATTTTTATGCAAATATGAAAGATAGCTATGCACAACCATATGCGATTTTATCTGGAATAAGTATTGAAAATTCTAGCTCCGAACCTGTTCCTAATGCCGATTTTACTGCTGGAAATATTCCTTTAACAGATAAAGCTGTAACTGAAAGTTTAGGAATTGCTGTTTTTAAAAAAGATAAATTTATAGGAGAGCTAACTGGATTAGATAGTATTTGTCATTTAATGGTTACTAATCAATTAAAAAGCTGTATTCTTAGTATTCCTAATCCATTTACAGAAAATAGATATATTGATTTGAGAATTACATCAAATAAGAATACAAAATGTAATGTTGATTATTTAAATTCATCGGCTTTAATTAGTATAGATGTTTCACTAGTAGGTTATGGACTTTCTCTTGATGAAAACATTAGTTATGACTCTGATGAAAGTATACGTAAATTAGAAGAATCAGCAGAAAAATATATAACAGAAAAAATAAAAAAATATTTATATTTAACATCTGAAGAATATGAATCTGATATATGCGGTTTTGGAAGATATGTCGTAAAAAAACATTTAACTATACAAGATTGGTATAAATCTAACTGGCTTGAAAATTATAAATACTCATTTTTCGATGTAAATGTAAACTTAACAATAAAATCAGGTGATTTATTCACAAAATCCTAAATATGATAAACAAAAACAATAGCAGATACATTAAATTGCTCATTTGCCCAAATTTCACCGTAATTTTGTGTACAATGTTTCAGCGAAGCCTTTTATATAAATACATTAAACAAAAAGAAAGGGTTTGATCATTTTATGAAGATATTTGTTTTGATTATAACAATTTTTATTTTTCTAAATTCAATACGATATTCAATATATGAAATAAATGTTAATAAAAATAAAACTGCTGGAATTGTAGTTTCTGTTTTAGGTGTATTTCAATTGATATTTACTAATATAATATTGTTCAATACAAATGTATAAAAGAATTGGAAATTTCCAATTCTTTTATATTGCATAATTTATACTTCTAGCCACTACATCTTTCATATTTTCTATCAAATCATCTACTTCTTTTGGTGTAACAATCATATTCATATTATTTGGAACTAATGATGATTTTATTTCTTCATAATTATCCTGATTTTTTAAATCATTTAAATATTTATTTGATTTTGCCTCATATTGCAATTTTTCAATAAATAAATCTAAACACTCATCAGTTATTGTTGCCAAATCAACTACCATTGGAACTCCTATTGCTACAACAGGCACTCCAAGTGTATTTTTACTTAGCTCTTTTCTTGTGTTTCCAACTCCAGCTCCAGGAACAATACCAGTATCTGAAATTTGTACAGTACTACTTATTCTTTGTATACTTCTTGAGGCTAAACTATCTATTACAATAATAAGTTTAGGTTTTATATTATCTACTATTCCCTTTATTATTTCTAATGTTTCAATTCCTGTATTTCCTAATACTCCTGGTGAAACAGCACTAACAGATCTAGCACCATCAACAACACATTCTGGTGCATATTTTAATAAATGTCTTGTAACTTCTATTTCTGATACAACCTTTGGTCCTAAAGAATCAGGTGTGACAAATTCATTACCCAATCCAACAACAAGAACTTCATCATTCTTATTTATATTTGAATCAACAATATTTTTTATTTCAGTACTTATTTTATTAGATATATCTTCTAGCTCTTCATCTGTTGAAAATCTTAAATCTTTAATATCAAATGTGATATATGTTCCAATAGGTTTTCCTATTGCTTTTTCTCCTTCTTTATTTGTTATTTTTACAATATTAGATTTAACATGTTCATTATATTCTTTTTCAGTTGACTCTATTCCTGAAATATCATGCTCTAATTTATTAGCTTTTTTGTATATTTCAGCTCTTTCATCAGCCATATCAGTTCTAAAATTTTGCATTATATACCTCCCAAAAATTATTTTAGCTTATAACAATAGTGAACCAAGCCACTATTAAAATGTTAGTATACAAAAATTGCAAAATAATTTTTTTTACATTTTTTTGTATTAAGCCTTTTTATATAATAGAAAATTGCTAATAAAAAAAGTTAAATAATTACGTTTTACCATTAGCTTAATTCATACTTATATGTAGAACTCTTCTGTTATATAAAATTAGTATTTGAAAAGCAATTTTTTTTATTCGCATTTAATGCAAAAGAGCTCTAAAAATTAAATATATAATATATTTAATTTTTAGAGCAATATCCACAAATAACTGATTCAAGACCTACATTTATATCAATAACACCAGATTTATATGTTTCATCTAATTTAGTAAATTGTGCTAAAATATTTTTTATTTCAAATTCAGAAAAATATCCAGCTTGCTTTTTATATTTAGAAACTAAAAACATTTGATTTTGTTTTAATTTTAAATTTTCTGCAATGTCCAATTTTTATTTTTCACATAGTTTTGTAATATATAATTTTTTAAAATGGTTATATAATGTAATTAATATTTTTTGTGCAGGCTCCTTTTCATAGATTAAGTTATTAAATACTTGTATAGATTTTTGTACATTTTTTTGACCTAAACTATCTGTCAAATCAAAAATCACACTTTCAAATTGTTTAATTGACAACACATCAATATCTTCTTTTTTTATTGTTCCCCCTGTTCCTGCATATTCTATAAGCTTACATATTTCATTTATTAAATCTTGTAAATTAGTTCCACATGATTCAATAAAATAATTTAATGTATAATTATCAATATTTACAGAATAGCTATTACAAATAAACTTTATACGTTTTTGCAAGTCAGAAACTTTTTCCTGATTAAAAGCACAAACTACTCCTATATTTTCAATACATTTATATAATTTATTTTTCTCTACATCATCTTCAATAAATACAACAACATTATGCAATTTTATTTCTTCAATATTTTTTTCAATAAAATCTGTAGTTCTTTCAATTTTCTCATTTATAAATTGACTTTTCTTTTTAGCTTGTTTTTGCAACAAATCTGTTGATCTTACTATAATTAATTTTTTTTCATATCCAAAAGGAGGTGTCTGCATTTCAGAAATTAAACTATCAATATTTGAGTTATCAATTTTTATATAATTAAGCCCATCTATTAAATTTCCGAATATTTTTTTTATTTTCTTTAAGCAATTTTCTAATAGATATAGCTCTTTTCCGTATAAAATATACATTGGCATTATTTTTTGCTCTTTTAAACTATTTTCTAGCTCTGTAACTGTCATTTAGATATTTCCTTTCTTAATAATATGTATAATAACATATTATCCAATTTTTGCATTTCTATTATAATGTCAGTGGACCAAGTCCGCATTAAATTGCTCGATTGCCCAAATTATACAACAATTTTGTATACAATGTTCAGCCAAACCCTTTTTATATAATTATTCTAAAAACTTCAGAAACACTCCAACATTGTGCAAAAGCACCTTTGGCTTTGTATGGTTTTTTAGAATCATATAGCTCTGGTATACTACCTATTGTACTTCCATCATCAAGCTCTTTTATATATGTTTTTCTCAATTTTTCAACAAATTTCTCATATTCAACTTTTAAGTTGTGTTTTTCACTTTTGCTTTTTTCAGAATTTATGATATTTACAAAAGCATCATTATATAAACCTATAAGCCATGGCCATGTTATTCCTTGATGATAACTTATATCTCTTCTATATTGATCACCTTCATATACATCTGTATAGTGAACCTCACCTTTAGCTAAAGTTTTTAGTCCATAATTATTAAGCAATTTTTTTGTAACAGTATTTAAAATCTGCTTAGCTATTTCAGAAGAAGCATCAATTACTTGATATGAAAGAGATAATGCATATAATTGATTTGGTCTTATTTTTGGATCTCCTAACACATCAAATAAACATTTTGTTTTTGGATTATAAAACTTCTCATTAAATGATTTTCTGCAATTTTTAGCTAGCTCTTTATATTCACTAACTAGCTCTTCATTTTCCTCAAATTCCTTTCCTAGCTCTACCATAATTTTTAATGCATTATACCACAAAGCATTAATTTCAACTTGTTTTCCATTTCTTGGAGTTACAACATAATCGCCTATTTTAGCATCCATCCATGTATTTTGTGTACTTATTGTACCAGCAGAAATTAAATAATCTTCATCTAAAAATATGTTATTATCACACAAATCAATTCCATTTACATAGTTAGTAATAATCTTTTTTAGTTTATCATACATTTTTTCCTTTACAAAAGTGTAGTCACCAGTATAATTAATATATTTCTTTATCTGTTCAAATAATAATAAACTACTATCAACACTATTATATAAAGGTTTATCATCATTTTCAGAATAGCCATTAGGTACTAAACCATTCTTAATATCTTTTGTAAAAGTTAGTAATACCTTTCTAGCAACATCAAATCTTTTAGTTTTTAATAAAATTCCCTCAAATGATATAAGTGTGTCTCTTCCCCAATCTAAAAACCATGGATATCCTGCAATTAATGTTAATAAATTTTTTCTAGAAACTACAAAATTATCAGATGCAATTATATATTTTTTTATTAAATCATCATCACCACATAAATCTGACTTATCAACTAATTGTTTAATTCTTTTCTTTTCATTTTGGATAATTTTTCTTCCATCTTTTCTGTCAATTTTTATTTCATCTAAAGAACAGGCAAAAGTTACATATTTTTCTTCATTAGGCTCTATATCAATCTCATATGTACCTGCAATAGCATGATTTTCCTCATCTGACAAACCTCTTTTTTCCTCTTCTATGTAATACATATTTCTAAATAAATCATTCTCTCTTTTATAATACTTTCCATAAGAACAATTCATATATATATGATGTTCACTATTATCAATAACTACATCTACTAAATTTCCATTAATATTTTGCTCTACATAAAAATTTTTATCACAACTAACAGAATGAAAATTTCTATAATTCAATAATGGAGTTAATTTTAGAGTTGCTTTTTTATCAATATTTTTAATTTTATATAAAATCAATGATACATTTTTTCTATACTCCATGCAGATTGATTTTTCTATTTCAATACCTTCTACATTATAAGAAAACACTGGTACTTCTTCTTTTTCAAAACTAACTAAATGTTTATATCCTTCAGTAATATTATTTCTGCACATATTTGTATATAATCCATATTCTATCCCATCAATATTTACACTTTCATCAACTTTTGAAACTAATAAATATCTTTGAGCTGGTGGTTTTAAAGGTGCAACCAATAATCCATGATACTTTCGCGTATTTACTCCTATAATAGTTGAGCTTGCAAATCCTCCTAACCCATTTGTTACAATCCATTCTTTTTCAATTGCCTCTTCAAATTTAATCTTATCCAACATTTTTTTCATATTTTTACCCTTTCTTTTCTTATGTATATTAACTTCTAATTTTAACTAGACTTTCTTCTTCTTTGGTCAGTAGAATATCTCTTCATTCCGTTATTTCTCTCAAGTATTTGGCTATTTCTACTATCCACAACAGTCTTTCTTTTTAGTTTTTCATCACTTTCTTTTAGTGAAAGTATTCTTTCTTCATATTTTGAATAAAATTTACTTTTACCAATTTTATTTAATTTTTGTTTCTTATATTTTGCTTGTCCATGTGATTTCAATCTTCTAGATTTTAATTTATGATTTAAAAATAAATATTGTGGATCATTTTGTTTATCTTTAAATCTCATGTCTTCACAAATAAGTTCAATAATTGCATTTGCAAGAGCATCAGGATTATGCCTTATGCAATTATCATCAATTGTTGCTAAATCTCTTTTTATTAAGTTCACACCTTCTGCTTTTGCTTTTGCAATATCTTGATCAACAACTTCAGATCCCTTCATATTATACATTCTTATAAATTCAGGTGTAATTTCTCCAGTATCATAAATACAATAATCAATTATACCCTCTCCAATATGTCTTTTTATTGCTTTTATATGATCTGATAAAGAATAATTATATGTTTGCCCTGGCTCTGTCATAATATTGCTTATATATATTTTAAATCCTTTTGATTCTTTTATTGCTTTAGCTACGCCTTTCACCAAAAGATTTGGTATAACATTTGTATATAAACTACCTGGTCCAATTACAATAGCATCAGCTGATTTTATAGCCTCTAAAACACCTGGTGCAGCTTTTGAATTTGATGGACTTATATATACCCTATTTATACTTGTTACTCTTTCATTTATAATATTTGGAATTTCGCTTCTACCTTTTACTACAGTACCATCTTTAAGCTCTGCACATATTTCAATTTTATCTTGTGTTACAGGTAAAACTCTTCCTGTAATATTTAATATATCTTTTGTTTTTTCAATAGATTTTGAAAAATCTGAATAAATGTTTTGCATTGCTAATAAATAAATGTCCCCAAAAGATAATGAATCAAGATTACCATATGTAAATTTATGATATAATAAATCACTCATTGCCTCTTCATTGCTAGATAAAGCAACTAAACTTTTTTTAACATCATCTAAAGGCAAAGTATCTAATGCTCTTGAATTTGAATTTGCATCTCCATAATCACTAACTGTGACTATTGCTGTTATATTATCTGTATATGTTTTCAGCCCTTTTAAAACTGAATTTAATCCATTTCCACCGCCTATAACAACAATTTTAGGTCCCTGACTATATACTTTTTTATCATATATTAATGATTTCACATTATCTCTTTTATCTGTTTGTTTTACTAATATTTCTAATGTTCTTTTTTGAATTGAAATAATTCCAAAGATTGTTCCTACAAATCCCAAAACAAATAAAACAACAATTTTGAAAATTGATTTTATATCTAATGTATTAGTAACTAAAACAATAGATATTGCATAACATATTGCTATAATAGAAAGCAAAATTAAAAAAATCCATCTTTTAATTTTGTTTTCAGAATTAAACCACGAAAAAAAACCTTTCATATATATATTTTACTCTCCTAAAACTTCAATTTCTAACATAATATTTTTATTAAATTTTTCAAAAACTTTACTTTTAACATACTCAACTAAATCAAGCACATCTTTTGCAGTTGCATTTCCAGTATTAACAACAAAACCTGCATGTATTTCAGATACTTGTGCTCCCCCTATCGAAAAACCTTTTAAACCACATTGGTCAATTAATTGAGCAGTTATAAAATCATCACCTCTTTTAAATGTACTTCCTGCATTTGGCATTCCTAAAGGTTGTTTAGTTTTTCTGGCATTTGAGTTTTCTTCCATCTTTTTTAAAATTTCATCACTATTTTGGTTTGCATCTAGCAATAGTTTCGTTTCTAAAATATACCAATCCTTCTCAAAAAATATACTATGTCTATATGAAAAATTTTGCTCACTGTTATTTAGTACTATTATATTACCATCTCTATCAATACATTTTGTTTCTATTACTATGTCTTTAAATTCACTACCATATGCTCCTGCATTCATTCTTACTGCTCCACCTATAGTTCCTGGAATTCCTGATGCGAATTCAAATCCTCCTACTGATTTTTTTAATAATTGTTGTGCTAAAAAACCAAGTGAAACACCTGCTCCAACACTTATTTCAATTTTATTATTTGACTTTTCTTTTGTTTCAATATTTTTAAAATCCAATTTTAAAACGATTCCTCTTATTCCATTATCTTTGACTAGAATGTTACTACCATTACCTATTACAGTTAAATTTATATTATTCTCTTTTACAAATTTTAATAAATTAATAAGTGTATTTAAATCAGAAATTTTAATGAAAATATCAGCATTACCACCAATTTTAAACGTTGTATGTTTTTTCATTGGCTCATCAATCTTTATATCCGTAATTCCTAAACTTGATTTGCAAAAATTATAAATTTCTTCTTTTAACAAAACACTACCTCCTGTATATTTTTTGATATTATATATTAAATATTATCAAAAATCAATGTGTGATATGATTTATAGAAAAGATTTTATTTTATAAATTTCGTTTATAGATTTATTTACTTTTTTATGCAGACTTTTTTTGTCTTCAAATCAAAAAAGCCGATTGTTGAATCGACCTGTAACATAATTTCGATGAAAATATTTATAAATTTAATTTGTAATTTTTCCACATAAAATACAAAATCATCGAACTTTTTGAAATCAAGCTTCAAAAAATTCGATGAAAATTCAAATTGGCTCCCCTTGTTGGACTCGAACCAACGACCTATCGGTTAACAGCCGAGCGCTCTACCAACTGAGCTAAAGAGGAATTTATAAATCTGGCAACAACCTATTTTCTCAGCAGGGTAACCCACAAATATCTTCGGCACATTGGAGCTTGACTTCTGTGTT
>CAKPKU010000011.1 GCA_934167365.1 uncultured Clostridia bacterium
TTTTTTAAATCTAGCTCTTCCATTATTTCCCTCCATAAAATAAATATGCATATACTATTATACATAATATTAGGGTGGTTTGGCAAGTATTTTGGCAAAATTAGTAGAAATATTTACCTTTTTTGTAAACTAATTTATAATGTTTTTATGCTATTTTCTATGCTTTATAAGCCTTAAAGCCATATAAATCAACTCTTCTAGTAATTGCATTTATTTTTTTCAAATATTAAGCCAAAAATAAGTATATGATTCTTATTTTTGGCTTAACATTTTTATACATTATTAATCTTTATTAATTTTCCCTTGTATTAGTTCAAATGATATTCTTCTTAAATCTTTATTTGCCTCTATTACCCTAATTTTTACTTCTTGTCCTATCTTATATGTTGCTCCGCTTTGCTCTCCTGTCAAAATTTTTCTGTCTTGGTCAAAAATATAATATTCATTTCCTAGATTTTCAAATCTTATCAATCCTTCAACTGTATTGTTTAAAACTACAAATACTCCAAAAGAAGTTATACTTGAAATAATACCATCGTATTCTTTTCCAATCTTATCTTGCATGAATTCAGCCTTTTTAATATCTTCACTATCACGTTCAACTTTTTGTGCTACACGCTCTCTTTCAGAAGAAGATTCTGCATATTTTACTGCTTGTTCATTATATAAATTTTTTGTATCTTCATCTATCACATAATTATTGTCTATATACATTGATATAATTCTGTGTATATATAAATCTGGATACCTTCTTATTGGAGATGTAAAATGACAATAATATTTACTTGCAATTCCAAAATGACCTTTATTTGTACTTTCATATCTGGCAACTTTTAATGTTCTTAATAATAAATTTGATACAACCATTTCTTCTGGAGTGCCTTTTGTTTTTTCTAGTACATCTGCAAAAGATTTTGGGTGTATATTATCTTTATTATATTTTATTTTATATCCTAAGTTAAATAAGAATTTATTTAATTCATCAATTTTATCAGGATCAGGATTTTCATGTACTCTATATATAAATGGTGCTTCTAACCAGAAAAATCTTTCTGCAACTGTTTCATTAGTTATAAGCATGAATTGTTCTATTATTTCATGTGCAAAATTAGTTTCATATTTTTGTACATCTATTGCTATTCCATTTTCATTTAATGTTATTTTACTTTCAGGAACATCTAGATTTAAGCTTCCCGCGTTTATTCTTTTTTCTTTTAGAATTTTAGCAAGCTCTTCCATTAATATAAAGTTTTCTTTATATTTTAAATATGGATCAACATTCTTCATGTCTTCTTCACTTAATTCTTCTCCATGCACATATTGTAATATTTTATAAACATTTGTATATGACATTCGCTCTTTGACATTTATTACACTTTTTACTATATCTGATGAAATAACTTTTCCATCTTTATTTATTTCCATTTGTACGGTTAATGCTAATCTATCTTCATGAGCATTTAAACTACAAATTCCATTTGAAAGCTCTTTTGGTAACATTGGAATTACTCTGTCCATCATATAAATACTTGTTCCTCTATAAATTGCTTCTTTATCTAATTCAGAGCCCTCTTTTACGTAATGACTAACATCAGCTATACTTACAGTCAAATTATATGTTCCAGATTCATTTTTCTCAACACATACAGCATCATCTAAATCTTTTGCATCTTCGCCATCTATTGTAAATATTATTTTTGATCTTAAATCTGCTCTATTAACTTGCTCTTTTTCTGATATTTTGCTTTCAACAGATTTTGCTTCTTTTATTACACTATCAGGAAATTCGTATGGTAATCCATATTCTTTTATAAGTGATAACATATCCACTCCAGCCATATCAATATCACCTATGACTTCAACAATTTTTCCTTCTGCCTTTTTATTATGCTCTGGATATTTAGTTATTTTTACAACTACTTTTTGGTTAGACTTTGCTCCACCAAAATTCTTTTTAGAAATAAAAATATCTGATCCGAATTTTTTATCATCTGGAATTACAAAACCAAAGTTTTTGCTTTTCTTAAACAATCCTACAATTGTGTCTTTGTCATGAGATATTATTTCAATTACTTTACCTTCTTTGTGTGACATTTTTTCATAATTGTCAATTAGCTCTACTATTACAATATCACCATTTAAACTATTATGCTTATTTTTACCTGATATATATATTTCTTCATCTTCATTTTCGATTTTTACAAATGCAAATCCTCTTTCATTTATGCTAATTTTACCTTTTTTATATCTACTTGAATCAATTAGACTGTATTTACCTTTTTTATTTATCTGGATTTTATATTCAGATATTAGCTCTTTTAAAATATTAATAAAATCTGCATATTCATCTTTTGGTACACACATTATATTAGCAATTTCTTTTGCTTTCATAGGTACATACGATGTTTCAGACATGAAATTTAGTATTTTATTTTTTTGTTCATCCATATTTTACATCTCCTTGCATAATGTATTTAGGTTTTTAATAAAGGATTTACCTATAAACCTATTACTATTAAAAGTATAATTTTATAATAATAGCAAAATAAATTTGCTATGTGGTTGTTTTATAATAACATTACATAATATAACTTACTCATTACAAGTTATTGATTTAAAACTAAAATTTCAAATATACTAAATAACTATAATCTAGCTATTTATCTAATTTTATCACTTTCAAATATTATACAAAAAGGAATTACAAATAATATGTAACTCCTTCTTATTATATATCTTTTTAAATAAATTAAATCTAAAATTTACATTAAATATAAGAAACTTAATCCTATTGTTCCTATTGCAAAAAGCACACCTAAACCTACTGTTGCCTTTTTTAAAGCTCCATCTTTTGTTCTACCTTTATTTTTTTCGTAGAAATTATTTGTGCTAGAGCCTGTTATTGCTCCAGAAGCTCCTTGGCTATCTTTTGCTTGTACAGTTGCCAATATTATTAAAGCTACACATATTATTATATACAATACCACTATTATATTTTTTGCTATTGCCATTTTTATCCCTCATTTCGTAATTTTCTCTTCACGTTTTTTATTCTATCATAACATTTTTCTAAATGCAAATAGTTTTTTAAGCTGTCTCTTCTTTTTTATTTGTAGACTTTCTTGAATTTTTTCTATCAACTCCTATAAGTCTATTTTCGTTAATGATTATAACTGGTTTTTCGCCATTTTCAATTGTATTTTTTGTTATTATGCACTTTTCAATTTTAGGATTTGATGGGATTTCAAACATAATATCTCTCATTATTTCTTCTAAAATTGATCTTAAACCTCTTGCACCAGTTTTTCGCTCTATTGCTTTATCTACTATACATTCTAATGCTGATTCTTCAAATTCTAAATCAACATCATCTAGTTCAAATAAACGTTTATATTGTTTTACCAAAGAATTTTTTGGCTTTGTTATTATATCTAATAAAGCTTTTTTATCTAGCTCCTTTAATGTAGCTATTATTGGTAGTCTTCCTACAAATTCTGGAATCAAACCAAATTTTAACAAATCCTGTGGTAATAATTCACTTAATAGCTCTTGTTCATCTTTTTTAGTTGAAAATTGAGTACCAAATCCAATTGATTTTTTACCAGTACGATCTTTAATTAAATTTTCTAATCCTTCAAAAGCTCCTCCACATATAAACAAAATATTATCAGTTTTTATTTGGATAAATTCTTGATGTGGATGCTTTCTTCCTCCTTGTGGAGGAACAGAAGCTACAGTTCCTTCAACAATTTTTAATAATGCTTGTTGTACACCTTCGCCACTAACATCCCTTGTTATTGATGGATTTTCAGATTTTCTTGTTATTTTATCTATTTCATCTATATATATAATTCCTTTTTCTGCTTTAGGTATATCATAATCAGCAGCTTGAATTAATTTTAATAATATATTTTCTACATCTTCACCAACATATCCAGCTTCAGTTAATGTAGTTGCATCAGCTATTGCAAATGGAACTTTTAATATTCTGGCTAATGTTTGTGCTAATAATGTTTTTCCACATCCTGTTGGTCCTAGTAATAAAACATTACTCTTTTGTATTTCTACATCATTTTTATCTGCATTATTGCTACTTGTATTATTTATTCTTTTATAATGATTATATACTGCAACAGCAAGCGTTTTTTTAGCTTCATCTTGACCAATTACATATTGGTCTAATATATCTTTAATTTCAGATGGTGTAGGTAATTTTTCAGAATCATTTAATGTATATTCTTCTTCATTTACATTTTCATATACTTCATCTTCTAAAATACTATTACATGCTTTTATACATTCATCACATATATACACTCCAGGACCTGCAATTAATTTTTCTACTGCATTTTGCAATTTACCACAAAATGAGCATTTTACACTATTGTTTTTACCACTATTTGCCATTTTGCCTCCTATTTTCTCTTTATTTTTTTAGATTCTTTTGTCCATAATTCCATCTATAAGCCCATATTTCAAAGCTTCTTCAGCTGTCATATAATTGTCTCTTTCAGTATCTTTTTGAATAGTTTCTAAACTTTGACCTGTTCTTTCACTTAATAATTTATTTAACTTATCTCTTGTTTTTACCATATGATCTGCATGTATTTTAATTTCTGTTGTTTGACCTGAAAGACCGCCACCACCGATTAATGGTTGATGTATAAGTATTTCTGAATTTGGTGTTGCAAATCTTTTTCCTTTTTCTCCTGATGCTAATAATACAGCTCCCATACTAGCAGCCATACCAACACATATTGTAGATACAGGACATTTGATATAATTCATTGTATCTACTATTCCCATTCCATCTGTTATTGATCCTCCTGGGCTATTTATATATAAAAATATCTCCTTTTCTGGATCTTCTGATTCTAAAAATAATAATTGTGCAATTACTAAACCAGCAGATGCACTATTTACATCTTCTCCTAAAAATATAATTCTATCTTTTAGCAATCTAGAAAATATATCATAAGATCTTTCTCCTTTTGAAGTTTGTTCTATTACATATGGAACTAAACTGTTTTTTTCTAACATAATTTTCCAATCCTCCTTGTTATATAATTATATGAATTTTATAATATAACTGTTTATTTTTCAATAGCTCTTTTGAGTTATTTAAAATAATTTTTAAATACTAATTTTTATGATTCCTACTAAAAAATTAATAATGTACAAAAAAGTTAGAGACATACATAATATAAAATTACTAGCCCCTAACTTTTATTTCATTTATTTTTCAGCTTTTTCTGCTTTTTTTGTTGCTTTTATATTTGCATTATCTACTATAAATTGTATTGCTTTTTCTGTTGTTATATTATTTTTTAAATATTCTTTTAAGTTTTCGTTATTTAAAAGTTCATTTTCTTCTTTTCCGTAATTTTTAGCCATTTCTTTGATTTTTTCTTCAATTTCTAAATCAGTAGCTTCAATTTTTTCTTCTTTAACTATTGCTTCAAGTACTAATCTTGTTTTTACAGATTCAGCAGCTTGTGCTTCATATTCTTTTCTCATTTCATCTTCTGATTTATTCATCATTTTTAAATATTGAGCTAAATTTAATCCTTGATATGCTAGTCTTCCATCTATATCTCTTAAAATATTGTCTATTTCAGTTTCAATCATTCCTGATGGGATATCAATTTTTGTATCTTCACATACAGCTTTTATTGCTGCATCTTCAGTTTGATATTTAGCTTGTTTTTTCTTTTCTTCAACAATTTTTTCTTTTATACTTGCTTTTAAATCTTTTAATGTTTCAAATTCACTAACATCTTTAGCAAATTCATCATCTATTGCTGGTAATTCTTTTACTTTTATTTCATGTAATTTTACTTTAAATGTTGCATCTTTTCCAGCTAATTCTTTTGAAAAATATTCTTCTGGGAATTTAACATTTATGTCTTTTTCTTCTCCAATTTTCATTCCAATAACTTGGTCTTCAAATCCTGGTATAAATGTTTTACTTCCTATTTCTAATTCGTGTTTTTCTGCTTTTCCACCTTCAAAAGCTTCTCCATCAACAAATCCTTCAAAATCAATAACTGTTATGTCTTTATTTTTTACTGCTCTATTTTCAACACTTACTAATCTTGCATTTTTTTCTGCCATACGATCTAATTCAGCTTTTACATCTGCTGCCATTACTGATGTATCTGCTTTTTCTAATTCTATTCCTTTATATTTTCCAAGTTTAACTTCTGGTTTAGTTTGTACTATTGCAGTAAATATTAAGTCTTTTCCTTTTTCCATTTGTGTTATTTCAATTTCTGGTCTACTTACTGCATCTATATTATTTTCTTTTAATTCTTTTTCATATATATCTGGTACTATTTCATTAAAAGTATCCTCATAGAATATAGATGATCCATATGTTTTTTCAATTAATGACATAGGAGCTTTTCCTTTTCTGAATCCTGGTACGTTAAAATATTTAGCTGTTTTTGCATAAACTTTTTTCATACCTTCATCAAATTTTTCTGCTTCTACTGTAAATGTTAATTTTAATTCATTTGTTTTATCTGTTTTTTCTACTTTAATACTCATTATTATTCATCCTTTCACTCTCTAAAACTAGCTTTCTCATTATAACACATATTTTTGATTTTGCAATACTAACTTTTACAAATTACATATTTTCTGCTAGTAATTCTATTTTTTGTATTAATATTTCAGATTTCCTATTAGAAATTTGATTGATATTTATATTTTTATCCATGTCTGTACTAAAATCAATCTTATGTATTTTGTAATCTTTAAATGATTCTTCAATTGCGTTTATGTTTTCAATTTTTTTACTATTTTCAATTGTAAATGGTTCACAAATTACTATATCTAAATTTACTTTTTTTATCTTAACAATTTCTTTTATAATTTCATCTAAAAGATTATAGTAATTGTTATAATCTATATATAGCAATATTTTATCATTATTAACTACTTCCTCAATTTTTCTTCTTATTTTTAAATATATCCTAATATCATCTTTTTGTTGATTTTCTGATTTTAAATAAGACTTTACTTTGATAGAATTATATTCAATTTTTGAATTTGGATTAATTAAGCTTACATCTATATCATTGTCAAAGTATATTACTGATGCAATTTTTAATGGCTCTTTATTCCAAACATAACAAATATCTTTTTTGCTTTTTTGCGTTTTTATACTTTCACATTCCTTTTTAAATCCCATTTTTGTAAAAAACTTATTTAATATTTTGTCTTTTTCTTCTATATTTACTGTTAATTTAATATTCTCCTTTTTTATACTTTCTATAAGTATTTTTCCAATTCCTTCTCTTCTTATTTCTTTTTTTACAAGAATTTTCCAGATATTGCAATTTTCATCTAAACTAATAAACCCTTCAATTATTCCATCTTCTGTATATACTATTGTTGATGAAATGTTTTCAATAAACTTTTTTCTAATATCAGTATATTCATCTATTATAACTTTATTTTTTTGGGTAATGTCTGATTTTAAAACTTCTTCTTTCCAAAATTGCATAATACTATCTATATCATCTTTTTTTAACTTTTTTAACAAAATAATCCCTTCCTATTTTTAATTAATTTTTAGTAATTTAAAGTCTAGATAATCTGCACTTACTAAATTAAAATCAATACCTTCCACATTTCCAATTACAGCCTCTGCATGAGACTTTCCATGTAAATGTCCATAATAGCATCTTTTTATATTATATTTTTTTAATGTTTTATAAAATTCTAAACAATTATTTTCTAACAAGTTTTTACTAATTAATGGAGGATAATGCAAAAATGCTATTATTTCTTTATTATTTCCATATTTTTTTATTGCATCTTGTATAGAAAGCTCTAATCGCTGATTTTCACGATTTATCATTTTTCTACTATTTTCGCTTTCTTGAAAACTCCAGCCTCTTGTTCCAACAAATACTTTGTCTTCATATTCTAATGAATTATTATATAAAAAATCTATATTACAAAACTTATTATCTTCTAAAAACTTTTTCATACTTGTTACTGTTGTCCACCAATAATCATGATTACCTTTTAATAATATCTTTTTCCCTGGCAATTCATTTAAGTATTTAAAATCTAAATATGCATCTTCTATATATGTAGCCCATGAAAAGTCGCCTGGTAAAACTACACAATCTTCTTTTTTTACTTTACTCAACCAATCATTTTTTATTTTTTCATCATGTTTTTCCCAGTTTTTACCAAATATATCCATTGGTTTATTTTGACTAAAAGATAAGTGTAAATCCCCTATTACGTATATTGACATTCTATTCTCCTTTATTCTAATTTTAAATTTGGTATTGCATTTAATGTTAGATCAGATTTTTTACCATTTATAAAATTATAGTATCCTGCACTTGCAATCATTGCTGCATTATCAGTACATAGTTTAAAATCAGGATAAAAAATTTCGTATCCTTTATTCTTTAATTCTTCAAAATTTGCTCTTATATATGTATTTGCAGACACTCCACCTGCTAAAGCAATTTTATTGATATTTAGTGTTTTTGCTGCTTTTATTGTATTATCTATTAGCTCTTCTGTTACTGTTTTTTCAAAACTTGCACATAAGTCAGCTTTGTTTATATTTGGATCTTTGTGATTTAAATTTATAACAGCTGTTTTTATTCCACTAAAACTAAAATCTAAATTATCAAATTTCGTTTTTGGTAATTGAATATTTGGTGTTCCTTCTTTTGCCAATTTATCAACCTTTGGACCTCCTGGATATCCTAATCCTATTACTCTTGCAACTTTATCAAAGGCTTCTCCTATTGCATCATCTCTTGTTTTACCTAATATCTCAAATTTATTATAATCTTTTATATGAACCAAATGAGTGTGTCCTCCTGACACAACAAGACATAAAAATGGGGGTTTTAAATCTAAATTAGTTATATAATTAGCAGCTATATGTCCTTCTATATGGTTTGTACCAATAAGAGGTTTATTTAATGCATAACTTAATGCTTTTGCATATGAAACTCCTACTAATAATGCTCCAACTAAACCCGGTCCATATGTGCATGCAATTATATCTATATCGTTAAAACTCATATTTGCCTGTTTTAGTGCTTCTTTGGTTACATTTGAAATATTTTCTACATGTTTTCTTGATGCTATTTCAGGTACTACACCTCCAAATTGTGTATGTATAGCAATTTGAGTATTTATAACATTTGATAATACTATTCTTCCATTTTTCACTACTGCAACAGATGTTTCATCACAACTTGATTCAATTCCTAATGTTATTATATCTTTCATATATTTCCTTCCTCTATTACATTTTATATTAAATTCCAAATATAGAGCTTACTAAATTTATTAATCCTATATATACTGCACTTATTGCTGGAGAAATTAAACTACCAGCTATTCCTGTTACCCAAATAAGTAAAAATATAATATAAAAAATTTGTTCATTATTGCTAAACCATAATTTTGCATTATATGGTAAAAAATGATTTAATACTTTTGAGCCATCTAATGGTGGCAATGGAATTAAGTTAAATAAACCTAATCCTATATTTATTAAAATTATTCTATTAATTATTATAATTATAGTTTCTAATGCTCTGCTACTTTGTATAAAATTGAACCACCCGAATTTAAATGCCATTACATATAAAACTGAAAATAATATAGCTAGTATAAAATTAGCCAATGGTCCTGCTATTGATACAATTGCTTCTGCTTTGCTCATTGAAATATTTCTGTTAAAGTTTCTTGCATTAACTTGAACTGGTTTTCCCCAACCAAATCCTAAAAATAATAACATAACAATTCCTATTGGATCTAGATGTTTTAATGGATTTAGTGATAACCTTCCTTGCATTTTAGCTGTATCATCTCCTAATTTATATGCTGCAAAAGCATGTGCATATTCATGGAATGTAATAGCTATTAAAACTCCTGGTGCGCTTAATAGTAAAGCCAATAAATCTGATGGATTTGATATAAATCCACCTAGCATGCTTAAAATACATATTCCTAATAAAATGTAAATTATTCTTTTATCAATTGAAAACATAACTCACCTATCCTTTTTTATATTTCTTGAGGTATTATATATTAATTTTTCAATAAAGTAAAGGTTTATCAATTTGCTATAAAATTTATTTTCCTCATTTCCCTTGCATGTGTTAATGCACTTTCAGTAATATCTCCACTTGAAATTCTTGCTATTTCTTCAATTAGCTCTTCTTCATTTAATAATTTTATATTTGTACATGTTTTTCCTGAAATAACATTTTTACTGATAAAATAGTTATAATCTCCCATTGCAGCAATATTGGCTTGATGAGTAATACATAACACTTGGTGTTTTTTTGATATTATTTTAATTTTTTCTCCAACCGATTTTGCTGCTTTACCACTTATTCCTGTATCAATTTCATCAAATATTAATATAGGTACTTCATCTGTATCTGCTAAAACTGTTTTTATTGCTAACATTATTCTTGATATTTCTCCACCAGATGCAATTTTAATTAATGGTTTTTGTTCATCTCCAATATTTGTTGCTATCATAAACTCTATATCGTTTAGTCCATTTTCATTAAATTCTTTTTCTTCATTATATTCTATGTGAACTTTAAATTTTGCATTTTTCATTTCTAAATCTTTAAGCTCTTTATTGACCTTTTGATTTAATAGCTCTGATTTTTCTAATCTTATATCATTTAACTTTTTGGCTTTTTCAAACATTATCATTTTTGTTTGTTCAAGCTCTTTTTTTAAATTGTTATTATGCTCTTCTAGGTTTTCTATATAATTAATTTCATTTTCAACTTTGTCTTTGTATTCTAATATTTCTTGTATAGTATTTCCATATTTTCTTTTTAAATCATATATCTCATCTAAACGTTCTTCTACTTCGTTTCTTCTTGTTTCATCAAATATAACATCTGTATTTAATGATGAAATATCTCTTGATAATTCTTGAACATCGTAGTATATGCTCCTTAATGATTCTAATTTTTCCTTATATTCATCATCTATGTCTTCAATTCGCTCTAATGCTTTTATAGATTGATTTATTCCATCTACTACTGATTCTCCTAAAATATTATCTACTTCTTGTAAACTTGAGTATATTTTTTCATAGTTTGATATTTTCTTTTTTTCTTGCTCTAATAGCTCTTCTTCATCTATTTTTAAATTAGCATTGCTAATTTCATTTAATTGGTATTTTAATAAATCTAATTTTCGTTGTTTTTCTTTTTCATCTCCATAATTTTCTTCAAGATTCTTTTTTATATTTAAATATTTAATATACAATACTTTGTATTCTTCTTTATCTTTTAATATTTCATTTCCTATAAAATTATCTAGGTATTTTACATGCTCTTGTTTAGACATTATGGATTGATTATCATTTTGACCATGAATATCTATTATTTTGCTCATAAATTCTTTTAGTTCATTTACAGTTACTAATCTTCCGTTTATTTTACAGGTATTTCTTCCATTTAAATATATTTCTCTGCTTATGATGATATTTCCATCTAGAGCTAGTTCATTTTTTGGTAAATATAAATTTAGCTCTACAAAACAGAAATTTTCATCTTTTCTTATTATTTCTTTTGAAAATCTACCCCCACATACTAAATTTAAAGAATCTATTATTAATGTTTTTCCTGCTCCTGTTTCGCCTGTTAAAACATTAAATCCATTATTTAGCTCTATACTTATATCATCTATTATTCCAATATTTTTAATATGCAATGTTGTAATCATGTTTATCCTCCATATAAGAACTTTTGTTTGTATTATATAACTTTTTATTTTTTTGTCAATACTATTTATCAAAGATATTCCTATTTTCTCTCGACTTTATTTGACTTTTTAACATTTTAATTGACTTTGATATAATAAAAATATATAATTATATAACAAATTAATAAAGAAACGGAGAATTAATTATATGAGTGAACAATGGCTTTCAAGGACCCAAAAACTACTTGGAGAAGACTCTTTAAAAACTTTACAAAATTCAACAGTTGCTGTATTTGGTTGCGGTGGTGTTGGATCATATACTTTAGACAGTCTTGTAAGGGCTGGAATTGGAAATATTGTAATTATAGATAAAGCTTTAATAGATATAACAAACTTAAATAGAAATTTAATGGCTGATACAAAAGTTATTGGAAAATATAAAGTAGATATTGCAAAAAAAAGATTACTTAATATAAATCCAAATTTAAAAATAAAAATAATTAAAGACTATTTATCTAAAGAAAATTCAAAAGAAATTGTTTCGGAAAAATTTAACTATATAGTTGATACAATTGATTCAATATCTGATAAAGTAGCATTAATATCAGAAGCTAATAAAAAGAATATTCCAATCATTTCATCTCTTGGAACTTCAGGAAAGATTGATCCCACACAATTTGAAATAACTGATATATCAAAAACCTCATCTTGCTTAACAGCAAAACTTTTGCAGAGCCAATTAAAAGATATTGGAATTGAACATTTAAAAGTAATATATTCAAAAGAAAAACCTTTGCGATTTCGCTCATCTAGCTCACAAGAAGACTCATCTAGTATAAGCTTTGTTCCATCTATTGCTGGACTATTAATATCTAGTGAAATTGTACATGATTTAATAGATTTAAAAAAATAATATTTTATTTATAGATTATAATAATTTTTATTATGATCTATTTTTTTGCATAAATTAATAAAAAATGACAAAACTAAAACTGAAAATATTTTTGGAGGTATATTTATGGAAATGGAAAAACACTTGTTAATAAAAGGCTCTTCTGATATTTCTTGGAAAGATGCTATTACACAAACTATAACTGAAGCATCAAAAACTATAGATTATCTATCATCTGTAAAAATCTTAAATCAATATGCTAATATCTCTGGAAACAAAATTACAGAATATTTTGTAGAATTAGATATTACATTTGTAATTGATTCAAATAGAAAGTAGGTGTTTTAATGGAACCAATAAATACAAATCAAGAATACAGTAATTATGTGGATAAAAAGACTCCAAATTCCCCAATTTTAAAAAATTGCTTTAATGCTTTTTGGGTTGGTGGATTAATATGCACTATTGGTCAATTTATATTCAGTTTTTGCAAATACAAAGGTTTGGATGAAACAGCAGCATCTACAACTGTATCTATAATTTTAATTGGAATTGCTGCTTTATTAACTGGACTTAATATATTTAATAAAATCGGTAAATTTGCTGGTGCGGGCTCTTTAGTTCCAATTACTGGGTTTGCTAACTCAATAGTTGCTCCTGCAATAGAATATAAATCTGAAGGATATATAATGGGAGTTGGCGCAAAAATGTTTACCGTTGCTGGACCTGTACTTGTTTTTGGTATATCTACTGCTGTATTAGTAGGACTTATTGCAAAATTTTTTATATAATAGGAAATTACTTTCTTTAAAATATTAAACAAATTAAATTTACCGTTAATTCAATTTATATCTATATGTAGAACTTTCCTATTATATAAAAACAATAAAACTTGTACTGAACGTACAAGTTTTGTAGTGAGATTGTTACATTTATTAGTGCATAACAAATCTTACTACATTTTTTTCTAAATTTCAACAAATTACAAAAAAATAATCATTTTTTATTTGTTTTAATAAACAGAAAGGAGACTTAATTTTGGAAAAGATTGGTAAACAAACTATAAAATTTCAAAATCCAATAACAATATTAGAAACAGCAAGTATTGTAGGTCCAAAAGAATCACAAGGTCCTATGGCTAAATATTTTGATCATTGTTTGGATGATGAATTCTGGGGAGAAAAGACCTGGGAGAAGGCTGAAAGTAAAATTATAAAAGAAACTGTAAATACTGTAATTTCAAAATCCAATATTCCTGCAACAGATATTGATTTTTGTTTTGCAGGAGATTTATTAAATCAATGTATTTCTTCAAGTTTTGGATTAAGAGAGCTTAATATCCCATTTTTTGGTGTATTTGGTGCTTGCTCAACATTTGCTGAAAGTATGTGCCTAGGAAGTGTTTTTGTTTCTTCTGGAAGTGCAAAAAATGTACTTTGTGCAACATCAAGTCACTTTTGTAGTGCTGAAAAACAATTTAGGTTTCCATTAGAGCTTGGGAATCAAAGACCACCTTCATCTCAATGGACAGTAACAGGTTCAGGTGCTGCTATTTTAAGCGCAGATGGTAATGGACCATATATTACTCATATTACTCCTGGAAAAATTGTAGATATGGGAATAACTGATGCTAATAATATGGGAGCAGCTATGGCTCCTGCATTTGTTGATACATTAATAACTCATTTTAAAGATACTGGAAGAAGTCCAAATTATTATGATGCAATAATTAGTGGAGATTTAGGTCATATTGGAAAAGATATTGCTATTGATTTAGCACTTTCAAAAGGATATAACATAAAGAATAATTATAATGACTGTGGTGTTCTTATGTTTGATAAACAAAGTCAGGATACTCATTCTGGTGGAAGTGGATGCGCATGTTTAGGAACAATTTTTTCAGGATACTTTTTTAAACAATTACAATCTAAAAAAATAAAAAAACTTTTAATGATAGCAACAGGTGCTTTAATGAACTCAACAACTTCACAACAAGGCGAAAGTATTCCTGGAATTGCACATGCAGTAGCAATTGAACTTTAAAATTTAATAAATAATTCTATTATATATTTTTATTATAGTTATCACTAACTTAAAAAGTTAAATAATTATAATAATAACAGGGGCTTTTTGTAAGCCCCTTTTTATATAATAAGAAATTGTAATTAATGTATAACCTTATACTTCAATTGAACATATGAATTATCTAACTTATTACATTCAATTAGCTCTAATGGCATTAATTTTTGAAGTTCTGTTTCATCAGTTATTGAGTTACCATCTACCAATGTTGGAACATCTTTTCCTCCAACAATTAGAGGAGCAATAACTATATTAACATAGTCAATTAATTTATTTCTTACAAACAATCCATTAAGTGTTCCTCCAGACTGAATAGTTAATCTGTCTGCATTATATTTGCTGTATAAATCCTCTAGTAATTTATTTAAATCTAATGTTTCATATTCCAAAATATCTAAATTATCATATTTTTTTTTCAAGTTATGAGCAATATGATTGTTATTTGTTGTAACTAATATTAACTTTCCAACCCAATTGCATAAATAATCAATTCCTTTTTCATTTAAATGTGGTTTATTATCAATTATCACAAATGTTACATCATTAAGCTTTTCATGATATTCATTTTTATCATTAACACCTATTTTAGCCATTACTCTTCCAGAATTTAAAGAAAAGTAATCTGTTGTTTGCTCTATTTCATAGTATTGATGTAAACCTTCTTTAACTCCTTTAATTTTACAAAAATCTTTATCTGCATCTAAATTATCACTACTTCCACTACTTATTTTACCATCTAATGATTCAAGCATAAATAGAGTTGTTATTGGTCTTTTTCCCATAAATATTTCTCCTTTATCTTTTTTTATTAATTACCATTTTGCTTTCATTTTTATATTCTTCTTAAAATACTATTTGAAGCCACAATCATTATATCATCATCTAAATTTCCAGTTTTGTAATCTTCATCTACTTCTATTGTATAAACATTATTTGTTATATCAGCTACTGTTCCTAATTTTCCATTGCTTAATTCTACATGATCATCTTCCATAATTTCTATTACCATTGGATTTACTTCATCACTTTCATTTTCCAGATCCATAAGTATATCCAATATTTCATCAAACTTTTCTTCAATTAAATAAAATTTGTCATCTACACATTTTTCATTAATAAGATTTAATATTTGATGTTCAATTTCAAATAGCTCTTCACAGCTATAATCTTTTTCCTCAATATTTATTCCATTCTCACCGCACAGGTTAACCTGGTCATCATTTAAATAATCTTGTAAAATCATATACACATTCCTCCAAACTTTTTATACAAATTTATTATATCATAACCGAAAAAAAACTCAATATAGTTATAATAAAAAGAAAGATAATTTAGTAATTATACTAATTTATCTTTCTTAAAATTCTATTATCATTCAATTTATGTGTTATTACTAGTTTAGGATTTTACTAAATTTTATATTATAGATTACAGTTTTAACTCATTATGTTTATTATATTCTGGAAAATATGTATTTTCAAATTTCATATTTTATTATCTCATTAATCATTTTTATCATTATATTTTACTAAACTAATTGCTGAATCCAATGTTTCTGTACAACATAACTTTCCATGAGGATCGACATATAATAAATCTTTGATTCCAGATAAGCTCTTTGATTGTTCAATATTGTTCATAACAATTTCTTTCTTAAATTCTAGTTTTTTATCTATTATTCTAATATTATAACAAATCCTTTTTGATTTGAATATCAAGTACTTAATATTTTTATTTTCTAACAAATTTATAGCTTTTCTATATGGTAATTCTTTATCAAATATAGCATAATTTTCTTTTGTTTCATTCGTTTTTCTTATAATTATTTCAATCGCTTCAATTTCAGCTAATGCATGTTTTATATACACATTCCAAAATTCATCTGCCAATTTTAAAGCATGTATAAAACCTTCTTCTTCTGTCATATCTTCATTCCATTCAGGATTACATAGCTTTACAAAATCAGGTACTATTTTGCTTTTCAAATATTCCATTTGCATATTGTCTGTTGCATCTATATATTGAATCAATTCTTTATCTATATATTCATAAACTTTATTTATGTTCTTTGCATTTATATTTTTTAAATATTCTTTACCATATTTTTTCCATAACAGACCAATGGATGAATAGTATATACCATTTTCTCTTTTTCCATTTCTATTTCTTTGATGATGATCAAATTCTCCTAATCCAATATCAAAAACTAACTTATTGCCTATACTCCTATTATCTATTCTTGGAACTCTAATAAGATTTATCTCCTTAAAAATTTTACTTAGAAATATTGTTGAAATCACATCATCTACATGGAATGTACCAGAATGTGTAACAAAATTTGCTTTATTATATTGTTTTGTCAATTTAATATTTTTATATTTAAATACTTTCATTATTTCCCCCATTTTCAATTATATATTTCAATGAATTGTACTTTCTACATTACAAACTTACAACAACTAACTTTATGAACTATAAATTGAAATATTACATAAAAAAATTGATTGATTATATATTAACATAAAATTTATTAATATACAATCAATCTCTATATACTGTTTATATGTTAAGTTACGAATTTTTGCAATATTAGTTAAGTCTTTTTAATTTTTCAAATACATATTTGGATCTATTTGCTCATTATTTTTTAGTATTTCAAAATGTAAATGTGACTCATCTAAAATTTCAAATGATGCTGTATTTCCTACTGTTCCAATAGTTTGTCCTGATGTAACATTTTCTCCTACATTTACAAATTCAGCTGTTAATAAGTTAGAATATATTGTACTAAACCCATTTTTATGCTCTATAACAACTGTTAATCCATATCTTGGGTCATTTTTTATTGATTTTACTGTTCCATCTGATGCAGATTTTACAACTGTTGTTTTTTCAGCTTTTATATCAACACCTAAATGTGTAATCCATTCCCCTAATGTATTTGAATATACTAATTTATCTTTTGCATAATCTACTATTATTTCTCCTTCAACTGGATAAACAAATACAGGGTCTTTAGCTTCTTCTTTTGCCTTCTCCTCTTTTTGCTCTACTGCTTTTGTTGTATTTGTAGTTTCATTTTTTGAAACTGTATTTTGTTTTTGCCCTGCATTAGTAGTTTTGCTTTCGTTTTTCTTTTTTTCTTCTTTTTGATCTTTAGTTTTATTATCTTCACTAATCTCGTTAAATGTACTTGTATCAGTGGCTACTTGCTCTTCTATTCCATTTGTACTAGACATTACTGATGGAAAATCATTTGCAAGCTCTGCACTTCTTTTATCAGATTTCTTTGCTAGTACAAAAAATGTTATAAGAATTCCAATTAATAATATCGAAATACCTATACCAATTTTATAAAATTTACTGTTCATATATAAATCCTCCTTAAATTTCTTTAATTAAAGTATTTCCATATTTTATTAATTTATACTCAAATATTAACAATTTCCACTCCAACATAAAAATGGTTAATTATATCTATATATGAAGACCCAGATTTTGCCATTGCATCAGCACCAGTTTGACTCATACCTACACCATGACCATACCCTTTTACTGAAAATTTTATATTATCTCCATCTATAATAAATTGAAAATTAGCTGATTTTAGTGAAAATAATGACCTAACTTCCACTCCTGATAATTCCTTATTTCCAATTTTTATGGTTCTAACTCTTCCACTATCTGTATATTCAATAACTTTAATACATTCTGGGTTATTCCAATCAATAGAAAAATCAGAATATTTCTTTCTTATTATTGATTCTATATCTTTTTTTGTAACAACAACTTCTGAACTATATTGAGAATATCCATCTTCTCCAGAAGTTTCTACAACTTGTAGATATGGATAATCAGTTCCTCCCCAAACATTTACAGGCACTTCGGTTTTTCCACCACTATTTGAGTGAAAAAATGCATCTATGACTTCTCCTTTATATTCAATAACCTGACCCTTTGTACTGTTAACTGCATCTACTATTTTATTCCAATTATCAGCTCTGCTAGATTCTTCCCATTTATTTAATCTCTCATCTTTTGATATCCATGCTTGGCAACATGCAGAATTTGTACAAATACTTCCATCTCCATGTTTATCTTTATTATGTGTTATTGTATAAATAGTATATGTTCTTGCCACAACTGCTTGTGCTTTTAGTGCCTCAATACTATAATCTGCTGGCATTTCCGCCGAAACAACGCCATATAAATATTCATCTAAATTCATTACTGTACTTTCTCCGCTTCCAGCATTGATTACATTTATAGTTCCATAATTTTTATATTCATATGGTTGATCATTAACTATATTTGGTGTTTCTTCACTTTCCATATGTCCTTGTGTTTCCACAAAATCAAATCTTGTAGTTAATATGACTGGAAATAGAAATACAAGACCAATTATAATTAATATATACAAGTAAATTTTCTTCATACTTTTTCCTCTTATACGTGCTTTTTCATAGTTAATTTATTTTTCATATTACTTAAGATTTTCTTTTCTAACCTAGAAACTTGCACTTGTGATATTCCTAATAGCTCTGCTACTTGAGATTGAGTTTTTCCTCTATAATATCTCATCATAATTATTCTCTTTTCATTTTCATTCAGACTTTCTATTAGTTTTTTAACTGTAATTTTATTAACAATTTCTGTTTCTTCATCTTTATTGCTTTTTAATAAATCTAATATTGTAGAGCTGTCAGAATCATTAATATTTTTATCTATTGATTCAACTGTATTTGATGATTCTAAAGCTATAACAATATCTTCTTTGCTAACTTTTAAAATTTCAGCAAGTTCCTCAATTTTTATTTCAACACCTCTTTTTGCATTATATTCGCTCTGAATTGCTTTAATTTTTATTGCCAATTCCTTAATGCTTCTACTTACCTTTACTGGTCCATCATCTCTTATAAATCTTTTTATTTCTCCTAATATGTATGGTACTGCATATGTAGATAATTTTACATCAAATTTTGTATCAAATCTTTTAATAGATTTTATAAAACCTATACAACCAATTTGATACAAATCCTCAATTTCATAACCTCTATCCTTAAATCTTGTAACTATGCTCCAAATTAAATTAGAATTATTTGTAACTAATTTTGTCATAGCATCTTGATTTCCAGATTGAGCATTAATAATATCTTCAAATTTGTTATCATACATAAAAAAAGTTATCTCCCTCCTAATTCAGCAAGTTCAATTTCTTCATCTTGGAGATTATCTTCATTACTTTTAATTACTTTTTTCATGGTTATTTTAGTTCCTAATCCTACAACAGATTCAATATGTAATTCATCCATAAAGCTTTCCATTATTGTAAATCCCATTCCTGAACGCTCTAAATTTGATTTTGATGTATATAACGGCTTTTTCGCCTTTTCGATGTTTTCAATACCTTTACCTGTATCTGAAATTTCTATTTCAATTGTATTTGCAAATAATTTTGAGACTATTTTTACAATTCCTTCTGAATTTTCATATCCATGTATTATACAATTAGTAACAGCTTCAGATACAGCTGTTTTAATATCAGCTAATTCTTCAATAGTAGGATCTAGCTGTGCTGCAAATGCTGCAACAGTTAAACGTGCAAATGCCTCATTATTCGATTTACTAACAAATTCCAATTTCATTTCATTTTCATATAAACCATTCATCCTTTTTAGTCCTTTCTATAATTTTGATCTATGAAACATATTCATCTATAATAGGAATAATTTTAGAAACTCCACTCATTTCAAATATCTTCTTTATGCTTTGTTTTACATTTTGCATTTGAACTATTCCACCTATCATATTAACCATTTTATATCTACCTATAATCATTCCTATTCCTGCACTGTCCATAAAAGACACCTTATTAAAATCAAATATAACTTTTCTAGGAATATATCTCGTAATTTCATCATCAATCTTCCTCCTCATTTTTTCAGTACTGTGATGGTCTATCTCTTCTGTAATTTCCACCAATAGAGTATTTTCTTTTTCTAAAAAAACACTATTCATATTATTCCTCCTTGAAATAGATTGATTCATATTATAAGCTCTTTTGCTCAATTTTTACAGAGCGAAAACTGGGAAGTTTTGGCGATTTATGAGAAGTTTTCGAGTTTATTTGACAATTGATAAATCTAATTACGTGTCAGTGGGGATGGTTCTAATTGACACATTTCATTTTTACAAAAAAAAATCAAATTATTAAATTTTTCATTTAATAATTTGAGCTTTTTTTATAATAATAAAATTTTTATCTTTCTGAGTCTTCTTCAATTACTTCATGTTCATCTGAAAATAATGTTGTATCAGTTATTATATTTTTAAATAAGTCTGGTTTATCCCTTAAAACTTCTAAATAAAAATATGTCATATTTTCTACATCACTACATTTATATACTGTTCCTGGTTTTATTTGCTTTCCATTTTTATATATACCTTTTTGATATATTAAATTTTTAGGTGCTGATTCAAGTATTTCCTGTTTGAAAGTTTCTTTTTGTATTGGATTTTCTCCTAATCTTGGTAACCTTCTTGTTTTACCTTCACATTTTGAATGTTGTGCTCTTCCTTCTTTTGATGTAATATAATTTTTATATGATAATGCTTGTACTTCTAGCATCCAACCTTGTATTGTCGTACTTTCAACTGCATCATGGTATGCTCTATAATAACCTGATTTACCACCATCATGGAATTTCTTTCTTCCTAACATTACTTTTAAACTTAATGATTTCATAAATTCCTTATCACTTATTATTTTATTCATAATATGTGTTGCCATCATTTCATTTATTTTGTTATCAGCAGCAGTATAATATTTATTTCCAATTCTAACAACTTTTTCACTTTTTTCTTTTAATTTTTTTAATAATTCATCTGATAACTTCTTTAAGTCATCTTGTGTTTTTAAACTATCTTTTAAAACTTCTATCAACTCATCATCTGGTGTTTCTAACTCAGTTAATTTCTCTATTTGATTTTTTATTCTTTTAGCTTTTTTATCAATATTGCTTCTTTCTATTGCTTTTATATATTTATCTTCTATAATTTTCATGCTTGACTTCTCATTATCTATTTCTAGTCCAATTTTAGATCTATCCTCAACACTCATTTCACAAAGTGCATGTTCAAAATCAAAATCATCTGCAACAGAATTTACAATAAGGCAAAATCCAATATCATCATATATTTTTTTCTCTGAATCTTCTCCTTTTCTTATGAATCTATCTATTTTACCTTGATGACTTTTTTTGCTTTTAAATCTTGCTTTTAATGTAAAATCAACACCTGGAAAACGTTTTTGTATTTCATTTCCCATTTTAAGCATTATATTTTCAGTATATTTCCATGATGCTTCGCTATTTAAACTTTCATATTGCTTTTTCAATTGTTTTATTCTACTTTCATCAACCATAAATTACCTCCATTTATTTTAACCTCTATTTCTATTATATCATCGATTTACATAATTTGCAAATTAGTCTCACAAGAACAATAGCGGACTAAAAGTCCGCGTTAAATTGTTCGTGCGCCAAAATTACGTAGTAATTTTGTGTGCAATGTTTTGGCGAAGCCTTTTTATATAATAGGAAATTTCTTTCTTTTAAATATTAAAGAAATTAAATTTACTATTAAATTAATTTATACCTATATATAGAACTTTCCTATTATATAAAAAATAATTAATAAAATTACTGTTGACAAAAAGAACCATCCCCATTGACATTCTTACATGTCAAAAAAGAACAGTCATTATGACTGTCCTTTTTATTAAATATTTTTTAATCTTTCATTTACGCTATCAAGCATTTCTTGATATTTAGTAAGTTTTGCTTTTTCCTCATTAATTTTTGCTTCTGGAGCTTTATTTACAAAACCTGGGTTTGATAACATTTTGGTTGCTCTTGCTACTTCTGATTCTAATTTTGTTTTTTCATTTTGCAATCTTTCTTTTTCTGCCTCTAAATCTACTAAATCTTCAAAAGGCATAAATATTTCAATTCCATCTGTAACTACAGATACTGCATTTTGTGGTATTCCCTCTTTAATATTTTTTATTTCTATTGATTCTGCAAAACCTAACTTATTTAATATTGCTGTACTTTCTTTTATTAAACTTTCATAATTTTCTGTTACAACTATTAATTTAGATTTTCTTGAAGGATGAACATTCATATTATTTCTTATATTTCTTATACCAACAATAATATCTTTTAATTTTTCTATTTCAGATTCTTCTTTCTCAAAATTACATTTTTCAGAATATTCAGGCCATTTTGCAGTCATTATTGTTTCATCATCATTATATAATTTTGTGTATATTTCTTCTGTAACAAAAGGCATTACTGGATGCAATAGTTTTAATGAATCTTCTAATACTTTATTTAATGTATATTGAGCAGCTTTTCTTGTTATGCAATTTTTATCATATAAACGAGATTTAACCATTTCAATATACCAATCACAAAATTCATCCCAGATAAAATCATATATTTTTTGAGTAGATACACCCATATCAAAATTGTCAATATTTGCTGTTACTTCTTTTATTAATGTATTTAATTTTGATAAAATCCATTTATCTTCCTTACATAAGTTAGTTCCATCAAATTTACCATCATAATCTTCTAAATTCATTAGCACAAATTTAGATGCATTCCATAATTTATTTGCAAAATTTGATGCTGCCTCTAATTTTTCTGGCATATATCTAATATCATTTCCAGCTGTAATTCCTATTAATAATGAGAATCTTAAACTATCTGTACCATATTTTTCTATTACTTCTAATGGGTCAATTCCATTACCCAAGCTTTTTGACATTTTTCTACCTTGACTATCTCGTACTATTCCATGTATTAATACATTGTCAAATGGTTTCTTTCCTGTATATTCTAAACCAGAATATATCATTCTTGAAACCCACGCTTGAATAATATCATAACCTGTTACTAATGTATCTGTTGGATAAAATGTTTCAAAATCTTCTGTATTATCAGGCCAACCAAGAGTTGAAAATGGCCATAATGCTGAACTAAACCATGTATCTAATGTATCTTCATCCCTTACAAATTTTGTAGATCCACATTTAGGACATTTTTCAGGTGTTTTATCTAAAACAACAATTTCTCCACAATCTTCACAGTAATAAACTGGTAATCTGTGACCCCACCATATTTGACGTGAAATGCACCAGTCTTTTATGTTATCCATCCAATTGAAAAATGTTTTTTCATATCTTTTTGGAATAAACTTTACATCTCCATTTTTTACTGCTTCAATTGCAGGCTTTGCTATTTCAGACATCTTTACAAACCATTGATCAGATATACGAGGCTCTATTGTTGAGTGACATCTATCACATTTTGCTACATTATGTGTGTAATCTTCTATTTTTACTAATACACCTATTTCATCTAATTTTTCTACAATCTTTTTTCTTGCATCATATATATTCATACCTGCAAAGTCTGAACATAAATCATTCATTATTAGATTTTCATCAAAAACTTCAATAACAGGTAAATCATGGTCTAATCCTGCTTGGTAGTCATTCATATCATGTGCAGGAGTTACTTTAACTGCACCTGTTCCAAATTCCATTTCAACAAATCTATCTCCAATTATAGGAATTTCTTTGTTCATTATTGGTAAAATACATGTTTTTCCTATTAAATGTTTTAATCTTTCATCTTTTGGATTTACTGCAACTGCTGTATCTCCTAACATTGTTTCAGGTCTTGTTGTTGCTACAACTAAGTATTCATCACTATCTTTTACTTGATATTTTATATGCCATAAATGTGTTTGCTCTTCTTTATACTCAATTTCAGCATCAGATATTGATGTGTGACACCCTGTACAATAATTTATCATACGTTTTCCTTTATAAATATATCCTTTATCATACAATCTTTTAAAAGCTGTATATACTGCTTTAGATAGCCCTTCATCTAGAGTAAATCTTGCTCTTGACCAATCACAAGAACATCCTAATTTTTTTTGTTGAGAAACTATTGTGCCTCCATAAAGTTTAGTCCAATCCCATGCTCTTTCTAAAAAACCGGCTCTTCCTATATCAGACTTTTTAAGTCCTTCTTCTTTCATTTGAGCAACAATTTTTGCTTCAGTTGAAAGTGCAGAATGGTCTGTTCCTGGAAGCCAAAGTGTATTATAACCTTGCATTCTTTTATATCTAATTAATAAATCTTGTAATGCTGCATCTAAAGCATGTCCCATATGTAATTTTCCAGTTACATTTGGTGGTGGCATTACTATTGAATATGATGGTTTTGTTTTATCCATACTTGGCTTAAAATATCCTTTATCATTCCAACCTTGATATAATTGATCTTCAAAATCCTTTGGATTATATTTTTCACTTAACTTATGAATTTTTTCCATAAAATCACTCCTTACATATATTTTATTATTTATTGTTATTACATATTAATCATATTCATATAAAAATGTTCTACTTATGCACTTTAAATATGTAATAAAATTCAACTTTTTTCAACTTATAAATAAATGTATATTTATAAATTTACTTTTATATCTTTAAGACAATAGCGAGCCAAAAGCTCGCATATAATGTCTTTTTCCAAAATAATTGAATAATTTTGAAAAAAGATTTGGTGAAACACTTTTATATTTAGGCAAAAACATTTTAATATATTAAATAATTATAATACAATTATCTAGTTAATTTATATAAATAAATTTTCCCTATTATACAAAAAGCGGAATTCATCACATAAGGACGAATTCCGCGGTACCACCTTAATTACAAATAAAAAATTTGTATCTTAAATGGTTTTATAACGGTACCACCCGAACATATTTACTATAATTTCAATATGCTAACTCAAAAGCTACCTTCAATTTTCTTTACCATAAGAAGCTCTCAGCTAATACTTCTATTCTCTTAATGGTTAGTTTAAATTTACTCCTCTTCTTCACTGTTTTTTATTATTTAATGTAATATTTCTAATGCGCTTGGTAAATAAAAATATACAATTCCTAAACCAATTATACTAATTATTAAACCAAATACTTTTAGTGTTGCAGTTCCTTCATTTATATCCTGAAAACTAAATAATTTTTTGGTGAGCAATCGTGCATCATAAATTAATATAACACCTATTGCGACAAGTATTAATCCTATTAAAACAAAAGCTATTTTCATTTTTACATCCTTCTTCTACTATTATTAATCATAAAATTTTACAGAATATCTACATTCGTATGATTGATTAGGTTTTAATAAAATACTTCCTGTTTTTGCAGCAAATATTCCTGTGCTTTTCATTGTATCAGAAACTCCTTGCCATGGCTCAATACATATAAATGGTGCATTTGGTTTTGACCATATTGCTAAATATGGAAAATCTGAAAACTCCATTGTTAGTATTGGTTTTTCTTTATATTTATTTTTTAAGCTAATTTTTGATGATGTTATTCCTTTCATTATAATAGCATCATTTTTAAAAGATTCTGGTCCTAATAAAATTCTACGTTTGTCGTACATTATATTTCTTGCATATTCTGTTCCAACTAATCCATCTATCAAATATAAAAAATGTATTTTTTCTTCATCACATTCAAATTCTAAGTAGTAATTACATTTTCTCATTTCATCTGGATTTATTATAAAAGCAGGTTTACCACCTATACAAAATGGCATATTTGTCTTTCCTGTATTTATTACTTTATAAATTGTTGTTAAATTATTTGCATCCATTCTGTATGTATTATATAGTTCAAAATCAAATGGATATCTTGCCATTGTTGCTTTATTACTTTTTAAAACATATGAATGAAAATTATCTAATTTTGTTACTGGTTCAAACTCTAAATCTCTTGCAAAACCATGTTGAAATATTTCATATGGCTTTCCATTGATTATTGTTTGATTTCGTTTTAGTTTTCCGACTATTGGAAACAATACTGGGAAATGTCGTTTCCAATACACTTTGCCATTTTCATCAGTACAATTTTCTCCTTGGTGAATTCGTTCAATGCCGTTTAGTTTAAAGCTTAAAAGCTCTCCACCAGCTCTGGACGTTAACATCTGCGCGTACATTTCACATGTCTCCTTCATCATTTTTTATGTATATAATATATTGTTTTTTTATGTAAATGTCAAGTGATTTCACTTTTTTTTTGAAAGTATATTTTATTATACAAAGTTTATATTACCAATATATTTATAAAAATCTTGAGCTTTTCTTTTCAAATAGCCAGATAAGCTCAAGATTATATTAATGTATAAAATTTCCCTTAATTACTGATAATTTTAATCACCTAAACAAATTCCAATATTTCTCGCTGTTTTTACTAAATCATCATCCATTGATATTTTTCTAATATTACTTTCTTTTGTATTTCCAGACACAGCACCAACTACTTTATTATTTCCTACTACATCCTCAAGTGATACACAATCTAATTTTCCGTTCTTTAAAACTGTTAATACATTAAATTTACCACTTATTGCAAGTTCCATTGCTTTTGCACCATATTTTGTTGAAAGAACTCTATCAAATGCTGTTGGTGTTCCTCCTCTTTGCATATAACCTAAAACAGTACATCTTGATTCCATTCCTGTTAATTTTTGAAGCTCTTTTGCCACTTTTTCTCCTGCTCCACCAAGTTTTGTATTATCTACACCATTTCCATTATCTCTAACTTCAGCAACTGATATTTCGCCATCTTTAGGTTTAGCCCCTTCTGCTACAACTACTATACTAAAATTTTTTCCCATTGCTTTTCTTTGATTGATTTTTTCAACAGCTTTATTTATATCATATGGAATTTCTGGAATTAGTGCTATATCTCCTCCTCCTGCGACAGCAGACTCTAACGCAATCCAACCAGCATATCTTCCCATAACTTCGAGAACCATTATTCTATGATGTGTTTCACCTGTTGTATGGAGTCTATCAAGTGCTTCTGTTGCAACTGATACTGCTGTATTATATCCAAAAGTAACATCTGTACACGCAACATCATTATCAATTGTTTTTGGAACACCTATGATATTTATTCCCTTTAATGAAAAATCTCTTGCTGATTTTTGTGTTCCATCTCCACCTAATGTGAATAAACAATCAAAACCATCATCTTTTATATTTTGCACACATTTATCAGATAAATCTTTATACACAATCTCGCCATTTTCTTCTACTTTATAATTGAACACATTTGCATTTGTAGATGAACCTATGATTGATCCACCTTTTGGTAAAATTCCAGAAGCTCTACTATTTTCTGATGTACTTAACTTTATATAATTATTATTTAATAAACCTCTATATCCTTCTATAAATCCATAACATTCTATTCCATTTGCCTCTGCGGTTTTTACAATAGCTCTAATAACAGCATTAAAACCTGAAACATCTCCTCCATTTGCTAAAATAGCAACTTTTTTAACCATCTTTTGAATCCTCCTTAAATTGTATTTATATTTGTATTATACCAATAAACACATTTTTTACAATACATAATTGTATTTTTTTGAAATATAAATTATAATAAATTGCACTAAAATATAACAAAAAATGATTATATATAAAAAAGGAGATTAGCTATGAAAATCGGTTTTTTTGACACTGGTTTAGGTGGTGCAACAATATTTAAAGAAACATATACACAAATTAATGGAGACTATATATATTTGGCAGATACTCTAAATTCTCCATATGGAATAAAGGACTTTGATTTAGTAAAAAAACTAACTGAAGAAAATATAAAAAAACTTATAGATTTAAATTGCAAAATTATAGTTTTAGCTTGTAATACTGCAACAAGTGCAACTATACAGCATCTTCGCTCTAATTATACTAATATAACATTTATTGGAGCAGAGCCTGCTATAAAACCAGCACTAGCAAATTCAGCTAACAAAAAAATATTACTTACAGCCACGTCCTTAACTTTAAAAGGAGCTAAATTATTTACATTGCTAACCAATCTAAATGGAATTGAAAGAACAACTTTATTACCTTTAGATGAACTAGTTGAATATGCTGATGATTATACTGAAATTCAATTTGATATGGCACATATATATTTAAAAAAGAAATTTCAAAATATTAATTTTAATGAATATTCTGGAATAGTTCTTGGATGTACCCATTTCCCAATATTCAAAGATACAATAAAACAACTTATTCCAGATGATGTACATATTTATGATTCGGCAGAAGGCATCACACAAAACTTAAAAAATATAATAAACAAAAAATATCCTAATTACGCATCTGATGAAAAAAATATAGAGCTAATATTAACTAAAGAATCTAATGATTTTAGAAAAAAATTTTTTAAATTCTTAACAAAGAACAATAGCGGACAAAGTCCGCGTTAAATTGTTCGCGCGCCAAAATTACGCAGTAATTTTGTGTGCAATGTTTGGCGAAGCCTTTTTATATAATAGGAAATCGCCTTCTTTAAAATATTAAACAAATTAAATTTACCGTTAATTTAATTTATACCCATATGTAGAATTTTCCTATTATATAAAAAAGCGGAATAAATTCCGCTTTTTTATTTACCTATTATTTACAAAAAAATTTTTAGTTCAGATTTAATGCCTCTAATAAGCATACTTAAGAATTTTGAAATTTTCAGTATCTTCTTATTAATACAGCAAGCAAGACTATACAATCCAATTAATATTATTAGTCCAAAAAATAATATTACTCCAACGAAGAATAACATATCCAAATTAAACTTTCCAATTGCCACAACACAATTATCATGCTTTTCTTCATAAATAATATAATCGTCTATTGTTGTCAAGATTTTCTTATAAATTATGTACTCTTCACTGTTTTCATTATATTGTTGCACACTTGACGCCAATTCATAATATATAGTTTCCTTATTATTGTCATCATTGTATGTTATTCGTATGTCTTCATATTCTGAACTCGAATAATACCTTGCGTACATTAACATTTTTTTATCTAACTGCCTTCTGCTTTTATAGTCTACATTTAGTAGTTTGGCTATTTCTACTTTAGCATCTATTCTGGCATTAATGTAATTACAATATTCCAATATAGTGCCAAAAGAAAATGTCATGTAAATCGCCATAATAATGACAGTCATTACAGACTCTAACTTTATTTTTTTCATACAAAATCCCCCTTGAGTTACTTAAATTAGTTTGGAATTATTTTATCTTTTTGGTATTACCTATATAATGTATACATAAAATGAATATATAAAAGATGTTATAAAAGTAAATATGTATTAATTTTAATACATATTTGCTTTTATGTCAACTTTTTTCAATTTATTTTGTATTTAATTTATGATAAAATCACCTTAAAAGTTTATAAGCAAATATTTCACCCATGCATGTATAAACATGTAAA
>CAKPKU010000012.1 GCA_934167365.1 uncultured Clostridia bacterium
TTTTATTCATTTTTATATGTTTTCATCTCCTGCTCGGTACTCATCTATAATACCATTTTGCTCTTTGATTGTCAACACATTTTTTCGATTTTTTAATATTTTTGTCTAATTATGTCGTACCTGATAACATAATATTTCACTTGGATGTTTATGTTTTCTATTAATGGTATTTTATGTTTAATTTTTGCCTTATATATCAACTAATATTACATCATCTCCAATACATTTTATTCGTTCCCAATCTATTACTATGTCATCTTCCCTTGCAAACATATTCATTAATTTTTTACTTCCTGGTACAATTATTGATGTAATTCTTCCATTTTCTAAATTTGCACATACATCTTGAACAAATCCTAATCTTTTTCCATTATTTATATTTATAACTTCTTTATGTTTGAAATCCATACCTGTTTCTTTCATACGAATATCTCCTTATATGATATATTTAGATTTTTATAAAGGCTTTATCTATAAACCTATTGTCACTTTTTATAAGATTTCAGTTACATGAATATTACATTTTGCATACCATTTTATTCCAGTTATTTATTAATATATTCAAAATTGATCTTTATATTCGTTTTAATTTAATTACAAAGTCCGCTTTAAATTATTCGTGCACAAAAACTATGCAGTAGTTCTGTGTGCAATACTTTAGACAAGCCTTTTTATATACTAAAAAATTACTTTCTCAAAAATATCAAATAAATTGAACTTACTTTTGTTCAATTTATACTTATATATTGAACTTTGGTACCATATAAGTATAGAAATTATTATTTGATTTCTATACTTTTCTATTGTAAAACAATAGAGGACAAAGTCTGCATTAAATCGTTTGTGAACAAAAATTCCGCCGTAATTTTATGTACAATATATGACAAAGCTTTTTTATATAATAGTAAATTACTTGCTTTAAAATATCAAATTACTAAATCAATCTATGCCTATGTGTAGAACCTTTCTATTATATAAAATAAGTATATAGAAAAATTTATGTAAAAAACATAAATAATTTTTTTATATTTATGTTTTTTATCATAAGAAGTTTAAAGTTTATACAAACTTTCCGATGCGCTCTATAAAATAGAGCCTTTGTTAATTTTAAATAGACAAGAGCTTCAACCTCTTGTCTATTTTCTATTTATATATTCTTTTTATATGATCTAGGGCATTTTTTTCAATTCTTGATACTTGTGCTTGTGATATGCCTATTTCATCTGCTACTTCCATTTGAGTTCTTCCATCAAAAAATCTTCTTTGAATTATATTTTGCTCTTTTGCATTTAATTTTTTCATTGCTTCTGCTATTGTTATATTTTCTGTCCAAAACTCATCATTGTTCTTTTTGTCTTTAACTTGATCCATTAAAAATATACTTTCTGCTCCATCTCCATATACTGGCTCTTGTAATGATACTGGACTTTGTATTGCATCTAAACACATAACTACATCTTCTGTACTTACCTCTAATTTTTTTGCTATTTCTTCTATGCTTAGCTCTTTTTGTTGCTCTTTATTATATTTTTCTTTAATTGCTAATACCTTATATGCCAAATCACGTATTGATCTACTTACTCTTATTGAATTATTATCTCGTAAATATCTTCTTACTTCTCCTATAATCATTGGGACTGCGTATGTGCTGAATTGTACATTTTGAGATAAATCAAAATTATCTATTGATTTAATTAGACCAATACATCCTACTTGAAATAAATCATCTGGATTTTCTCCTCTGTTTGAAAACCTTTGAATAACACTTAAAACCAACCTAAGATTTCCATTTATAAACTTTGCTCTTGCTTGTTCATCTCCATTTTTTATTTTTTCTAATAATTCCTTTTTTTCCTCATTTGATAACATAGGTAATTTACTTGTGTTAACTCCACATATTTCTACCTTTCTAATCAAATAAAAACCTCCTTTAGAAATATTTGTTTATATTATTTCCAAAGGAGTATTTTTTATTCTATTTATAATTTTATTATCCTGTTTTACTTTTTATTTCCTTTCTCATTTTAGATATAATTTTCTTTTCTAATCTAGATATGTAACTTTGTGAAATACCTAACATATCTGCAACTTCTTTTTGTGTTTTTTCTTCATAATCTCCAAATCCAAACCTTAGCTCCATTATGTTTCTTTCTCTTTTATTTAACTTTGTTATAGATTCTTTTAATAATTTTTTATCAACTTCATCTTCTATTCTTCTGGATGTAATATCTGATTCAGTTCCTAGTATATCTGATAATAATAGTTCATTTCCATCTCCATCTTGATTTAAAGGCTCATCTATTGATATTTCACCTTTTATTTTATTGCTCTTTCTTAAATGCATTAATATTTCATTTTCAATGCATCTTGATGCATATGTAGCTAGTTTTATATTTTTATCTGTATTAAACGTATTTATTGCCTTCATAAGCCCTATCGTTCCAATTGATATTAAATCTTCTATTCCAATTCCAGTGTTTTCAAACTTTTTTGCTATATATACAACTAATCTTAAATTTCTTTCTACTAATAATTTTTTTACGCCTTCATCTCCTTCAGATAGTTTTTTTAGTGCTTCCTCTTCTTCATTTCCTTCTAATGGTGGAGGTAATGTTTGACTACCTGCAATGTAATATATAGGCAATTCCTCAATTATATCTTTATTTAAATATCTAGCATACACTGTATTTACTTTTGTCTTCAATATTTGAATTATATTCATTTTGAGTATTACTCCTTTCTAATATATGTAAACCTATTAAAGCAGAATATTTATTATTTTTAGTAAGAGCATCTTTATATATCCCAATAAGAACATTATTTATTTCATATATTTCATCTTGATATTCAACTTTTACTTTATCAACCTTATATGCTGGAATTATTCCATCTTTATTTCCTAGTGACATATATGGAATAATTCTTATATTGCCATTAAGATTGTCTGTTTTAAAATTTTTATCACCCCCCATCATCTGCTCTATTTCTTGCATTTCATTTATTGGAATTAAGTTTTTCATTGCATTTTTTTCGACTATTATTACTGGATCTTTACTTATTGGATCTGTTAATAAATTCCCTGTATCCATTAATGATTTGACCTTTATGTACGTTTCTTTTATATAAATTGTTAATTCACAAATCATATCTTTTTTTGTTAATTTAGATTTTAATTTTATTATATTCATTACCAATTTTATTAATATTAAACTTACTAGTGCTGATATTAGTAGAATTTCAAATATATAGTCTCCACCAATTATTATTCCATTTACCATATACATTACTTTTGGTTTTACACAATGTACAAATCCTAGTGTACAGCCAGCATAAACAAATGAAACAAATAAAAACACTAATGTTTCTTTGGCAAGATTTTTGGCACCTATTGAGTTAAATCCTATTTTTACTAAAATACCTGCTATTACTATTTTTGAGATATTAATTATATAATTTGGTAAATTTACATATAGTGAAAAAACGTATAAAGAGCCTAATATACTTGCTACAAGTAATCTTAATCGATTTTGCTTTCTTTTTAATAATCTCCCTGTTGTATATAATATTAGGTAATTCATACAGACATTTTCTAAAATAATTAAATCTAAATATGCAACCATGTAAATCTCCTTTCATTTGTAATATTTATTATTATAGTTCTTTCTTTTAGAAAAAGCTGTCATATCTTGAGGCAGAAAAAAAGAAATAATCTACATATATAGATTATTTCTTTTAAAATTTTTATATATTTGACAAGTTAATTTTTATAATCCCTATTTTCTATAAATAGTTTATTTATAAATTACTTTATATTAATCTCATTATTGTGGTCTATTACCATTTTTTTTTCTTAAAAATGATGGTATGTCTAAATCATTACCATTAATTGGCTCTGGTCTTGTTGGTTGAGTATTTATTTTTTGGTCTCCACCCCATGGTTTTGATGTTGGTATTTCGTTTGATGTTGGAATTGTTCCTATTTTTGGTTTTACTTCTTTATCAAATCCAGTTGCTATAACTGTAATTACTATATCTTCATCTAAACTTTCATCTATAACTGCACCAAATATAATATTAGCTTCTGGATCTACACTGCGTTGTACTAGCTCTGCTGCTGTATTAACTTCATGTAATCCTAAATTTGGTCCACCTGTTATATTGATGATAATTCCCTTTGCACCTTCAATAGAACTTTCAAGCATTGGGTTTTGTATTGCTTGTTTTGCTGCATCTTCTGCTCTTGATTCTCCTGATGCTCTACCAACACCCATATGAGCTATACCTGTATTTAACATTATAGTTTTAACATCTGCAAAGTCTAAGTTTACAAGTCCTGGTACTGCAATTAGGTCTGATATACCTTGTACACCTTGTCTTAATACATCATCTGCCATTTTAAAAGCTTCAACTATTGATGTTTTTCTATCTATAATTTGTAATAGCTTATCATTTGGAATAACAACTAATGTATCTACTTTGCTTTTTAAACTTTCTATTCCTCTTTCAGCTTGTGATAATCTTTTTTTACCTTCAAATGTGAATGGCTTTGTTACAACACCTATAGTTAATATTCCCATTTCTTTAGCGCATGCTGCAACTATTGGTGCGGCTCCTGTACCAGTTCCTCCACCCATTCCTGCTGTAACGAACACCATGTCTGCGCCTCTTAAAGCTTCTGTTATTTCTGATTTGCTTTCTTCTGCTGCTTGTGCTCCGATATCTGGATTTGCACCTGCACCTAATCCCCTTGTAATTTTTTCACCTATTTGTATTTTTGATACTGCTTTTGATAGTAATAGTGCTTGTCTATCAGTATTGACTGCTACAAATTCTACTCCTCTTATTCCAGAATCAACCATTCTGTTTACAGCATTTGTGCCGCCTCCACCTACACCAATTACTTTGATTGTAGCTGTTCCATCTATCATTATTCCACTTTCTTCTGCGCTATCCATTATCATAATGTTCTTCCTCCCTATTTCTAAATTAAAATTAATAACATCCTTTTTTTGAGTAGGCTTCTACTCTTCTATACTCTATGAATAGAAAAAATCCTTTATTTTTTCTAAAACAATTTTTAATATACTCTTTTCAGAATGAGTATCTATATTGCTTGAAACATTTTTAGCAAATTGTCTTGAAGCTACATATCTTACCAAAGCATAGGCTGTTCTGTATACTGGTCTGATTGTGCTTACCATTCTTCCTGTTGAGATTTTTACTGGTATATTTAAAATGATTTTTCCAGCGACATCACTTTTGCTTATATTTACTATTCCTTGACCTGTTAATATTACATTGTTTATTCTTGATTTTATTCCTTGTGCTGTTATATCATCATTTATCAATTTAAACATTTCTTCAATTCTGGCTTCAATTATTTCTATTAGCTCTGAACTTTTTATTATTTTGCTTCTGCTCTCATCTTTACATGTATTTAGCATTATTTCATTATCATTATCTATGTATGATCTCATTGCAAGTCCGTATTGTTTTTTTAGCTTATCAGCTTCTTCTAATGATATATTTAAAACTAAAGCTATATCATTAGTTATATTATCTCCTCCTAATGGTATTGTATTTGTGTATATATATTCTGAACCTTCAAAAACTCCTATTTCTGTATTTCCCGCTCCAATGTCCAATATCATTACATTATCATTTATTTCGTTAGTATCTAATACAACATTTTTTTCGGCTAATGTTATTGGTACTATTCCATCTATCTCTAAATCTGCTTTTCTAAAAATATTATGTATTTGTCTGATATATTCTTTATTTGCTAGAACTATTTGTGCTTTTAGTGTAAATGATCCACAAAAACTCCCTACTGGATCTGATGTTATTTTTCCATCATCTAATATAAATTTGTCTGCTACTATGTCTATTATTGTTTTATTTTCTGGTACATCTATGTCTTTTGCTTGCATTATTGCTGATGATACATCTTTTGCAGATATTCCTGAATATCTGTCTTTAACTTCTTTTGTTACACTATTTTGTACAATTGTTGTATCTTTTCCATGTATTGTTATGTATGCTGAATTTATTTTTAAATTTGAATCTGTTTCAGCATCTTCAATTGTTTTTACTATAGTTCTAATTACATCTTCTTCATTTACAATTTTCCCTTTTTTTATTCCATTGCACATATTACTGGCACTACAGATTGTCTCAATTTGTCCAAAATTGTTTACTTCCCCTATTACAAGACTAACCTTTGAGGTACCAATATCCATACCTACAATTATATCTCCAACAGCCAAGGTTAACTCCTCCATTTATAACTCTTTTTATATATCCATAAGAATATTATATTTCCGCAAAAATGTCAATACTAATTGTTATATTTTTGTAATAATACCGTAACATTTTTGTAATAATGTCTAATATGCTCTTATTAATTTGTTTTTTTACATTTATTTTCTTTCTTTGACTTAACATGACTTGTTATTTTTTCTAAATAATATCTACGTATTGTTCCTAAATTTAAAAATATTCTACCAACAAATACAAATATTGCTGCTAAATAGATATCTACATTTAGTCTTGAACCTAAATATGTTAATAATATTGATAAAATTGCATTTCCTAAAAAACCTGATATAAAAACTCCCATATTGAAATTTTTATTTAAGGATGCTACTATTCCACCAAAAATTGTATCTAATGCTGCAACTATACCTATTGCTAGATATTCTGAATATGTATATGATATAATTGGTGCAAAATTTCCTATTAAAGCTCCTATTATACATCCTATTAAAATCGCTATATATACCATTTTTTACTCTTCTCCTTTTTCTATATATTTAAAATCAATTTCTTTATCATATTTGTATATTGTAATATTATCATTTTCCTCAAGATTTATAGTATATCCTGCATTTTTATATAAATCTACAAGTCCCTCATCTTTTAAATTTAATGTTTCTGATAATTTTTGTTTATCTCCGATAGCCTTTATAGTGAATGGTGATGATATTCTTTGATCTCCATTTAGTAATATGTGTCTTTTAGTTATATCTACTATTTCTGTTGTACTTATAATTCTTTTATCATTTATTGATATTGCTGTTGCTCCTGCATATTTTAATTCGTTTATTAAATCTACAAAATCACTTGCACTATATGTCCTTTCATCATTATCTGTTAATGTTAAAATGATTCCCTGACCATTTACATCTGTAAGTCCTATTTTCTTCTCATATTCTTGCAATTCATTATTTAGTAATTCGGATGCTTTTTGATTATTATTTAAAGTTTCCTTATACTCATTAATTTTGTTTTGATTTTCCTCAATTTTACCTTGTAGCTCTTCATTTTTTTCTTTTAAGTCTAAAATTTCAGATCTTAGCTCTTCTTCTTCCATTGTTTCTAAACTGGTTATATCTGTTTGATCTATTGTTCTAAGCTGTATGCTCATTATTATAACAAGAAACATTGATATAATTCCTAAAACAATTGAAACTCCTATTTTTCCTTTTTTCATAACATCAATCCTCTCAAAATATACAATATTATATATCTTTTTGTATTTCTATATTATCAACTTTCTTTATATTTGTTATTACGCCATACTTTTTTAATTTATATATTGTTCCACCACTTTTACTTAATTCTCCGTAAAGTTGATCTTTAGGTCCTATGGCCTTTATTTCAAATGGACTACTTACTTTTTCTCCATTTATTTGAATTACATTTCCTGCACATGTTATACATGTTGAATCAACTATTCTTTTACCATTTATTGATATTGCTTCTGCATTTGCTGATTTTAATTCATTTATAATTGACACTAAATTTCCATCATGAACCAAGTAATTTTCATAGCTTAAACTTGAAAAAGAATTACTAGATCCAACATTACTATTATCTGCCAATGTAATAATAACACCTTCTCCACTGACATCTGTCATTCCTAAAATAGTTTCATACTTTTTTATTTTATTTTTAACTTCAACATCTTGATCTAAATTTGATATTGTATTTCTTAAATTTAAGAGCTCTTCATCTGTATTTTTTAGTTTTTGATTTGATTCTTCATACTTTTCCTTCCATTGTAACAAAGATTTCTTTAAATTACTATCTGAAAGTTTTAATGTTCCACTTATATCTGCTGCATTTATAGTTTTTAATTGCACACAAATACCTATTGTTAAAATCATTCCTAAAATTCCAAGTGTTATCGCTGGTTTTATTTTTTTCACTAACTTTTCCCTCCTTAGATTTCAGAATATTTTGTTATTTTCATATTTTTTACCATATCTATATTAATATTAACCTTCATATTTTTATTTGTTTTTATTAGCTCTATTGTACCTCCTGGTCTAGTTAAACTATTATATATTATTTCTGCATCACCTATTGCTTTTATTGTATATGGACCTTCGATTTGTACATTATTTATTTCTATTTTATTTTTTACCATTTCTATTGATGATAAAGCACTTATTCTCTGACCATTAACAGATATTGCTTCTGCTCCGGCATTTTTTAGTTCATTTACTATATCTCTTAAATCCTTTGCTATATCTGCATTATATGCTGTTCCATCAATAGTGTAATCTATTATGATACCTTGTCCATTTACATCAGTTTCTCCGCTTATTATTGTATACTTTTTTATTAATTCACTTGCTGATACACTTGATGAATCATTTTTAGCTGCCTCATCTCTTATGTGCTCTAAATCAAGCACCATCTTTTCTAATTTATCATTTAGTTTATCATTTTCATTATTGAGTTTTACTATTTGATCTTTTAACTTGTCAGTTAGTTTAGTCTGCTCGCTTTGTGACCCTGCTGTATGTTCTAATTTCAATTGCATTGTTATAGCACATGTTAAAATTAAGCAAACCATTCCAAAAACTATTGATGTAATTATTTTTTTCATACTTCTACCTATACCTTTTCTCTAAAATATGGATACTCTCCTTTATTTAAATCTACATTTACAAAAATTTCTCCTTCATAGTTGCTTTCAACATCTAATATTTTTTTTACATATGTCATTTTATCATTTATTGATGATATATTTCCTATATGCGCAATTTTTCCAATCGTATCAAAATTTATTAGATAGTCATTTTTGTCAGTAATATCAATACTACTTATTAAGTTTCTAATTTCATTATTTTCTGCTTCTTGCAATATTTTTAATACATCTGATAATTTGTCTAAATCAGCTTTTTCTAGTCTATTTCCTGGTGTTAATTCACTAGCTATATTTCCTTTTAATATTATGCAATCTTGAGGATTAGTATTTTGCTCTAATATATAACCTTGATTATCTATGTATATATATTGTCCATCTGCTTCTATTTGAAATTTTACACTACGCTCTTCTATTTTAATTTCAAACTTATTTGGTAAGCATCTTTTTACTTTTACAGATTCTACATATGGATCTCTTTTTACATTTTTTATTATATCATTTTTCTTTATTGAATATATATTTTGTCCAACAATTATTTCTGATAAATCAATTATTTTAGATTCTGTAATTACCTTATTATTCTCTATTTTAACAGAAATTTGTTTTATATTAAATATTGATGATCTTATAAATGCTATAATCCCTATAATTAATGCAACAACCACAATAATACTAATAAAAAAAGCTATTATCTTTTTCTTGATTTTAGGATTCATTTTTCTCTTTACTTTTTTCTTTTTATTTACTTGTGATTTATTATTATTGTTTCTTTTTTTATTCTTTTGTTTTTTTATTTTTTCTTTATTTTTTGATGTGTTTTTATTGTTTTTTTGTGCTTTACTACCTGAAAAATCATTCAGACCAATTATAAATTCATTGCTTAAATCTATTTGATCATTTCTTATTTTTTCAAGCTCTTCAGCTCTTTTTTTGTTTTCTTTAACATTTGAATAAATAATAGCTCTTTTTTTCTGTGTTTTAGCCATATACAATTCATTCCTTCCTATGTATAAAGTTATTTATCAAATGGCGAGGTTTTCTCGCCATATCATTCTTCTTGATATTTAATTTTTGCCCCTAATTTATTTAGTTTTTTATCTAGTCCTTCATATCCCCTTAAAATAAAATCAATATTTTCTATTTTTGTTCTACCTCTTGCCATTATTGCTGCAACAATTAGAGCAGCGCCTCCTCTTAAGTCAGTACATACTGTTGTTGCACCATTTACTCTTTTTACTCCTCTTATTATAGCTGTTTTTCCCTCGATTGTCACCTTTGCTCCCATCTTTCTTAATTCTGAAAGATGCTTAAATCTGTTTTCAAATATATTTTCTATTATTACTGATGTTCCTTTTGCTTTTACTAACATTGCTGAAAATATTTGTTGCATATCTGTTGGGAATCCTGGATATGGCAATGTTTTTATTTCTATTGCACTCAATCTTTTAGGTGCTGATAAAAATACTGTCTTTTCTTCAACTTCAATATTACATCCACATTCTTCTAATTTATTTATAATTGCATCAATATGATTTGGATTTACATTATTTAACCTTACACTTCCACCTGTGGCTGCAACTGCACACAACATTGTTCCAGCTTCAATTCTATCTGGCATTATATTATAATTTGTACTAATTAATTTTTTTACTCCATTAATTGTTATTTTTACAGTACCTTCACCACTTATTTTTGCTCCCATTTTCTTTAAATATTTAACTAAATCTATTATTTCTGGCTCCATTGCTGCATTGTTTATTGTTGTTGTTCCTTCTGCAAATATAGATGCTAGTATTATATTTTCTGTTGCTCCTACACTTGGAAAATCTAAATCTATGTTTGTTCCAATTATTTTGTCTGCCTTGCATCTTATATAACCACCATCTTCTATAATATCAACACCTAATTTTTTAAATGCATTTATATGTAAATCAATTGGTCTTGATCCAATATCACAGCCTCCTGGATACGAAAAAGTTACCTCTTTAAATCTTCCTAATAATGCACCTGCTAATATAACTGTTGATCTCATTTCTCTCATTAAATGCTCTGGTATTTCTTGTGATGTAATATTCTTTGAATTAATCTCTATTTTATCACTATTACGCCTAATCTTGCAACCTAAAAGTTTTAAAATTTCTAATGTTATTTTTGTGTCACTTATATTTGGAACATTATATAATCTATTTGATTTTCCATTAAGAATTGTAGCTGCAAGTATTGGTAGTGATGCATTTTTTGAACCACTTATTTTTACTGTTCCTTCTAATTTTCTTCCACCTTCTATTACATATGATTTCATTATTTTATTCACTCCTTCCATAAAGTTTATGTTATATATTATGTTGATTTTTGGAAGGTGTGAAATAATATAAAGCTAGGTATTTACCTTACCTAGCTTTCGACATCAGATGGGCTTATAGTTGCACACTCCTTTAAGACTAATAGTATACTAAATATTTATTTTTAAAATTAATTTTAAGGTAACTATAATTTATTAATAATTGTTAACCATATTCCCCTACTAAACATTATTAAATCTTTTACTTTAATCTTTTTTTATCACTTTGTTTTAAACTTTTTTTCTTTTCTTTTTCAATTTGCTTTGCACTTTTACTTGGTGTTGGTAGGTCTTCTGGCATAGTACCACCAATTCTTTTTATAGTTTGTCTAACAGCTTGTCCTACATTATGATGAGTTTTACAAGCTTCATCTTCATTATTTATATTTTTATTTTTTAGAACTTCATCTGTTTGTGTTATTCGGAATAAATTAGCAGCAAGTTCTGTGCTACTCATATAATCTAATATATCTTCTTTATCTGATATACCTTTTCTTTTAGCTATATCTTTAGCTGTTTCTCCATTATATAATCCTCTATACCCATAATTGTTAAATTTTGCATAATTCTCAACACCAGCTAACTTTGCAGTATCAAATAAATATTTATTTTTATCTTTTACATTTTGTCTTGTATATAATCTCTTTTCATCTTCACTTAACTGTTCGTATTCTTGTCTTGTTATCTCCTGTTTTCTAGTTTGAACTGCAAAATATGTTTGAGCAAGTGCTATTGCCTTCTTTCTGCTATCACCATTTTGTGCTATTAGATAACATGCATATCTAGTTAATTTTATATCTCCTATATTTTTATTAGTAACCCCTGCTTTAACGATTTTGCCAACATCGGCAAAATGGTCGTTAATGTCGATGTTACTGTTTTTACATGCTTCTTTTGCTCTTTCAATTACTTGTTCAAATCTTCTCCATTGTTTGTATTCTAATACTATCATTAATTCTCTTGCATACCAAAACTCCACACCATCTTGATCTGTATGTTTAATGTTTTCAAAGTCCTTCTCTGTTTTATTTACTAAATCATTTCCCATATTAACACTCCTTTCGGTCATTTTATTTTTTGTTTTTCTTTTGTTTTGAACTTATAACAAATTTCTAAAGGTTGACCCTTCTAAATGCTTCCCCTAAATATCTTATATTGTATACCATACTTTTTGTCTTTTTTCAATATTTTTGCGAAAATTTGTTCTTGTTATAAAATTCAAAAAACTTCTATCAAAAAAATATAATAATACCAAGTTTTTGATTATAATATATTTGCTTTTATTGCAACGGAATTTTTCTCATATAAAACACCTTAAATTCACAATTTGGACAAACTTCATTGTTATATTATAACCATAGTTAGTAACAATAATGATTACTCCAGTTACTAACAACATCCCCTTTTATTTTCAAGAAGAAAGCACTTACTCATGTGTTTTCTTCATTTTTTTGGTTCATATAAAAAATTAAGTTGCATATATTCTAAATATCAATAATTTGGAAATTTATATCAGTCATATATTTTCTATAATTATGAATTTTAGAAAGGATAATTGTGTTGGTATATTGCTAACATTATAAATCTTATATGAAATCTTTTATAAAAAATGGAATTATATTAACTATTTCAACTTTATTTATACGTACAATTTCTACAATTTTTAATATATTTTTATCTAATAAAATCTCTATATCTGCACTTGGAACATTTGGTATATTAATGTCTGTTTTTGGATTTTTTTTAAGTATATCTATGTCTCGGAATAAATTTAGCATCTACCAAACTAACATCAGAAGAAAAAGCTTATGGAAAAATCGATAATATTCCATTTGTCATACGCGATTGTTTTAAATATTGCTTATTTTTTAGTGCACTTTCTATATTAATAATCTTAATATTTTCTAAATATATTGCTCATAAAATTTTAGGAGATACTGTTTCAATATATTTAATTTACATTTTAGCAGTTATACTGCCATTTTGTGCTCTTTCATCTTGCTTAAATGGTTATTTTATGGGAATACAAAAAATAGGAACTATTGTTATTGCTCAAATTTTAGAAACTATAATACAAATATTAGTAACATTATATTTATATTATATGAAATTTCTTACTGACATAAATTCAATTTGTTTTTCTTTAATAATTGGTTTATTAATATCTGATGCCTGTTCTTTTATTTATTTAATTTATGCGTATAAACATAGTATTTCTGATATGTATAATAAAAGGTCATCTCAATGTTCATATATTAGTTTTGCAAAAAAAATTCGCAGAATTTCGTTACCAGTTGCAATTACTACTTATATAAAAACTGGACTATCTGCACTAAAAAATTCGATGATTCCTATTGCCTTTGTTGCTTATGGATTAACTTATAATGATGCTCTTACATATTATGGACTAATTTCAAGCACAGTTATGAGTTTGATTTTATTTCCATTTACATTTATTCAGGCATACAGCAGTATGCTAATACCTGAAATTACATCTATAAGATCAGAGGTTAAAATAAAGAAAATTATAAAACAAAGCCTTTATGCTACATTTTATTTTTCTTTAATAATAGTAATAATTTTAATTGTATTTTCTGATTTTATAAATGCACAATTTTATAAAAATCTTTCGATTTCAATTTATATAAAAATTTTGAGTCCAATTATTGTTTATATTTATTTGGATAATGTTATTGATAGTATTTTAAAAAGTTTAGATCTACAAACTTATGTAATGATAATTAATGTAATTGATTTAATTGTAAGTATTTTATTTATTAAATTTTTAATTCCTATATATGGAATCAAGGGATATATTTTTATATTGTATTTTAGCGAAATTTTTAACTTTTCTTTAAGTTTATATACATTAAAGAAAAAATAAATACTTTTTTAGAGCTTGCAACACCAAAAGATACGTAGGTTTTGCCATCAACTGACTTCATATTTATATGTAGAAATATCTTTTAAAAATAAAAAATTTATTTTCACTTTATATTGTCAAACTAAAAAGTTTTATATTACTTTCTATTAACAAAAAAACTTTGGATTTTAAAATCCAAAGGCTTTTTTTGTTATATTTTTTTTATGTTTTAAATTAGTGTTATGTTTTGAGTTATTGTTTTTATTCTTTTTGAAAATTTTTCTACTGTTTTTTTCTTGTTTTTTTAACTTACTATCTTTTGTATTATTTGGCTTAACCTTGTATTTTTCTAATATTTCAATTAGCTCTTTTGATTCAGCATCAAATTTTTCAATAGTTTCTACATACTCTTTAGAGCTATATTTTTTATGTAATCCATTTATTGAATCAAATATATCACTAAAATTTTTATTCATTTTACAACCTTTTCTTTCTGTATATAACTACATTTCTTTTATTGCATCTTTAAGTTTTTTTACTTCTTCTTCAGTCAAAGTTATTCCTTTTCCCATTCTAGTATGATCTTCATTCCAATCACGAATATCATACTTTGGTGCAAAGTCATTCCATTTTACTAAATTAATCTCCTTTTTCCACCCTTTGTCTGATTCTGATAAAACTCCTATATTTTTTATTATTTCATATTTTAAATCTGCCATAAAATTCAACCTCCGCTTTTGTTTTCATAATTATTATACTATTGGTTTTTATTTTTGTCTATATAAATAATACAAATTTAATCTGGTAATTTTTAGCGTTATTTCAATGAATTTATTGCTCTATCTGCTAATTTTTCGTACCTTAATTTTTTATCTCTAATTTTTTCTTCTAATGGTGGTAAAATTCCAAAATTAGCATTCATTGGTTGAAATTTATCATTTTCAGTAGAGATATATTTCGCTAAAGCCCCAATCATTGTCAATTCACTAAATTCTGCTTTATCTTCTTTTTTGTTAAATTTATTAATTGCATTTAAAGCTGAAACCATTCCAGATGATATAGATTCCACATATCCTTCCACACCTGTGATTTGTCCTGCAAAAAATATATTTTTGTTTTTCTTGAAATTGTATGTATTATCTAATAATTTTGTCGAATTTATATATGTATTTCTATGCATAACCCCATACTTCTGGAAGTCTGCATTTTCTAAACCTGGAATTAAACTAAATACTCTTTTTTGCTCTCCAAATTTCAAATTTGTTTGAAATCCAACTATATTATATATCGTTCCATCTGAATTATCTTGTCTTAACTGAACCAAAGCATATGGTCTAAATCCTGTACGTGGATCTGTAAAACCTACTGGTTTTAATGGCCCATAACGTAATGTATCAATTCCACGCTTTGCCATAACCTCAATAGGCATACATCCCTCAAAAATCTCTCTTTTTTCAAACTCATGCAATTCTACAACTTCTGCATTTACAAGCTCCTTCCAAAATTTTTCATATTCTTCCTTATTCATTGGTAGGTTAATATAATCTGAATTGTCAACTTTATTTATTCTTTCATTCCAATCTGAAATTTCCTCATCTTTTGCCCTTTCTTGCTCATATCTATCTCCCCAAAAAGCAATATTCATATTAACTGATTCTTTTGAAACTATTGGAGCTGCTGCATCATAAAAATGTAAATCACTATCTCCTGTTATTTGAGATATTTCATTTGACAATTTATCAGATGTAAGTGGTCCTGTTGCTATTATTACAATTCCGTTTTTTGCCAAATCCTCTAAATGAATTTTATCTCCAACCTCTTCATTTATTATTTCAATATTTGGAATCTCCTTAAGTTTATCTGTAACATTTTTTGAAAATAAAGCTCTGTCAACAGCTAATGCTTGACCTGCTGGCACAGATGTTTCATCTGCAATTTTAATAAGTAGTGAGTCTAAAAACCTAAGCTCTTCTTTTAATAAACCACATGCATTAGTATGCAAATTAGATTTAAAAGAATTACTACAAACAATTTCTGCTAAATTTTCATTTGAATGTGCAGGAGAGAATTTTTTAGGTTTCATCTCATATAATTTAACATGTATTCCTCTTTTTGCAATTTGGTAAGCTGCCTCTGATCCTGCTAGTCCACCGCCTATTATTGTTATATAATCATTCATATAATTCATTCCTCTCAATTTTTTTGTAATTATATATGAATTATATAAAAAAAACAATAAAAATCTCATTACGATATTTTTATTGTTTTTGTTTTTTCATTACATTTATATAAAACTTTTTACAATTTTATTATATTATTTCCAATCAACCATTTTCTGTTTTCTTGATATCTTATCTTTTAAATTCATATCTTGCATTCTTGCTTTTAATAATTCTTTTCTACCTTCAGCACTTTTTGTATATATCAGCTCTACTTTGCCAATTTTTTGAGCCCAAGAATCTACAAAACCTTGTGCATTTTCTTTGTTGCTTGAAAATATTTTCGGTATATTGTAATATCTTGATAAATTATTTCTTTTAGTAGATATTATATATCTTTGGCTTTCAACTTTAGAAAATATTTCTGTTAAACATGTTATAAATATATTGCTTTCTTGCAAAGATGCTCCTTCTATCCAAGCAGATATTTTGCCGTTTTCATTATTTGTTTTTATTTTAATCTTTGAAGATGGTGTTTTTATATTTCTTGTTCGTATAAGTTGACTTAATAAAACCTCTGATATTGCATTAACTGTTGATTCAGGAGTTGATAATTTTTTTATTTTTATTGCTTTTGAAATTATATAAATTACAATTCCTAGCTCCACTAAAAATGTTAATATTCTTGGTATAATACCAATTATTAAAACTATTAATAATATTATTGCAAATATAATAGCTCTAATAAATGATTTTGATACAAGCCAATCAGATGTAAATGGACTCACTCCTTCAAGCTCTAGCTCTTCTGTCATTTGCATATTGTCATTTCTATTTTCCACAGCACTTTGCCAATTTTTAAACATTTTTGCTCTGTCATTAGAATTTGATAACATATATTCATTTAAATTTTTAACCTTTTCAGGTGTATATGGCCCATCAAAATTTCCCAATCTATCTAGCCCACTTGATACATATGAATTATTATAACCAATTCCAGTAAATGACTCAAATCTTCTTTTTAACAAATTTAAATCTGCATTTTCAATTGAAGATTCTCCATCAACATTATCACAAACACATACTAAATGCCATATATTAGCAGTTTTATTTGGATTAGAATTTACTCTAATTGCTCTCCCCCTCATCTGATTTGAAAGCATATATGACCCCACAAAAGTTGCTAATATTAAGCTGTTTATACTAGGTTCATCCCATCCTTCTCCTAATAAAGATTTTGTTCCAACTATTAAATTAATTTCTCCAACTTCAAATAATTTAGAAATACAATTCATAACATCATTTCTAATTTTTTCAGGCATAGATACTTCAACATAATTTGTATTCATTTCAAACAGCTTAAATTTTAATTTATCAGTATCTATTTCTTTTGAATTACAAATATCCTGCAAAGCTTTTGCTTTTGATTTTGGTATTACAAACAAGCTACCAGTAAGAACTGCCATATTTAGGTTTTGGTGGTCCTTTGCTAATATTTTAAATATTGGAAGTACACCTATTTTATCTATTTCTATATCTTCTGTTGTTATATATTCTCTTCTAATAAAATCAGTTAAAACTACCATTCTCATATCTTTGTTTAAATTATTTAATTCAATATCAACTATTTTAGATATACTATTTAATTTTCCTAAACTATTTACGAAATATTTCTGTATATTTTTATTATCAATTAAAGATACATTCTTTTTTTCAATTGCACCTATTTGATTTAATTTTTTTTCATAGTAACTCAATATTTCTTCATGCTCTATATAGTTTTTTCTATCTATAACAAAAACATTTTTTATTAATATTTCAAACCATGATAAATTAAATTTTGGTATTTTATTATTGTGACCTAATATTTTTACATTAGCACTTGTTATAGGTTTATTAGAAGCATTTAAAAATACCAACATACTGCTATAATACTCTGGATTTTCTAGTATTTCCTCATCATGTTCATATGGTGTTTTGATAAATTTATGATTGTAAATAGCATTTATAAATTTTTCATCATTTTTCATTTCATTTACTAATGCATTAAGTCTTTTATCATAATTTCGTATATTTTCCATTTCTTGATCTGTTGGATAATTAAAATATATGTAATCTTGATGAGGGCATAGGTTTTTAGCTTTTACCAATTCTGGTACAGAAATTTCTGCATCAATTTCGCCACATAAAGACACATAATTAGCCCATATATTTGGCTCAACATCATATGGCGGAGTCGCAGTTAAAGCAATTAATTTAATATTTCCTAATGCTGAAACTACTTCATTTAAGCTTTTCCACCATTCACTTTTTAAATGATGAGCTTCATCTAAAACCAATGTAGTTATTTTCTTCTTTTTTAGCTCTGAAATAATGTCATATTCTTTTATTTCTTCTGATGTTACAGATTCCTCCTCTTTTTCAACTACATCATCTGTATCTTCACTATTTGCTCTAATTTTTTTTCTTTTATAAGCATAATGTAAAGCTTGATATGTAACTACATTAAAATACTTTAAATTATATATATCTGTACTTATCCAATCAGGTACATCTTTCAAATCTGTAAAACTTGATATAAATTTAGTAATCCACTGTTTTTTTATTGTTACAGTTGGTGCAAAAATTATAACTGGATTTCCTAATCTTCTAGCAAGCTCTAAACCCAAGATTGTTTTTCCAGAGCCTGGAGCTGCTACAATATTTATTTTTCCATCTCCTAAATATTTATACGATTCTTTTAAAACTCTGTCTTGATATGGTCTCCATGGATATTTAAATTTTATTGTATTATCAAACATTTTTTCATCTCCTAATTTCTATTCTTAAAATGCTTTCAATAACTAATGTATTACAATTCAAACAATTACCTTACTTGTATACATTATTATTTCTTCAAATTATTTCATTTACTCCTCTTTTATTATATATAAAAACATTGTAACAATTTTTTGTATGAAATCAAAAAATTTATTTGAACAAATCAATAATTTCATCTCTTGATAATTTACTAATAAATGTTTCATTAGTTGATAACATATTATCCACAAGTTGAGCCTTTTTTTGCTGTAATTCATATATTTTTTCTTCAATAGAATTTTTAGTAATTAACTTATATACTTGAACATTACGCTTTTGACCTATTCTATATGTTCTATCAGTTGCCTGATTTTCAGCCGAAATATTCCACCATGGATCATAATGAATAACCATATCTGCTCCAATTAAATTAAGACCTGTTCCACCAGCTTTTAATGAAATTAAAAATACTTTTATATCCTCATTTTCATTAAATTCATCTACTAATTTTATTCTTTCACTTACTTTTGTTTGACCTGTTAATTTAAAATATTTTATATTTTCCTCTTTTAGCTCTTTTTCAATAATATCAAACATTGATGTATATCCAGAAAATAGTAGAATTTTATGGTTTCCTTGTACTGCATCTTTTATTATTTCCATACATTGATTTAATTTACCACTACCATTATTATAATTATCTAAAAATAATTTTGGATGGCAACATATTTGTCTTAATCTCATAAGAAGAGCTAAAATTTTCATTTGATTTTTTTCAAATCCATCTCCAATTAATTCATTTGCCACTTCTTCTCTTGCACTTGCCATATATGACATATAAATTTTTTGTTGTTCTTCTTCCATTTCACTATTTAAAACAGTAACAGTTTTTTCAGGAAGCTCTGTTAAAACCTCCTCTTTTATTCTTCTTAAAATAAATGGTTCAATTAACATCTTTAATTTTTGAATTTTATATGTATCTTCTTCTCTAATAATTGGAGTTTCAAAATTCTCTTTAAATTTTCTATAACTATATAAATATCCTGGCATTGAAAAATCAAAAATTGACCATAGCTCTGCAAGTGAATTTTCTATTGGTGTACCTGTTAATGCAAATCTTGTTTTTGCCTTAATTTTTTTAATTGCTTTAAAATTTTGAGTATTATTATTTTTAATATATTGAGCTTCATCTGCAATTATAAATTTAAATTCATAATTTTGTTCAGTATATACTTCAACATCTCTTTTTAATAAATCATATGATGTTATTATAATATCATAATTTTCAATATTTTTTATAATAACTTTTCGCTCTTCTGCATTACCTGAAACAACAATTGCTTTTAAAGATGGAGCGAATTTTTCTAATTCATTAAACCAGTTCAAAGCAAGCGAACTTGGGCAAACTACTATGCTAGATCTCTTATCGGTGCTATTTACATTATAATCTAATAATAAAGTTATAACTTGAAGTGTTTTTCCAAGACCCATGTCATCTGCCAAAATTCCTCCTAGTCCATATGTGTCTAGTGTTTTTAGCCATTTATATCCTATTTCTTGATATCTTCTTAAAGTTGCTTTTAATTCATGAGGTATTTTTATATAATCATCACTTGTATTTTGAATATCATTAATTAAATCTTTATATTCTTTATTTTTATATACGTTCATATTTGTATTTTTTAGTATTTTATCTAAATATAAAGTTCTATATACTGGTAGCTCTAGCTCTCCATTTGCTAAATCTTCATAATTTAAATTTCCATCTATATTTAATTTTTCTAGAAAATCTAAAGTTTCATTTTCTTCTAAATTGACAAAACTTCCATCACTTAATTTATAGAATTTTTTTCTTAATTTATATCTTTCCATAATTTCAGTAAGCTCTTCTGGAGAAAAATTAAATTCACTCAAATTTACTTTTAATAAATTATTTTCCACTTTTATTCCAATATTTGATATTTTAGGTTGCTTTATTTCCCTCTTTTTAAATGCATCAGTTGCCAATATTTCAAAGTTTTTCATATAGTAAACTATTTCTTCAGATAAAAATTTATATATTTTTTCATCATCAGCTAAAATTAATCTTCCATGTTCCTTATCTAACATAAAACCAGTTTGTATAAGTGTTTCTAATGTTTTTGTTTCTTTTACAACATCACGTGGGATTGTCAATTTCTTTTGCTCTACTAATGGGTTAAATTCAATATCTTTATATCCAAATTTTACATCTGCTGTTATAAAATTACTTGAGTTAAAATCCAAATATAATTTTACATATAAATCTTGTGGAACATATTTTTCCATCTCTTCTTGCTTTATATTTTTAATTTCAAGACAATTCTTAATACTAGGAACTACTAAAGAAAACAATTTTGGTAAATCTGTTTTCTTGAAAATTATTTCCTTAGTAAAATTGTTTTTATATAGCTCTAATAACTTTAAAACTGTGTTTTTAAAGTTCATTGGGCATCTATATATAACATCATCAATAACCATATATAAATATTTTTTTCCATATAGCACATCATAACTATATATATCTATATTTGGATATAATTTATATTCACTTTCGCTTTCTTCTTCAAGTATAAACTTTATTTCTGGAATTTCATCCAAAAACAAAATTCTATCCTCTTGATAGTCTTTTTTGATTTTTATATATTCGCCATCAAATACATCAAACATTTCATCTAAACATGTATTTGATATTGTAATAGCACTTTCATTCATTACTTTACCATAGTATCTTTGTTGACCCATAGATTCATTTGTGTACTTTATAATTTCTGAATATTTTAAAAGAAAATCTAATAATTTTAGATCACTTGATCTAAAAATTTCCCTTGAGTGCTTGAATTCTAATTTTTGACCGTATTTGAATGTATCACCATTTGAATATGTATCATAAAATGTGATTAAATTTTTTATTTTATATGAATTTTTTCCATCCCCAACTTTAAATTCTATTGACATTTCCTTATTTTGTGTATCATAAATTATTTTTGGATCTATTTCTATTTGATTTGTAGCAAATTTAGCATTATTCTTTGTTGTTTGCTCTTCTGCACATAATTCATCATAAAATGTATTTATTATTTGATTAAATGTTTTATATTTATTTTTTCTATCATAATATCTTGTATCATTTTTATCTTTTTGAGCCTCAAATATATTTGAATATTCTGGACTGTTTGCAAATTTTAACATTGTAGCCACAATATGATTACATGATTCATATGATGACTGATATTCTTTACATGTACATTGTACATTTACTAATTCATTTTTTAATGCTTTAATAAATATGTCGTGAGTATCTCTATGGCCATTTGCTTTTGCATGTATTTCAAAATTTTTGTTATTATCATACGTAGCTTTTGTTATTTTTATATTATTCTTTTCAATATATTTATTGGCAGAGCATCTCTTTTCTTCACTTATGTTATTGCATAGATCATTCATTATATCTTTACTAACTAGCATGACATACCCCTCTTTTCTCCATTTTTACATTTCGTTATTATACTATAAGATATTTATTATATCAAGTGATGTATCAAAAAAGACAGCTTTTTATTTGAAAAAACTGTCTTACTTTTTATTTTTTCTTACTACTTTTTGTAGTTTTCTTTTTAGTGGTTGATTTCTTTTTTGTTGTTGCTTTTTTCTTTGTCTTTTTTTCTACATTATTTTCAACCTTTTCTTCATTTTTAGGCTCCCATTTTTCGCCTACTTTAGGTTTATTCCATGAAATATACTGACAAGATTCTGGGTTATTTTCGCAAACAAAAAATTTTCTACCTCTTTTAGATTTTTTCACTTGTACTACTCCCCCACATACTGGGCATGGTACATCAATTGTTTCAATAATAGGTTTAGCATTCCTACATTCTGGAAATCCTGGGCATGCAAGGAATTTTCCATATCTTCCGTATTTATAAACCATCATTCTGCCACACTTTTCACATTGTACATCAGAAACCTCATCAACTAACTCAACATGCTCTAATTCCTTTTCTACTCTTTCAACTTCTTTTTCAAAAGGTCCATAAAATTCCTCAATTGCCTTTTTCCAATTTTCTTTTCCTTCAGCAATAGCATCAAATTCTTCCTCTATTTTTGCTGTAAACTCTACATTAATAACATCACTAAAATTTTCAATTAACAAATTATTTACAATTTTCCCAAGCTCTGTTGGAACTAACTGCTTTTTATCTTTTTCAATATATCTACGTTCCAATATTGTAGATATTGTAGGTGCATATGTACTTGGTCTACCAATACCTTTTTCCTCAAGAACTTTCACAATACTTGCCTCAGTATATCTAGCTGGTGGCTCTGTAAAGCTTTGCTTTGTATCTATTTTTTCATTTTTTAGCTCTTGATTTAATTCTAATGATGGTAAAATTAATTCATCATCTTCTCCATGGTCTTCATCTTTTGTTTCAACATATAATTTCATAAAACCTTTGAATTTAATACTTTGACCATTAGCTTTAAAGTTATAATCTCCAGCATTTATTGTAACTGCTATTGTATCATATTCAGCAGAAGACATTTGACTTGCTATAAATCTATTGTATATTAAATTATATAACTTATACTGATCATTACTCAAAGCATCTTTTAATTTTTCTGGTGTTAAATCAACATATGTAGGTCGTATAGCCTCATGGGCATCTTGAGCTCCTTCTTTAGTTTTAAAATATCTATTTTCGTAATATGCTTTACCATAAGTATCTTCAATATATTGTTTAGATGCTGCTCTTGCCTCTTCTGAAATTCTTGTTGAATCAGTTCTCATATATGTAATCAAACCAACAACTCCCTTTTCTGGCACTTTTACACCTTCATATAATCCTTGAGCAACAGACATAGTTTTTTTCAATGTAAAACCAAGTTTTCTTGAAGCCTCTTGACCCATTGTACTTGTTGTAAATGGTGGTGCTGGATTTTTCTTTTTTTGGCTTTTCTTTATATCATTTACTATAAATTTAGATTTTTCTAAATCCTTTAAAATTTTATCAACTTGCTCTTTATTTTTAAGCTCTATTTTTTGATCATTTTTAGAAAATAATCTTGCCTCAAATGCTTTTTTAGCTCCTTCAGACAATAAATTAGCATAAATATTCCAATATTCCTCTGGAATAAATGATTCTATCTCATTTTCTCTGTCAACAATTAACTTAACAACAACTGACTGTACCCTTCCTGCTGATAAGCCTTTTTTAACTTTTTTCCATAATACTGGACTTATCTTATAACCTACTATTCTATCTAACACTCTACGAGCCTGTTGTGCATCAAATAAGTTTTTATCTATTGTTCGTGGGTGCTTTATTGATTCTTGTACTGCATTTTTTGTTATCTCATTGAAAGTAACTCTACATAAGCTTTCAGGAGATATTCCTAATATATATGCCAAATGCCATGCAATTGCTTCTCCTTCACGGTCAGGGTCAGTTGCAAGATACACTGTTTTGGCAGCATTTGCTTCTTTTTTTAAGCTTTTAATTAAAGGTGCTTTTCCTCTAATATTTATATATTGTGGCTCAAAATCATTATCTACATCAACAGCTAATTTTGATTTTGGTAAATCACGTATATGTCCCATTGAAGCCATAACTTTTACACTTCCACCAATAAATTTAGTTATTGTATTAGCTTTAGCTGGTGATTCCACAATTATTAGTTTATTTGCCATAATCTTCTCCTTCTTATTTGATATTATTTTATTCTAAACTACACTACTAAAATTTTCAATACCCTAGTATAAAAAAATTGTTAACAAAAGTCGACAATATCCTTAATGAACAAAAAAAAAGAGTAATTACTTACTCCTTTATTTGTTAAAAAACTGTGCACAATTTTTTAACTGATTATGCATTAGTTGCATTTAATTTTTTTGATAAATTTGATTTTTTTCTAGCTGCTGTATTTTTTGTTAAAACACCTTTTGTACAAGCTTGATCTATTTTTTTTGTTGCTTCTGAAAATAATACTTTTGTTTCTTCAGCATTGTTATTTTCTAAAGATTGTTCAAATTTTTTAACAGCTGATTTATATCCTGATTTTATCATGTTATTTCTTGCAGTTTTCTTTTCGATAACTGATACACGTTTAATTGCTGATTTGATATTTGGCATTTATATTGCACCTCCTCTTGACTTTTAGTTTTAACAAAAGCTATTCTACCATAAATATATTATTTTGGCAAGTGGTTGACAATAAATATTTTAAATTGGTATCTAATAAGTGGTTCAATTCACATATGATTCAAACCAATGTCATACAAATGTAATACGAAAAAAATATAAAATTTCAAAATATTCATTTAGTCATTATAAAGCTAAGTTATCTATATAAATTTATCTAAATACTCAATCATAAATAATGGTATATTAATTACATTTCCATCTTTAGACAAATTATTCATTGAAAATCTTATAGACAAATCATTTTTGTACTTTTCATTGTATCTTGTTAAACTAACTTATTTGTTGATTTATATTAAAAATACACCTTTATCACATTTTTGCAAGGATTTATATTATTTTTTTCACACTTTTGCAAGTGTTTTTGCTATTTATATCACATTTTTGCAAGTTTTTGTGCTATATCAAAATTATATATACAAAAAAATATCTTTTATTTTATTTTTTTACGTAAACAAATTAGAATTTTCTTAATACTTTTTTCACAAAAGTATTATTTTTTTGATACATTTATTACTTATTTAATAACATTTGCTATTTTCCAATATTCCTTATAATTTTTATATTTTCCCCCACTCCAACCATTCTACTTTTTCTATGAACACTCAATTTATCCCCATATTCTGTTTGAACATATATACATATATAATTGAATTTCCTCCACTCATAGAATCGTTATATTTAATTGATTTTTATCCACTAAAATAACTCCATACTTCACATTTATTGACAAATATGATTAGCTTGTACTTTAATTAAAATTTTCTAAAGGTATTGAAAATTATCTACAAAAGATTTCTTATAATTAATACAAGAACAGAAAGTAGAAAACATAAAAATAGAAAATACTGTAAAAATTTTTTAGCTACAATATTTTCTATTTTTTCGATTTATTTTTTATTAACTATACTTATATCATATGCAGTTACGTAATTTGATGATAATGACACATTCAATTTTGTAGATTGTCCTATTTCTAATGGCATAATTATTCCATTTACTGAAACTAGCTCTTTTCCATTTTGATCTAGAAATTTAACAAGTACATTTTTTAAGGCTGTTGCTGTGTCTGTGTTATTTTTTACATCTGCTATAAGGGTTGTAACTCCATTGCTTGATGTTATTTGAATGTTTGTTATTTCAAGTCCATCTATTGTTTTTGTTTCGTTTATTTTTGGACTGATATTTATTTTTGTGCCATCGTTTGTTTCTTTTACATATTCTGCTAGGTTTGAATCTGTTATTGTTAGCTCTTGACTTTGCTCTATTAGTTGATTTATTTGCTCTTGTTGTTTCTTTTGTTTTTTTGTTGTTATTGAATATGCTATTATTATGATTATAACTAGAATTATTGTTGCTAGTATTACTTTTTTCTTTGGTAGTTTTCTTTTCTTTGATTTTGTTGCTCTTCGCATGATTTTTTATACCTCCTATCCCTTTATTTATTTTTTTATTGCCAACAGATATTATGTACTACTGGAAAAGTTTATAATTTCTTTCAACCTTTATTTTAATTTCTCATAATGATTACTGGTTTATATATAAAGTTAGACGAGTTCCTCCTATTTTATTTGGAGGAGAGCTACGCCTATAATGATAAGATTTATCTACACTGTTATAATATCCTCCTCGTATAATTCTATACTTTTCTGACGCTGCACCAAGAGTTGCCTCAGTTTTATTTGAAGTCATATCCAAAATATTATTCATAAAATCATTTCCTGTTGTACCTGTTAAGCGTTGTGAAGTTGTTGTTTCTATTTTTGCATCATATACACTTTTACTATATTTCCCTTCCAAAATCCAGTTTAACGTTGCATCCCACTGACTCTCCCATACCATTGATGTAGTTATATCATCATTACTATGATATGGATTATTATTATTTAAATTACTATCTTGATTATACATACACTTATACCAGTTATCAAAAACAGTTACATACTTTTTATTTTTTGAACTAACATTCCCATTTTCTGTACTTGTTTCATATCTTCCTATATAAAATCCACCATATTTATCTACACTTTGCACCATATTTGTATATTCATTATTCAAATACTCTCCAAATTCAGTAGCTGAATTAAATCCTAATTCATCTTTATAATATTTACTATCCCCATCATAAGTTGTTCCAGCCGTATACTTCCATGAATAATTTAAACTACTTCCTGTTATTAGTGATGGCTCTCTATAAGCATTTGTGCCTAATGCATACTTGTTATCAGCTAATTGGGCATATGATTTATATAAAAATGATTCCCCCCATCGATCATATAATATTCCTTCAAAATATTGTTCTTCTGATGTTTTACTATATCCATTTTGATATTTTGCCATTGGTTTATATGAACTACTATTTTTAGCTGCATTTGTTGAACTATTTGGTATTGTTCCATCTTCTGAATCATATATTGCATGTTTTACTGGCACCCATACAAACTGATTTCCACTTTCATCTTCAATTACCAACCCAGCTTCTATTGTTTTATTTATACTGCTTGTTCCAACCTTGAATCCTTTTGGTATATAAGCTTTGTCTCCATTCTCATCAGTATATTCTTTTGTTTCTGTATATATATCTGAAAATGTTTCTAGCTCTGTTACTGTATGAGTATATATATAACTATTATTTGATAAGTTCATACCATCTGTCGCTCTTAAATATATTACATCACCTACTACTAAATCATTTATTTGATTGCTTTTAGTCCACGTTCCATTTGTATTAAATGTATTTTTTTGATATTCTAAATAATATTCCTGTGATTCTAATTCATCTGATACTGTAAAATAGGCTATTCCTTCTCCATCTTTTCCATATATGGATTCTAACTTTATATCTCCATCATTTAAATTCAATATTTCTGTGACAATTGGATCTAACTGTAATACTTCACTTTCATTTCCTGCTTTATCTGTAACTTTAACTTTTATATAATATGTTGAATTTTGCATTAAATTTTCAAATTTATATGAATTGCTATATTGTAAGTATTCAGTATAATTCTCACCATCTGAACTTATATAATAGTAGTACTTATCTATTCCTGAATCGTTTTCCTCTACGTTTACTTTTATTTTTATACTATTAGTTGTTATTTCAGTAGAATTCTCTACTAATGTTACATTTGGTGCAATTTTGTCTTCTTCATTCACTATATATAATGATATTCTACTCCCAATATTATTTACTTTCCAACAACGGTTTATATTCTTAGCATTTTTTATATTCAATGTTCCTCCCCTTCTAATATTTTCAGTACTTCCCTCAACAGCTTGTATCATTTCATCAATATTTCCACTTAAATCAAATATATTATTTATTTTATCATTACAGGTTTCCCCTGTTTTTACTATTTTTGTTCCATGATTACCTAATGTGGAATCCTCTATTTTATAAGCATCTATTCCTTTTAACATCCAATTCAACATTGCATTATATTGCGAATTAGTCACCATTGATGATACTACACTTTTTGAATTATAGTATGGATTACTTTTATATCTGTTGCTATCTTGTCTATAATAAAAACTATACCAATTTTTTTGGGCAGGTGTTTTATTTATCTTTGATTCTGCCACATCTCCATTTGAGGTTGTTGTAAAACTTGTTTCATATCTTCCAATATAAAAACCTTTATATTTTTGTACGCTATTTACCATATTTGTATATTCTTCATTCATATATTTTCCAAACTCTTCTAATGTTGAAAAATTCATACTTGAATAATTAGCTGCATCAAATTGAGTTCCTTGCACTATTCTATTTTCTATGTTCCATGTATATCCATCTGAATCACTATTAGTTATGAGACTTGGCTCTCTAATTCTATTTGTTCCTATTCTATAAGCTAAATTAGCACTAGAACCTTGACTTATACTTGGAAAATTATAATATATTCCTTCATAAAATTTATTACTTCCTTTTTGATACATAACCATTGGTGTATAATTATTGTTACTTCCTATTGTTG
>CAKPKU010000013.1 GCA_934167365.1 uncultured Clostridia bacterium
AGATAAGCGAAGCAACAGAATGGAAATATAGTTTTACAGGTCTAGATAAATATAAAGATGGAAAAGAAATAGTATATACAATAGATGAAAGTGAGATTGAAAACTATACAAAAACAATAGAAGGATACGACTTAACAAATACATACAATCCAGAAAAAGTAGAAGTAAGTGGAACAAAAACATGGAAAGATAATGGAAATAAAGATGGAAAAAGGCCAGAGAAATTAACAGTATATTTATTAGCAGATGGAGTAAAAGTTGATTCAAAAGAGATAAGTGAAGCAACAGAATGGAAATATAGTTTTACAGGTTTAGACAAATATAAAGATGGAAAAGAAATAGTATATACAATAGATGAGAGCGAGATTGAAAACTATACAAAAACAATAGAAGGATATAACCTAATAAATACATACGATGATGATAATCCAGAAAAAGTAGAAGTAAGCGGAACAAAAACATGGAACGATAACGGAAACAAGGATGGAAAAAGACCAGAAAAACTAACAGTATATTTATTAGCAGATGGAGTAAAAGTTGATTCAAAGGAAATAAGCGAAGCAACAGGATGGAAATATAGTTTTACCAACCTAGACAAATATAAAGATGGAAAAGAAATAGTATATACAATAGATGAAAGTGAGATTGAAAATTATACAAAGAAAATAGAAGGATATAACTTAATAAATACATACGATGAAGGTAATCCAGAAAAAGTAGAAATTGGTGGAATTAAAACATGGAATGACAATGATAATAAAAATGGAAAAAGACCAAAAAGTATAATTGTAAACTTACTTGCAGATGGAGTAAAAATCGATTCTACAATAGTTGTAGAAGGAACAGATGGTACATGGAAATATAGCTTTACAAACTTAGATAAGCAAAAAGATGGAAAAGATATAGTATATACAATAACAGAAGAGCCAGTAGAATATTATGAATCAAAAATAGAAGGTTACAATATTACAAACAAATACAACGAAGATGAACCAGAAAAAATTAGTATTAGTGGTCAAAAAACATGGAAAGATGAAAACAATAAAGATCAAATAAGACCTAAAGTATTAAGAGTATATTTATTAGCAGATGGAGTAAGAGTTGATTCAGTTTTAGTAACATCTGCAAATAACTGGAAATACAGTTTTGAAAATCTAGATAAAACAAAAAACGGAAAAGAAATAAAATATACAATTGATGAAGAAAATATATCTGGATATGAAAAAACAATAGATGGTTATAATTTAATAAATACACATATAGTAAAACCAACAGTAGACTTTAGTTTAAGAAAATTCATAACAGATGTTAATGAAGTAAATGTAGAGCCATCAAGAGCACCACAAGTAGATATTACACCATTAGTAAATGGAACATCAACAACAGCAACATATACACATCCAAAAAATGCTATACTAGTAAACACAGGAGATGTAATAACATACACATTACGAGTATATAACGAAGGTGAAATTAGTGGATATGCAAGCTTAATAAAAGATGATATACCAGATGGATTAGAATTTATACCAAATAACAACACAAACAAACAATATTTATGGGAAATGCTAGATGCAAACGGAAATAAAGTAACAGATGTAACAAAAGCAAAATATGTAGTATCAAATTATTTATCTAAAGAAGTATCAGAAGATAACTTAATAAAAGCATTTGATAAAAATACATCAAAAGAGCTAGATTATAAAGAAGTAAAAGTTTCATTTAAGGTAATATCAACAGACACAACAGGAAAAGAGCTAATCAACTATGCACAAATATCTAAAGAAACAGATTCAGAAGGAAATGATGTAAAAGATAGAGACTCAACACCAGATAAATGGATAGATGGTGAAGATGATCAAGATATTGAAAAAGTAAAATTAACATACTTAGATTTATCATTAAGAAAATTCATAACAAAAATTGACAATAATGAAGTAACACCAAGCAGAGCACCAGAAGTAGATGTATCTAAACTAAAAGATGGTTCAAGTACAACAGCAACATACAATCATCCAAAAGATGTAGTAAATGTAAGCAAAGACAATATAGTTGTATATACATTAAGAATATACAATGAAGGTTCAAAAGCAGGATGTGCAACATTAGTAAAAGATGATATACCAACAGGATTACAATATTTACCAAGCAATGAAATAAACAAAAAATATAATTGGAAAATGTTAGATGAATCTGGAAATGAGACAACAGATGCATCAAAAGCAAAATATGTAGTAACAGATTATTTAGCAAATGATGTAATAAAAGCATTTGATCCTGAAACAATGGAAACTTTAGATTATAGAGATGTACAAGTTGCATTTAAAGTTGTTGTACCAGAAACAAGCAAAGATATAATAACAAACTATGCACAAATTTCTGAAGAAAAAGATTCAAATGGAAATGATGTAAAAGATAGAGACTCAACACCAGATAAATGGATAGATGGTGAAGATGATCAAGATACTGAAAAAATCAAATTAACATATGCAGATTTATCATTAAGAAAATTCATAACAGAAGTAAACAATTCAGCAGTAAATCCAAGCAGAGCACCAGAAGTAGATGTTACACCATTAGTAAATGAAACAGGAACAACAGCAATATACAATCATCCAAAAGATCCAGTAGATGTACAAGAAAATGATATAGTAACATATACATTAAGAATTTATAATGAAGGAACAAAATCAGTATATGCAAGTTTAGTAAAAGATGACATACCAGATGGATTAGAATTTATGGTAGATAATGAAATAAACAAAAAATACAACTGGAAAATGCTAGATGAATCTGGAAATGAAGTAACAGATATAACAAAAGCAAAATATATAGTAACAGATTATTTAGCAAACGACATTATAAAAGCGTTTGATCCTACTACTATGAAAACTTTAGATTATAAAGATGTAAAAGTTTCATTCAAAGTAAAAGCAACAACTGAAAAAGACAAAATAATAACAAACTATGCACAAATATCTAAAGAAAAAGATTCAAATGGAAATGATGTAAAAGATAGAGATTCAACACCAGATAAATGGGTAGATGGTGAAGATGATCAAGATACTGAAAAAATAAAAGTAAAATATTTTGACTTAGCATTACAAAAATGGGTAAGCAAAGTAATAGTAATAGAAGATGGAAAAGAAAAAGTAACAAAAACAGGATATAGTGGTGAACAAGGTTCAGAGCCTGTTGTAAAAGTAGACTTAAAGAAAAGCAAAATATCAAATGTAATTGTTAAATTTGAATATCAAATAAGAGTTACAAACGAATGTCAAATACCAGGGTATTCAACAGAAGTATCTGATTATATACCAAATGGACTAAAATTCAATAAAGAAGACAATGTAAATTGGGTAGAATCTGAGGAGAAAGTAACTACAAACGCATTAGAAAATACACTATTACAACCAGGTGAAAGTGCAACAGTATCAATAGTATTAACATGGATAAATGGATCTAACAACTTAGGTTTAAAAACAAATATTGCAGAAATAAGTGAAGATGCAGATAAAGACAAAAAAGATATTACAGATATTGACTCAACTCCAGATAATAAAAAAGATGGAGAAGATGATATAGATGATGCACCAGTAATATTAACAATAAAAACTGGAGAAACACCAATGTATATTGGATTAACAATAGGAATAATTAGTATATTAGGTGTAGGTATTTATAGTATTAAAAAATACATATTAAAATAATAAAAAGTGAAAAAGTGCTACAAAAAATGTGGCACTTTTTCTTATTTTTTTATAGAAAAGGCGTAAACTCAAGGCTTGAAGTACTAGTAAATAAAGGAAAAAATGGGAATTTTATTTTTTTTCAAAAAAATATTGTCGAAAAAAATATTATATGCTAGAATATAATCGATGTAGCAAAAGAAAGGAAAAAAAAGATGAACAATAGAAGAAAAATATATAAAATATGTGTAAGTATATTAATAATATTAGCATCATTATTCATCTGTATAAATGCCTATTGTATAGCTGACAAAATAATCAATAAGAGGACAACGATTACATATTTTGGTATAAAGCCGTTTGTTTCAGAAATTGACTCACCACAAACAGATATATATATTGGGGATTTAATTTTTGCAAAAGACATACCAATTACAGATGTAAATACAGGTGATGTTATTGTATACAAACAAGATAATTCATATCTTAAAGTAAAAAAAGTCTTAGATATTGAAAAAGATAATAATAAAACTAATTTCATAATAGACAAAGAAACAAAAACAGCTGTAAATGAAGAAAACTCTGTAATAGAAGGAAAATTAATAAAAAAAATTGACAGAATAGGATACCTAATATTGTTTTTAAAAACACTTGAAGGAACATTACTTGCAATTGCTTTATTAATATGTATTGCAGTTATCATACTATTGCTATGTTTTGAAAAAAAGGATGATCCAAATTCAATTGAAAAAAATGGTTCATCAAACTAAGTTGATAATTACATCAATAGAAATATTGATTTAATTATATAAATATTTTTTATACAAAAGAAAGGAGGAAATTTACAGTGGAAAAAAATTCTAAAAGCAAAAGCGTAATAGCAGTATTACTAGCAGTTATTTTGATTATATTATTAGTGGGGGCTTGGGCATTCGCTAGATATACAACAACTTTACCTAAAGTAGATGGAACTGCAACTGTTGCAAAATGGTCTTTTAAAACTACTGGACTTGATTCATTTGCAAGAACAGATACTGTTGCACTTACAGATATAGCTGAAGGAAAACTTGCACCTGGAACAAAAGGTAAAATCCAAGCATCTGTTGACGCAACAGGTTGTGAAGTTGGAGTAGATTACACAGTATCTGTTACTGATGTAGCAAACAAACCAGAAAACTTAAAATTCTATAGTGATGCAGATTGCCAAACAGAAATAACAATAGCATCAGGTAAATATTCTGTAACAGGAACAATAGATGCAAATGCTGATACAAAAACAGTAGCACCAGCTATATACTGGAAATGGGATTACAACACAACAGCTAATACAGCTGTAGATACAGCTGATACAAAAGATGGAGAAGCTGCAAAAACTATGACATTTAAAGTTGAAGCTATAGGAACTCAATCAAATCCAAACAATTAATTTTAAATTCATGAGGGAAATAACCCTCATGCAAGAGCATAATTAAAATTATGTTTTTGCATGAAGGTTAGTTTTTTGAATAGGAGATGCTGTATTTTGAGAAAAAATAAAAAAATGATAATAGGTATTTTAATTATTTTAATGCTTACATGCATTTTAATAAGTATATTGTTAATAGGAGAGATTACAAGTAGGCAAAAAGATAAGCGACATTATAGTATTTTCTTTGGAAATAATATTGATAATAATATAGAAAATAGAACTGATAATAATACAATAAGTAATAATACAAATAATAATAGAAATGACAATAGAAATAACAATATTGGGGATAATACACATGAAGATATAAATAGTACAAATTCTGTAACAACTAATAATAACGGTAGTCAAAATAATAATAGTGGCAATAATGGAGACAACAATAATAACAATAATAATAACAATAATGACGACAATAATAATCAAGATAATGAACCAGAGTATGATAAAATAATATTAGTAAAATCAGAAGATAAAATTTGGAGAGAGAATACAGAATTAAATATTTTTGCAAATAAAGAGTTTAATAATCAAAATATAATAGCGCCAGAGTCTACAGGTCAATATAAATTTATTATAGAAAACAAAAATAAAGATGGTTCACCAATATTATGCAATATAGAATATAGTGAAATGAATGATAAAAATATAAATATGGTTTATAAAATAAAAATAAACGGAGAATATATAGATGATGCACAGTGGAAAAAAATAGATGAATTTAAAATAGAAAACTTAGAAATAAAAGATAATATAACTTGCACATTAGAATGGCGTTGGGCAGATGCTCCAAATGATACTGAAATTGGCGAAAGCAGTTATGCAGATTATAAATTAGGTATATCTATTACAGGAATTGCAAATTAGGAGAATGAAAAATGGAACAAGAGAAAAAAGATTTAAAAAAGAAGAAAAAAATAAGTATTTCAAATATAATAATTATTATATTATTATTAATTATTATATTAATAGTTGTAAATAAAATTTCTAACCCTAACAAATCACAAGAACTTTTTGGATATAAATTTTATACAGTACTCAGTGGAAGTATGGAATCAGAAATAAATATTGGTGATGTAGTTGTTATAAAGAAGGGTGAAGACTTTAATAAAGGTGATATAATAGCATTTCATAATCAGGGAATAATTACTGTTCATAGAATAAATGATATTGTAGATAATGATGGAGAAACTTTATACAAAACAAAGGGTGATAATAATAATGCGGAAGATCCAGAGCCTGTTAAAAAATCTGAAATAGAAGGTACGTGTGTTTTTATAATTCCATTTATTGGTAAAATAGCAATATTTATATATAATAATTTAATTATGTGCTGTATTTCAATAATAGTAATTGTTTTAGTTATACTATTATTAAAATATGCAATGTAAAGGAGGCTATTATGAATAAATTAAAAAGAAGAACATTATTAGTTACAATTTTGATTATAGTAGGTATATTATTAATAGTAATGACTTGGGCATTTTCACGATATAGGAGTCAATTAAGTTCCTATGGTAGTTCAAAAATAGCCAAACCAATATGTACACTATATGTAAATCCACATCAAAGCCAAGATAATGAAATAAATTCATATTGTGATGTGGAAGTAAAAAATTATGACTCAGAAAATAATGTTAGTGAAGTAGCCATGGATTATAGTATAGAAATAAAAAACGAAAGCGGTGAAAATGTTTCTGAATATTATTGGGAAGATGAACAAGGAAATAATTTAGGAAAAAACTTAACTGGAAGTTTTGATAATACAGATAAGGCACAAAAAAAATACAAAGTGTATTTTGTAAATTCAGGAGAAAGTGAAAAAACTGAAAAAATAAATTTTGTGATTCATGCAGTACAAAAAATATAAAATAATTGATGATAGAAAAAACTTTTTATTATGGGAATAATAAAAAGTTTTTTTGTATGATAGGAAACCCTAATAAATTTTTTTAGTTAGGAAATACAAAGCAAAATAAATATTTTATTTTTTTAAAGAAAATTCCATATGTAGATTTTTTTAATATCCCTAAAGTAAACCGATATAAAGCATATTGTAATATTAAATTAAAATAAAAGTAATATAATTGAAATAAATGTCGAAAAAAGGCGGACGCGTAAATAAAAACATAAATTTCTTCATAAATATCAAAATTGAAAAAATTCTATTTAATAATATAATTTTTTTAATAGATATTTCATGAAGAAAGGAAAGTGAATATGAAAGTGTTTAGTCTACTAAAAAATAAATATTTAAAAATATTAATGATTACTTGTATTTTTTTAATAGCAGTATGCTCTACATTTTTTTGGGCATATTCTAGATATGTACTAAAAGATCAGGAACAAGTTGAAATATATTATAAAAGCGGAACTATTGATGAATCAAAAATAACTTTAAATCCAACAACTTGGACTAATGGGAATGTATCTGTAAGTATATCTAATACAAATGATGGAGTAATACAATATAAAATAAGTGAAAGTGGAGAATGGAAAGAATATACAGGTATATTTGAAGTAGAAGAAAATACTACATTATATGTTAGAAAAGTATATGGAACACAAACAATGCCAGAAACTAAAAAGGTCATTTCTAATATAGATAAAGTAGCACCTATTATTGAAAAAAACGGAAATCCAAGTAAGACTGAAGTAAATAAAGATGATAGTTTTACAATTCCTATCAAAATAACAGACTCAGCAAGTGGAATTAATAGTGGAGACTTTACAGAATCAGATATAGTAGTTAAAGTGGACGGAAAAATATCAACTACATCAGCAAAAAGTTTAAAATATAATAATGTAAAAGATGGAGTATATAGTTATACACTAACACTATCAGGTATTGAAGAAAATGGAGATATAGTATTAGAAATACCAGAAAAATCAGTTTCAGATATAGCAGGGAATTATAATGTAAAAACTGAATTAAATACAGGTGTAAAAGTAGCAAATACATATACAGTTACTTTAGATAATCAAAATGCAACAACAATAGGGACAGTAGCAATTTATGAAAAGTATGGTGTGGGAATATATAAAGAGAGCTCTTGTACAAATGCAATGACAAGTACAGCAAATGGAATAACAAAACCAGAAAGAAAATATACAGTAACATATGATGCAAACGGAGGAACAGTAACTACACAATCAGCAACATCTGTATATACATTTGGAGGATATTACACAGAAACAAATGGTAGTGGAACACAAATGATAAATGCTAATGGATTTATTACAACAAACTTTACAAATACAAAATACACAGCAAATGCAACAATATATGCAAAATGGACACCAGGAACAGTATCAACAAATACACCAACAAGACCAGGATATACATTTACAGGATGGTATGATGCCGCAGAAGGTGGAAATTTAGTAATAGAAGCTGGAAAGACATATACACCGACAGAAAATAAAACAGTATATGCTCACTGGTCTGTAAATACATATACAATAACATTAAATAATCAAAATGCAACAACAGCAGGAAGTACAGCGGTATATGAAAAATATGGTGATGGAATATACAAAGAAAATATATGTACAAATGCAATGACAGAAACAGAAAATGCAATAACAAAACCAGAGCGAAAATATACAATAACATATGATGCAAATGGAGGATTTGTAACAAATAAATCAGCAACAGCAACATATACATTTGGAGGATATTATACAGAAACAAATGGTAGTGGAACACAAATGATAAATACTGATGGATTTATTACTACAAATTTTACAAATACAAAATACACAGCAGATGCAACAATATATGCAAAATGGACACCAGTAAGTGTGACATTACAAACACCATCAAGAGCAGGATATACATTTGGTGGTTGGTATAAGGAGAAAGATTATACAAATAAAATAGGAGATGCTTCAGAATCATATACACCAAATTCAGATATAACAGTATATGCAAAATGGGTTCTAAATAATTATAATATAAGCTATGATTTAGCAGGAGGAACGGTATCAACATCAAATCCAACAAGTTACAATATAACAAGTTCAGATATAACATTAAATAATCCAACAAGAACAGGATATACGTTTAATGGTTGGACGGAGCAAATAGTAAATTTGAAATGGTCAAAAGGATTCATTAATTTTGCAAGTGGTGAAGTTGATTATTATGCAGGATATCCAAACTCATATTATACAGATTTTGTTTATTTAGAAAAAGGAAAAAAATATACATTAGGAGGATATGGATCATATAGAGGATTTAGATATAGAGCTTATGATACCAACTTACAGTATTTAGGTAATGTTTCTACAACACAAGAATATACACCAAGTTCAGATTGCTATGTGCGAATTTTGTATTATGAAACATCTACTGAAGAACAAAGAACAAGTACAATTTTAACAAGTGGAACTAAAGATAAAACTGAAATTATACAACAAGGATCTACTGGTGATAGAAAATATAGTGCAAATTGGATATCAAATATTTATACAATAACACTAAATAATCAAAATGCAACAACAGCAGGAAGTACAGCAATATATGAAAAATACGGTATAGGAATATATAAGGAAAATGCATGTACAAATGCAATGACAGAAACAGCAAACGCAATAACAAAACCAGAGCGAAAATATACAGTAACATATGATGCAAACGGAGGAACAGTAACAACAAAATCATCAACAGCAATATATACATTTGGAGGATATTACACAGAAACAAATGGTAGTGGAACACAAATGATAAATGCTAATGGATTTATTACAACAAACTTTACAAATACAAAATACACAGCAAATGCAACAATATATGCAAAATGGACAGCAGGAACAGTTTCAGTAAATACACCAACAAGAGAAGGTTATACTTTCGCAGGATGGTATGATGCAGAAGAAGGTGGAAACTTAGTAATAGAAGCAGGGAAAACATATACACCAACAGCAGATAAAACAGTATATGCACATTGGACAGCAAATACATATGCAATTGCATACAATAAAGGAGATGCAACAGGGGGAACATTACCAAGTAACCAAACAGCAACATATAACAGTAATTTAACATTAGGTGCAAATAACATGACAAAAAATGCAACATCAAATGGATATACAATAACATATGCAAATGGAACAGCAACATCAGGAACATTACCAACAACTCAAACACAAACAATATCATATACAGCAAATGGATGGGCAACAAGTTCAAATGGAGCAAAAGTATATGAAAGCTCTCAAGCATTTACACCATATAAATTAACAAAGGGATTAACATTATATCCATCATGGACAAGTAAAAGAGATGAAGTAACACTAGAAACAAATAGTATGACAAAAAGCAATACAAATTTGGGAACAGTAACATTTAATTATAATGGAAGTGGAGTAGCAAATACAACAAGCACAGCATACACAACATATACAGCAAATGGATGGACAACAACAAGTGGAAGTCAAACAGCAACATATACAAATGGTCAGAATATAACACCAGAAGAAAATATCACATTATATCCATGTTTCAAGCAAATAGCAAATAGTGCAGTATTCCCAACAAATCCAACAAGAACAGGATATAGTTTTGCAGGATGGTATACAGAAGCAGTAGGAGGAACACAAGTAACAAGCTATACAGGAACAAGTGCAGTAACATATTATGCACATTGGATACCAATTACATATGGAATAACATATGCTAAAGGAGATGCAACAGGAGGAATCGTACCAGATAAACAAACAGCAGACTATGGTAGTGATATAACATTAGCAACAAATAGCATGACAAAAAATACAACATCAAATGGATATACAATAACATATGCAAATGGAACAGCAACATCAGGAACATTGCCAACAAAACAAACACAAACAATATCATATACAGCAAATGGATGGGCAACAAGTTTAAATGGAGAAAGAGCATACACAAGTGGACAAACAATTAAGTATACATTTTCAGAAGGAATAATATTGTATCCATCATGGACGAGTACAAGAAATGAAGTAACATTAGGAACAAATAGTATGAAAAAAAATAATACAAATTTGGGAACAGTAACATTTAATTATAATGGAAGTGGAAAATCGAGCACAACAAGTACAGCATATATATCATATAAAGCAAATGGATGGTCAGAAACAAGTGAAAGTCAAACAGTAAAATATACAAATGGACAAAAAATAACGCCAACAAAGGACGTGACATTATATCCATATTTTGATCAAACAGTAAATAGTGCAGTATTCCCAACAGCAACAAGGACAGGATATGCATTTAAAGGATGGTATACAGAAGCTGAAGGAGGAACACAAGTAACAAACTATACAGATGCAAGCAATGTAACATTATATGCACATTGGGAAGGAAACAAATACGATATAATATACAACAATGGAGATGCAACAGGAGGAATATTACCATCTAAAGATCAAGCAACATTTGGTGTTAACTTTACATTAGCGGCAAATAACATGGAAAAAAACTCAACAGCAAACGGATATACAATAACATATGTAAATGGAACAGCAACATCAGGAACATTGCCAACAAATCAAACACAAACAATATCATATATAGCAAATGGATGGTCAACAAGTCTAAATGGAGTAAAAATATATGAAAGTTCTAAAACATTTACTCCATATAATTTTACAAATGGATTAACATTATATCCATCATGGAGAAGCATAAGAGATAATGTAAAATTGGGAACAAATAGTATGGTAAAAGATAATACTGATTTAGGAACAGTAACATTTGATTATAATGGAAGTGGAGCTGAAAATACAACAAGCAAGGCATATACAACATATACAGCAGCTGGTTGGGTAACGATGGGTGGAAGCTCATCAGTAAGTTACTCAAATGGTCAAGAATTATATTTATCAGAAAATATAACATTAGCTCCATGGTTTAAACAAACAGCAAATAGCGCAACATTCCCTACAAATCCAACAAGGGTAGGATATACATTCGCAGGATGGTATACAGAACGAGTTGGAGGAACAAGAGTAACAAGTTATACACTAGCAGGTCCAGTAACATATTATGCACATTGGACACCTGTTGTATATACAATAAGTTTAGATAATCAAAAAGCAACAATAGCAGGAAGTACAGCAGTATATGAAAAATACAACACAGGAATATACAAAGAAAGCGAATGTATAAATGCAATGACTGAAACAACAAATGCAATAGCAAAACCAATAAGAAAATACACAGTAACATTTGATGCAAATGGAGGAAAAGTAACAACACAATCAGCAACGGCAACATACACATTTGGAGGATATTATACGGCAACAAATGGTAGTGGAACTCAATTAATAAATGAGAATGGATTTGTAATAACAAACTTTGCAAATACAAAATATACAGCAAATGCAACAATATATGCAAAATGGACAGGAGGAACATTATCAGCAAATACACCAACAAGAGAGGGATATACATTTGCAGGATGGTATGATGCAGCAACAGGAGGAAATTTAGTAATTGCAGTAGGAAAAACATATACACCAACAGCAAATAAAACAGTATACGCACATTGGCAAATAAATACATACGAAATAGTATATAATAATGGAGATGCGACAGGAGGAACATTACCAAGTAATCAAACAGCAACATATAACAGTAATTTAACATTAGGTGCGAATAACATGACAAAAAATGCAACATCAAATGGATATACAATAACATATGCAAATGGAACAGCAACATCAGGAACATTACCAACAACTCAAACACAAACAATATCATATACAGCAAATGGATGGGCAACAAGTTCAAATGGAGCAAAAGTATATGAAAGCTCTCAAGCATTTACACCATATAAATTGACAAAAGGATTAACATTATATCCATCATGGACAAGTACGAGAAATGAAGTAACATTAGGAACAAATAGTATGGCAAAAAGCAATACAAATTTAGGAACAGTAACATTTAATTATAATGTAAATGGAACAGTAAATACAACAAGCACAGCATATACAACATATACAGCAAATGGATGGACAACAACAAGTGGAAGTCAAACAGCAACATATACAAATGGTCAGAAGATAACACCAACAGTAAATATGACATTATATCCATGTTTCAAACAAACAGCAAATAGTGCAGTATTCCCAACAAATCCAACAAGAACAGGATATACATTTGCAGGTTGGTATACAGAAGCAGTAGGAGGAACACAGGTAACAAGTTATACAGGAGCAAGTGCAGTAACATATTATGCGCATTGGACAGCAAATACATATACAATAACATTAAATAATCAAAATGCAACAACAGCAGGAAGTACAGCAGTATATGAAAAATACAACACAGGAATATACAAAGAAAGTGAATGTACAAATGTAATGACTGAAACAACAAACGCAATAACAAAACCAGAAAGAAAGTATACAATAACATATAATGCAAATGGAGGAACAGTAACAACACAATCAGCAACAGCAACATACACATTTGGAGGATATTATACAGCAACAAATGGTAGTGGAACACAAATGATAGGTACTAATGGATTTATTACAACAAACTTCACAAATACAAAATATACAGCAGATACAACAATATATGCAAAATGGACACCAGGAACAGTATCAGCAAATACTCCAATAAGAACAGGATACACATTCGCAGGTTGGTATGATGCAGCAGAGGGTGGAAATTTAGTAATAGCACCTGGAAAAGTATATACACCAACAGCAAATAAAACAGTGTATGCACATTGGTCAGAAGGAAACGTATATACAATAGAGCTAAATAATCAAAATGCAACAACAGCAGGAAGTACAGCTGTATACGAAAAATATGAAAATGGTATATATAAAGAAGATAGTTGTACAAATAAAATGACAACAACAACAAACGCAATAACAAAACCAGAGCGAAAATATATTGTAACATATAATGCAAACGGTGGAAATACAGAAACTGAATCAGCAACAGCATCATATACATTTGGAGGATATTACACAGAAACAAATGGTAGTGGAACACAAATGATAAATGCTAATGGATTTATTACAACAAACTTTACAAATACAAAATATACAGCAAATGCAACAATATATGCAAAGTGGACAGAAACAGGAGTAACATTACCAACAGCAACAAGAGCTGGATATACATTTAAAGGATGGGCAACAACAAATACTGCAACTGAAAGTGAATATACAGCAGGAGATCAATATATTCCAAAAGCGGAAATAACTTTATATGCAGTATGGGTAGATGATATAGCACCAACAAAACCAGTAATCACAAATTCAAGTAATGGAAAATGGACTAATTCAAATGTTAAAATAACAATTAAAGCAACAGATGAAGGTTCAGGAATTAAAGAATATCAATGGTACGAAAATGGAAGTTGGACAACAAGAGCTCTAACAACAACAAATGGTGTTGGAACTATTACATATACAGCAAATAGAAATGCAACAATAAAATTTAGAGCAGTAGATAACATGGGAAATATTTCAGAAGAAGCTACAACTGAAGTGAAGATAGATAAAACTGTACCAACAGTTAAGGTAACAATGTTTGATTATAATACATTTACATGGACTGCAAGTGATACAGTAGGTATAACAGCATATGCAATAACAACATCAAGTACAACACCAACAAGTTGGACAACTACTGGAACATTAACAAGTGGAACACAAGATATTGACTCAAATACAGCATATACATATTATGTATGGGCAAAAGATGAAGCAGGTAATATAACAAATGGAACAATTACTTCATATAAGATAACAAAAATTCAAGGAACTGGAACAACTTTAACAATAAAAGAAAATAGTTCATCAGGTGTAGACTTAGGAACAACATGTGTGTTATCAGGAACAACATTATATATTGCAGCAAATTTAAATGCTGGATATACATCATTAGAATTGACTGTGGGAGGCGAAACATTTACAAGTGGAACAACAACAACTATAACAGGAGCAACAACAATAGTAACAACAGCAGAAACAGGAGTATATACAGTAACACTAAACAATCAAGGTGCAACAATAGCAGGAAGCACAGCAGTATATGAAAAATATAATACAGGAGTTTATAAAGAGAATAGTTGTACAAATAAAATGACAGAAACAGCAAATTCAATAATAAAACCTCAAAGACAATATACAGTAACATATGAAGCAAGCGAGGGAACAGTAACAACAAAATCATCAACAGCAATATATACATTTGGAGGATATTACACAGAAACAAATGGTAGTGGAACACAAATGATAAATGCTAATGGATTTATTACAACAAACTTTACAAATACAAAATACACAGCAAATGCAACAATATATGCAAAATGGACAGCAGGAACAGTTTCAGTAAATACACCAACAAGAGAAGGTTATACTTTCGCAGGATGGTATGATGCAGAAGAAGGTGGAAACTTAGTAATAGAAGCAGGGAAAACATATACACCAACAGCAGATAAAACAGTATATGCACATTGGACAGCAAATACATATGCAATTGCATACAATAAAGGAGATGCAACAGGGGGAACATTACCAAGTAACCAAACAGCAACATATAACAGTAATTTAACATTAGGTGCAAATAACATGACAAAAAATGCAACATCAAATGGATATACAATAACATATGCAAATGGAACAGCAACATCAGGAACATTACCAACAACTCAAACACAAACAATATCATATACAGCAAATGGATGGGCAACAAGTTCAAATGGAGCAAAAGTATATGAAAGTTCTCAAGCATTTACACCATATAAATTAACAAAGGAATTAACATTATATCCATCATGGACAAGTAAAAGAAATGAAGTAACACTAGGAACAAATAGTATGGCAAAAAGCAATACAGATTTGGGAACAGTAACATTTAATTATAATGGAAGTGGAAAGTCAGATACAACAAGTACAGGATATACAACATATGTAGCAAATGGATGGACAACAATAAGTGGAAGTCAAACAGCAACATATACAGATGGTCAGAAGATAACACCAGAAGAAAATATTACATTATATCCAAGCTTTAAGCAAACAGCACACAGTGCAACATTCCCAACAAATCCAACAAGAACAGGATATACATTTGCAGGATGGTATACAGAAGCAGAAGGTGGAACAAAGGTTACAAGTTATACAGGAACAAGTGATATAACATATTATGCACATTGGACACCAAATATATATAAAATAACATTAGATAATATGGGAGCAACAAAAGCAGGAAGTACAGCAGTATATGAAAGATATAATGATGGTATATATCTTGAAGAAAGTTGTATAAATAAAATGACAGCAACTGAAAATCCAATAATAAAACCAGAGAAAAAATATACAGTAACATATAATGCAAATGGTGGAACTGTCGAAACAGAAACAGCAATAGCTGAATATATATTTGAGGGATATATAACTCATATTTCTGGTATAAATGCAATGCAAATGATAGATCAAAATGGATATATAACATCATACTTCGCAAATACATACACACAAGAGGGAACATTACCTGCAGATTGGACACCAAAAGGTGTGATTTTACCAACAGCAACTAAAGCTAATTATGTATTAAAAGGATGGGCAACAACTCCTAATGCAACATCAGTAGAATATAAAATAGGAGATAAATATATTCCAAGTGAAGATACAACATTATATGCAGTATGGGAAGAAGCAGTAGCAAGCATAAATAACACAACATATTATGAAACTTTAGAAGAAGCAATTAATACTGCACAAACAGGTGACACTGTATATGCATTAAAGCAAATAACAGAAACTGTAAATTTAATAATTCCGGAAGAAAAAGACATAACATTAGATACAAATGGAAAAACAATAACATTTGAAGAAGCAACATTAACAAATAATGGAACATTAACAATAGCAGGAGATGGAACAATAACAACATCATCAGCAGTGAACTTGATAACAAATGCAGGAACATTAAATGTAACAAGTACAGGAATAATAAGTAATACAAACACAGGAACATATGCAACAATAATGAATACAGGTACAGTAAATAAAACTGGAAGTGGAACAATAACTTCAAACTGTGCAAACTCAAGCAGTATAGCAACAATATATGGTGGAAATGTAAAAATAACAGATGGAACAGTAAGTGCAACAACAGGAACAGCAGTTAGAGTTTCAGGAACATTTGAAATAACAGGAGGAACAGTTTCAACAACAGGAGCAATGGGTGTTTATTGTAATGGATCTTCAGCAAGCGTATCTGGATCAAGTACAAAAATACAAAAATCTGGAACATCAGGAGGATCATGTTTCCAATATAATGGAACTGGAACAGCAACAATTTCAGGTGGAACAATAAGTGTAGGAACAGATAGTGGTTCAAATGCAGTATATAATGGTTCAGCAGGAATTATAAAAATAACAGGGGGAACAATAGAACAAAAAGGTACAGGACATACAATAACAAATAGCACAACAGGTACATTAGAAGTAACAGGAGGAACAATAACTTCAGCAGGAAATTCAGGAATAATCAACTCATCAACAGGAACAATAAAAGTAACAGGTTCATCAGCAAAAGTAACAGGATCTGCTTTTGGAGTAGACGCTAGAAAAGGAACAGCAATAATAACAGCAGGAACAGTAAGTGCAACAGCAGGAATAGGAACAAGTGTAAATGGAGGAACATTAACAATAGGAACAAAAGGAGGAACTCCAAGCACAACAGTACCAAGTGTAACAGGTACAACATATGGTGTATTAGCAACATCAGGAACATTTAACTTCTATGATGGTGTAATAAAAGGTGCAGATGGTCAATCAATTTCAGGAACTGTTTCAGCAGTTGAAACAAATTATGCAATTGTAAAATCAACTTCAAATGGAATTGAAAGTGCAACATTACAAGCATCAAACTATAGAAATGAAACAACATTATTAGGATATACAACATTACAAAATGCGGTAAATGATTCAGCTAGTGGAACTAAAGTATTAGTATTAAAAGGAATATCAGATAGTTCAACTGTAACAGTTGACTCAGCAAAAACAATAGAAATAAACACTAATGGAAAAACAACAACATTAAGTTCAACATTAACAAATAATGGAACATTGACAATATCAGGAGCAGGAACAATAACAACATCATCAGCAGTGAACTTGATAACAAATGCAGGAACATTAAATGTAACAAGTACAGGAACAATAAGTAATACAAATACAGGAGCATATGCAGCAATAATGAATACAGGAACAGTAAATAAAACTGGAAGTGGAACAGTATCAGCAAAATGTTCAAGTTCAAGTAGTGTGGCAACAATATATGGTGGAAACTTAAAAATAACAGCAGGAACAGTAAGTGCAACAACAGGAACAGCAGTTAGAGTTTCAGGAACATTTGAAATAACAGGAGGAACAGTTTCAACAACAGGAGCAATGGGTGTTTATTGTAATGGATCTTCAGCAAGCGTATCTGGATCAAGTACAAAAATACAAAAATCTGGAACATCAGGAGGATCATGTTTCCAATATAATGGAACTGGAACAGCAACAATTTCAGGTGGAACAATAAGTGTAGGAACAGATAGTGGTTCAAATGCAGTATATAATGGTTCAGCAGGAATTATAAAAATAACAGGGGGAACAATAGAACAAAAAGGTACAGGACATACAATAACAAATAGCACAACAGGTACATTAGAAGTAACAGGAGGAACAATAACTTCAGCAGGAAATTCAGGAATAATCAACTCATCAACAGGAACAATAAAAGTAACAGGTTCATCAGCAAAAGTAACAGGATCTGCTTTTGGAGTAGACGCTAGAAAAGGAACAGCAATAATAACAGCAGGAACAGTAAGTGCAACAGCAGGAATAGGAACAAGTGTAAATGGAGGAACATTAACAATAGGAACAAAAGGAGGAACTCCAAGCACAACAGTACCAAGTGTAACAGGTACAACATATGGTGTATTAGCAACATCAGGAACATTTAACTTCTATGATGGTGTAATAAAAGGTGCAGATGGTCAATCAATTTCAGGAACTGTTTCAGCAGTTGAATCAGGTTATGGAATTAATAAAAAGACATCTAATAGTATAGAATCAGCTATTTTAGTAAAGGCAAATTACTTAAATACAACATCTAATTCATATTATGATACATTAGCATCAGCATTTAGTGATTCTGCAAGTGGAAGTTCAATAAAAGTTTTAGTGTCAGTTACTGAAACTAAAGAACCAACAGTAGCCACTGGAAAGACTTTAGGACTTGTTCTTAATGAAAAAACGATAACACTTAATAATGTAACATTAGTTAATAATGGTACTTTAAATATAAGTAATCCAACAGGTGGAGCAATATCATCAAGTTCAAAATCAGTTCTAATTTCAAATAGAGGAAAGTTAACTACATCAGGAACTGGAGCTTTAAATTCTAGTGGAAGTAATACAATAAATAATTATGGAACATGTGAGATAAAAGGATTCCAAATACTAGGAACATCTTCATCATATCCAACTATATATAATCAGTCAGGAGCAAGTTTAACAGTATCATCAGGAATCGTTTCAGCAACGACTTCAAGTGCAATTGCAAATTTGGGAACAGTAACAGTATCAGGAGGAAAAGTAAAAAATGAATGTGATAATATAAACTCAGTACAAGCAGCAATATCAAATTCAGGAAAGGCAATTGTATCAGGTGGAGAAATATCAGCAATATTACTAGCAATAACTAATAATTCTATATTAACTATAAAATCAGGAACAATAAGTTGTTCGGCAGGAAATACAATAGCTAACCGTGGAACTTGCAATATTGAAAAAGATACTAATTCATATGCAACTATAACAGGAAATTCAAAGTATCCAACAATATATAACTATGAAGGAACACTTTCAATAAGTGCTGGAAAAATAAGTGCTGAAGACCAACAAGTAATAGTAAGTGATACAAAAGCAACATTAAATATATCTGGAAATGTAGAAATAACAACAGGAAATTCAACAGCAGTACAAACAGATGGAATATTTAAGCTTGATGGAGGAACCATTACGAATAGTAGTAAAACATATGCGACGATAGTTGTTGTTGCAAGTAAGTATACAAAAACACTTGGAACAATCGTAAATAATGGTGGTGGTTCAACAATATCTTATAAATAATGAAACAAAGTTATTGAGCCATGCCGGGTAGTGCAAAATAAGATATAAAACGAGATTAACATTAGTATGAAGTTAATCTCGTTTTTATATAATTAGTGATTTTCCTACGCAAATAAGGAAAATTTAAAAAAGGTGATATTAAGTATAAAAATGTAATAAAAATGTAAAAAATATCTGATTTTTTAGAATCCGTAACAAAATATGATAAATTAAAAAAAATAAGAAGTTGACTAATGTAGCAAAATATTTAAAAATAATAATATATAAAAATAAATGGAGGAAGGAATTATGAAAAGATTTTTCAGTAACAAATATTTGAAGCTAAGTTTTTTTATTATAATTTTTGTTTTAATGTTATTACAACTTAATTATAATAGTGTAAATGCAGCCAATCCATATGTATTTAATATAACTAAAGTAGATAGTGGAATTCAAAGATATACAATATATGATAATGGAAATAAAATATATAATGTATTTTGTGGACGATATAATAAACATCTACAAACTAACAATCAATTAACATATGCAGAATCATATTATACTCAAATAGATAATAAAGATTATAAGAACAATAAAATACAAATACAGTATTTACTAGATCATATCTATTTACCATGGGAGGATAGTAGTAAAGAGGAAAAGGATTTTTACAAAAATTCAGTTTTAAAAGCAATATATCCAGATGTAGTAAAAATGAGTGATGCTGACATATGGACAGCTGAGCAGTATGCCATATGGCATTATACAGACGGAGATCAATTAGATAAAAATATTGATGAAAAAGTATATTTAAATCAGGGATTGAGAAGAAATCTATATGATGCTTTAATAAAATATGCAGATGAGGCAGCAAAAAACGGTTACAAATCTGCAAATGAAAATGACAAAAAATTTGCGACAGAGCTTGTAAAAATAGAAAAAACAGAAAATACTCAAATGGTAGTTGAAAGTAAAAAAATAAAAGTAGGACCATTTAAAATTTCTGGAGATAGTAATCAAATATATAAAGATATAAAAGTAACATTAGATGGAACTTTATTAGGAACAGCAACATCATCAGTAAATTATAAATACAAAATTACAGGTGCAACAGAACATTTTGATAATGATTATGCAAGAACAAGTAACTTAAGTGATGGAGAGTTCTATATTGAAATAGAAGCTCTTGGAACTACTACAATATCATTAGTAAAACAACATTCTATTAATATAAATATAATGGCACAAAATACATGGGGAACATATGCTACTTTTTGGAAAAATAAAAATACAAATAATCAGGACTTAATAAGTATTAATAGAAAAATAGATAATCATAAATGGAACCTTCAAGTCGAAACAGAGGGAGAAGAAGCTGTAATTGGTATACGTGTAAATAAAGTTGATGAAAAAGGTGAAAGATTACCTACTTCAACATATTTAAATATACAAGGAAAAGAGCTAGAATATAAAGATGGTAAAATAGTTACATCTAATACAGATAATGATATTAGTTCATTTTATGACAATGAAAATAATATATTATGGGTTACTACAAATGAAAATGATATAAAGTCTGCCGTATTATCTATAACTGAAAAAGACGTAGATGGATATATAAATGCATTAAAAAATAAGAGATTAAAAACAAGTATTTCAGTAAACGAGAATACAGGAAAGTTATCATATAGCTCATATTTATATGATACATCAAATGGAAATGAAAACATTATTAGAGCCGGACAATCTTTGAATTATGAGGATGGTATTAAAGTACAAAAATCATATATAGATAGTGTTGTGAATAATAATGAGGGAAATTACCTTGTTGTAGATGTAACAATTGTAAATAGAATAAAAAAGACACCTAAATTAGTAATTAAAAAGAAAACATCAGCCGAAAGTTTAAGTGTTAAAGGAACAACATTCCAAGTTAAACAAGCTAAAAACTTAGAAGTAATGCTTGGTGTGCAAGACGGAGAGGTAGTTAGTTATGATGATATAGTAATTGATGAAAATGGAAATGGAGTTGTAACTTTAGATAAGTGGAAAGATGGTGAAAGTATATACATAACAGAAACTCAAAATGCACCAGGATTAAGAAATGCGTTTTTAAATGAAGGTAGAACAATATATGATTTGATTACACCTAGATTAAATGAAACAACTGGAGAAATGACACTTGTAAAATATATGGGATATTTATTAGGAAGAGAAGGAGATCTTTCATATACATATACAAGAGACAACAGCGTATATACTAATATTGAAGAAGCAACTATTAGTGAAGATAATGATTCATTTGTTATAACAGTAAATGTTAATGATCCTCCAGAAGAAAAGCAAATAAATGTAAAAGTTATTAAAAAAGATATGAATAATAACGAAATTACAGGAGGTAAATTTAATTTATATTCAGGAGAAAGTGTTTCTGAAGATAACGAAATATATTCTTCACTTGTAAAATCTATGCAAGCAGGAGAAACATATAGCTTTACAGCTTTAAGAGGAAGTAGTGTAGATGCTTTTTACTTAAAAGAAGTTGAAGCACCTGATGGATATATAAATGCTTTAGATGGTAATTATTATTTAAAAGCAAAAGTAAAAGTTGGAGTAGATGGTTCAGTTACACTAGAAAGTGATGCTGAAAAATACATCTGGAAAAGCAATGACAGTGGAGTTTATGAATTATGTGATGAGAATACAGACCAATATGTGGAAAAACTATATAAAGAATACACTGAAAGTGTAAAAATAGAAACTATTGATGGAGTTCCAACAATTATTTTTACAATAAAAGATCCAGAAGAATATGCTGATTTATCTTTACGTAAGTTTATAACAGAAGTAAAAGATGGAGCAACAGGAGAAGAAGAAGAAATAACAACAAGAATACCAGATGTTGATATATCACCATTAGTAGATAAAACAGGAACAACAGCAAAATATGAACACACAAAAGAACCAGTATTAGTACATACAACAGATATAGTAACATATACAATAAGGGTTTATAATGAAGGGAATATAGACTGCTATGCAAGTTTAATAAAAGATGATATACCACAAGGTTTAGAATTTGTACCATATACAGAAGGCGATGGAAGTGTAAATGCCACATACGGATGGAAATTAGTAGATGAAAATGATAATGAAGTAGAAGATATATCAAAAGCAAAATATATAGTAACAAATTATTTAGCAAAAGATGAAGAAGAAAAGAATTTAATTAAAGCATTTGATCCAGATACAATGGCAGATTTAGATTATAGAGATGTAAAAGTACAATTTAAAGTATCAATGTCAAATACATCAGATAAGATAATAACAAACTATGCTCAAATATCAGAAGAAACAAACTCAAAGGGAGAACAAGTAAAAGATAGAGACTCAACACCAAATGAGTGGAAAAATGAAGATGATGAGGATGTAGAGCATATAAAAGTATTGTATTTTGATTTAGCGTTAAGAAAGTGGGTAACACAAGCAATAGTAACAGAGAGTGGAAAAACAACAGTTGTTGAAACAGGACATAAAGCAGAAGATGATCCAGAAGAAGTAGTAAAAGTTGATTTAAAGAAAAGTAAATTAAGTGATGTAACAGTGAAATTTAGATACTCAATAAAAATAACGAATGAAGGAAAAATAGCAGGAGAAGCTACGGAAATTTCAGATTATATACCAAATGGATTAAAATTCGTACAAGAAGATAATCCAGATTGGAGAGAAGAAGATGGAAAAGTAGTAACAAATAAATTAGCAGGAACAACATTAGAGCCAGGAGAAAGTGCAGAAGTAGAAATATTATTAACATGGGTAAACAGTGAGTCAAATATGGGTGTAATGATAAATACAGCAGAAATAAGCAAAGATCATAATAATTATGGAACACCAGATATAGATTCAACACCAAATAATAAAGTACCAGGAGAAGATGATATAGATGATGCACCAGTAATGCTAACAATAAAAACAGGTTCAGAAATTATAGCATATGCAAGTTTAATGTTAGGATTTATAGCAATAATTGCAGTAGGAATTAACATTATAAAAAATAAAGTTTTATAGAATAAAAATAATGCCTAAAATGAAACAGATTTAATCTGTTTCATTTTGCGTATAAAAAGCTATATATATCCCTAGCTAAACTATAATGAATGTATACCAATGGGTAATAGGCAAAATTAATATTGATAAAAAAATGAAAAGAAAATGTAATAAAATTGTAAAGTTTTATTATATTTTTTTCAAATACAAATTTCCGTATAAATAAATCAAAAAAACTCGAAAAATATTATATTTGCAATTATATTAAAAATATTTAAAAATAAAGTAAATTCAAAATATAATAATTTATGAAAAAACGGACAATGTCCAAATAAAATTCATAAACCATATGGAGGGAAGTTATGAAAGGGAAAAGAGCATTAAAAGTAATTAGTATA
>CAKPKU010000014.1 GCA_934167365.1 uncultured Clostridia bacterium
GAATCGTTATTTGCAATATAGGTGCTCAAAGTATTTATTTTAAATAATTTGTGACAAATGATTGACTAACCTACAGTTAAAAAAATGCAAAAAAATGTTGTTTCTTGATTAAAAAGTATGATATTATATTACTGCAAATATAGGAGAGTTTTATATTTAGCAGGAAAACATAAAAAGGAGAGAAAACAAATGGAAGTAAACGAAGAAAAAAGACAAAAATTCATTGAATTTGCAGGGAAAAGAGTAAATAATGTAATGCATAATATTCAAATATTAGAGCCTATGGCAAGAAGTAATTCATATGATTTTACAAAACAGGACTTAGAAGAAATGTTTACAGCAATGCAAGATTGTTTAGACTCAACTAAAGAAGAATTTTATAAAAAATTTGAAGAAAAGGCAGCTAAAAGTGCAAGAAAAACATTCACTTTTGGAGCAAGTAAAACTATATCAGAAAATGATGTTATAGAAGGAAATTCAATTAATGAAATGCAAGCAGAATCAGTAGTAAATGCAGAAAGTACTGAAACTATTGCAGAATAATATAAATACACTGATAAGAATTTTAGGAAATATCCCAAAATTCTTATTTTTATATAATAGTCTTGAAAAAAGTGTCGATATATGTTACAAATAAAAAAAGCATTTTTGGAGGATAATATGAATAATAGAGAAAAAACTAGAAAAATATTTGTTAATGGAGTTCAAATTGGAGGAGAAAATAAAGTTATAATTCAATCAATGACAAATACAAAAACTAAAGATGTAAAATCAACAGTAAATCAAATATTAGAATTAGAGCAAGCAGGATGTGAAATTGTGCGTGTTGCATGTTTAGATTTAGAAGATGCAACCTCTATAAAAGAAATAAAACGTCAAATTCATATTCCTATTGTTGCAGATATACATTTTGACTATAAAATAGCATTAGAAGCAATAAAAAGTGGAGTAGATAAAATTCGTATAAATCCAGGAAATATCGGAGATGAGGAAAAAGTAAAAAAGGTAGTTGAAGCTTGTAAAGAGCGAAAAATACCAATTAGAATAGGAGTTAATGGTGGTTCACTAGAAAAGGATTTATTAGATGAAAATGGAAAAGTAACAGCAAAAGCAATGGTTGAAAGTGCAAGAAGACATGTTGAAATATTAGAAAGATTAGATTTTCATGATATTTGTATATCACTTAAAGCATCTGATTTAGACTTATGCCTAGAAGCATATGAAGAAGCTAGTAAAGCATTTGATTATCCACTTCATTTAGGTATTACTGAGGCAGGAACAGCTTTTAGTGGAACAATAAAATCAAGTATTGGATTGGGATATTTATTAAGAAAAGGAATAGGAAATACTTTAAGAGTTTCTCTATCAGATGACCCTGTTCAGGAAATAAAAGTAGCTAAAGAAATTTTAAAAGATTGTAATTTATATAAGAATTCAGCCAAATTAGTATCTTGTCCAACTTGTGGAAGAACACAAATAGACCTTATACCAATGGCAAAAGAAGTTGAAGAATTTTTACAAAATATAAATGCTGATATCACAGTTGCTGTAATGGGATGTGCTGTAAATGGACCAGGTGAAGCAAGAAATGCAGATATTGGTATAGCAGGAGGAGTAAAAGAAGGTCTTTTATTTAAAAAAGGTGAAATTATAAAAAAGGTAAAACAAGAAGATATAGTAAATGTATTAAAAGAAGAAATTATTAAAATGATAAAATAATTGAAAGGTTGCAGTATATGGAAATTATTATTGGAAAAACAGCTGGTTTTTGCTATGGAGTAAAAAATGCAGTTGAAAAATCTACAGAAGAGCTAAAAAAAGAAAAGGAGCTTTGTTGCTTAGGTGAAATTGTTCACAATAAACAAGTAGTTCAAGAGCTAGAGCAACAAGGAATGGAGTTCATAGAAAATTTACAAGAAAATACTACAAAAAAGAAAACAGTAATAAGGGCACATGGAGTTAGCAAAAAAATATACGATGATGCAAAAAAAGAGGGAATAGATTTAATAGATTTAACATGTCCGATGGTATTAAAGATTCATAAAATTGTAGAGCAAGATGAATTAGATGGCTATTTTATTTTTGTTATAGGCTCTAAAAATCATCCTGAAACAGTTGGAACAATTGGTTTTTGTAATAACCAATACTTTATAATTGAAAATGAGTTAGATATAGATAATGCGATTGAAACACTAAAAAAATCAGGAAGAGCTAAAGTAGCAGTTGTAGTACAAACAACTTTTAGTCTTGAAAAATTTAATGAGCTTTTAGAGAAAATAAAGTTAAAATTAGGATCTTTTGAATTAAAAGTAACAAATACTATATGTAATGCTACAAGAACAAGACAGGAAGAAACACAAGAGCTATCAAAAAATGTCGATTTTATGATAATTATTGGTGGAAGAAACAGTTCAAATACAAAAAAATTATTTGAAATAGCAAATAAGAATTGTGCAAATACAATATGTATAGAAACATATAATGAATTAAAACTTGATGAGATAAAAAAGTTCGAAAAAGTAGGCATAATGGCAGGAGCTTCAACTCCTCAACAAAGTATACAAAATGTTGTAGATTTTCTAAAAAATACATAAAGAATTTTTGCTAATAATATTGACTATAATAAACATTAATTATAAAATATTTGTAAAACAGAAGAAAAGGAGATAAACATATGAAGAAAAATGTAATAAAAAGAAGTTTTATGTTATTAATAATTTCTGCAATGCTAATTTTGGGAGTATCAACTATTAGCTATGCCGATTCAGCAGTAATTGATTTAAATGACTTAGATACTATTCAACAAGTAACACCAACACCTACTCCTAGTGCAACTAAAGCAACTAGTACACCAACACCAACTCCAACACCAAATAAAAGTAAAACTTTACCACAAACAGGTTCAAATGTTGAGGTTATATTTGTTGTAGGTTTAGGAGCTTTACTTGGAGTAACAGTATATATGTATAAGAAAGCAGTTAAATATTAAACGAAAAATATTCTATAATAGATGTTGGAGTGTGAAAACTCCAGCATTATTTTTTTCAAATATTTATATTTTTTATATAAATTTGAAAAAAAGGGTGCAATTTTTGTAATATCTGTGATAAAATGGCAAAGATAAAAAAAAGAAGGAGTGTTTCTTATGTCAGAATTAAAGTATAAAAGAGTATTATTAAAATTAAGTGGAGAAGCTTTAGCAGGAGAAAACAAAACAGGAATATCAGCTGAAGTAGTAGAAAAAATAACAAATCAAATAAAAGAAATGGTTAACTTAGGTGTAAAGGTTGCCGTTGTTGTTGGAGGAGGAAATTTTTGGAGAGGTAAATATGGATATAACATGGAAAAAACAACTTCAGATTACATGGGAATGTTAGCAACAACAATAAATGCTCTAGCATTACAAGATTCACTAGAATCAAAAGGTGTATATTCAAGAGTTCAAACAGCTATTGAAATGAGACAAATAGCAGAACCATACATAAAAAGAAAAGCTGCTAAACATTTAGAAAAAGGAAGAGTAGTAATATTTGCATGTGGAACTGGAAACACACATTTCACAACAGATACAGGTGCAGCATTAAGAGCAGCAGAAATAAATGCAGAGGTAATATTAGTTGCTAAAACAATTGACGGAGTATATTCAGCAGATCCAAAACTAGATCCAAATGCTGTTAAATATGATGAAATAACATATATGGATGTATTAAATAAAGATCTAAAAGTAATGGATGCAACAGCAATTTCTTTATGTAGAGAAAATAATATACCATTAATAGTTTTTGCAATGAACGAGCCAGAAAATATGATAAAAGCTGTATATGGCGAAAAAGTTGGAACTTTAGTAAAAGCTGACTAAGATACAAATAATAAAAAAGTGAGGATTTAATTATGAATTATGATGAAATTATAAATAAAATGGAAAAGGCAGTTGATTCTTTTCAAAATAGATTATCAGAGGTAAGAGCAGGACGTGCAAATCCAGCAATATTAAATAAAATAAAAATAGATTATTATGGTGTGCCAACATCAATATCACAACTTGCAGGTATATCAGTACCAGAAGCAAGATTAATAGTTATACAACCATGGGATTTAAGTGTATTAAAAGAAATAGAAAAAGAAATATTAAAATCAGATATAGGAATTAACCCAAATAATGATGGAAAAGTAATCAGATTAAATTTCCCAGAATTAAATGAGGAAAGAAGAAAAGAAATAGTAAAAAGCATTAAGAAAACAGCTGAAGAAGCAAAAGTAGCAGTTAGAAATATAAGAAGAGATGGAATTGAAGAATTTAAAAAGAAGCAAAAAGATTCTGAAATTACAGAAGATGAATTAAAAATGGCAGAAGATGAAATTCAAAAAATAACAGATAAAAATATAGCTGAAATAGACAAATTATTAGAAAATAAAGAAAAAGAAGTTATGAGTGTATAACAAAATAAAATATCATGGAGGAATCATATGAACTTTAAGGAAGAGCTAAATAAATATATTGATATAGTTAATAATCAACTAGAAAAATATGTAAAATCAAATGAATGTCCAGAGCAAGTATTAAATGAATCAAAAGAATATAGCTTATTGGCAGGAGGAAAAAGACTAAGGCCAATTTTAATAATGGCAACATATGCTCTTTTTAAAAATAATATAGAAGAGTGTTATAAATTTGCAGTAGCTATGGAAATGGTGCATACTTTTTCTTTAATTCATGATGATTTACCAGGAATTGATAATGATGATTATAGAAGAGGCAAACTTACAAATCATAAAAAATATAATGAAGCAACAGCAATACTTGCTGGTGATAGTTTATTAAATCAAGCATATAATATATTAGTATCAGATATTTTAGAAACAGAAGAAAGCTCAAAAAAAGTTGAAGCTTTATATGAATTATCTTATGGAATAGATAGAATGATTGCAGGAGAATATGTAGATACTGAATATGAAGGAAAACAAATTTCAAGTGAATATTTGGAATATATGCATGAAAACAAAACAGGAGCTTTAATAAAAGCTTCTGTTAGAATTGGTGCAATATTAGCAGGAGCAGATGCAAAAGAGCTTGAAGAGCTTACAAAATATGCTGAAAAAATAGGTTTAGCATTTCAAATAAAAGATGATATATTGTCAGAAATAGGAAATGCTGAAATATTGGGAAAACCTGTTGGTAATGATAGAGAAAAAGGAAAATGTACATATGTAACTAAATATGGACTTGAAAAAGCACAAAAAATGTTAGATGACATAATAGAAGAAGCAATTGAAATTGTAAATAAATACAATAAAAATGGTGAATTTTTAGTTGAATTAGCAATATATATTAAAAATAGAAATAAATAAAAAGGAGTTAATTATGGAGAAAGTGGAGAATATCAATATACCCAAGCATATCGCTATAATTATGGATGGAAATAGAAGATGGGCTCGTGAAAGAAATTTAAAGGTATCAGATGGACATAAAAAAGGAGCTGAAACATTAGAAAACATTGCAAATTATTGCAATAATATAGGTATAAAATATTTGACAGTATATGCTTTTTCAACTGAAAATTGGAAAAGAAGTGAAGAAGAAGTTGGAGCTCTAATGAGTTTATTAAGATTTTATCTTGATAAATTTTCAAAAAGAGCAGATACTCAAAATATAAAAATTAGAGTATTAGGCGATATTAGTGTACTTGAAAATGGATTAAAAGCTTCAATAAACAAAGCAATAGAAAGAACACAAAATAATACAGGTTTGACTTTAAATATTGCTTTAAATTATGGAGGAAGAGCAGAGCTAGTAAATGCAATGAAAAATATTGCAAAACTAGTTGAACTAGGAAAAATAAAATCTGAAAATATAGATGAATCTACTATTGAGGAGCAATTATATACAGCAGGAAACCCAGATCCAGATTTATTAATAAGAACAAGTGGAGAAATAAGAACAAGTAATTTTTTACCATGGCAAATTGTATATTCTGAATTTTGGTTTTTAGAAAAATATTGGCCAGATTTTAATGAAAATGACATAGATGAAGCTATAAAGATTTATCAAAAGAGAAATAGAAAATTTGGAGGAAAATAAATAATGAATTTTAAGCGTATTGTTTCTGGTATAGTTGGTTTACCAATAGTAATTGCAGTATTCATATTAGGAAACTTAAGCATACATATTATGGATGTTGCAATGGCAATTTTGGCAATAATTGCCACATATGAGTACACGCATTGTTTTAAAGTTAGTGGTAAGGCAAATCCAATTTCATGGATATGTTATGTAGCATGTTTACTTATTTCAGTAATCCATTTTATTCCAAGTGAATATTTAATATACATAACATCGATTTTTGTACCATTAGTAATATTATCTTTATTCTTATATGTTATAATTACTAATTTAAAAGTAACAATTTTAGATATAGCAGTTACTATATTAGGAATAGCATATATTGTTTTATTTTTTGCGTTTATTCCATTAATTTTTGGATGTGAAAACGGAAATATATATATTTGGTATACTCTTTTAGCAGCATGGGGAACTGATATTTTTGCTTATGCAGTTGGAAGAAGAATTGGAAAGCATAAGTTTAGTAAAATTAGTCCAAATAAATCCATAGAAGGATGCATTGCTGGAACAGTAGGTGCAATAATTTTAACATTAATATATACTGCAATATTAAATATTAAATTTAATTTTAATATTAATTATTTAGTAATATCAGCAATGGCACTGATATTAAGCATGATTGGTCAAGTAGGAGATTTTGCAGCATCAAGTATTAAACGATATAATGGAGTTAAAGATTTTAGTAATTTAATTCCAGGTCATGGCGGAATTTTAGATCGTTTTGATAGTTTAATATTTATAGCTCCATTTGCATATTTTTTATTAATGTTAATATAAAATAGGAGGAATAGATTTTTGATTAGTTTAATTATAAGTGCTATAAAAATAGTAATTTTGCTAGGCTTTTTAGTTACAATACACGAATTAGGTCATTTTATAGTTGCCAAACTATGCAAAGTAAAAGTAAATGAATTTGCAATAGGTTTCGGTCCAGTTTTATTAAAAAAACAGGGAAAAGAAACGAAATATCAATTAAGATTAATACCACTTGGTGGATTTGTAAGCATGGAAGGCGAAGATGAAAGATCAAATGAAAAAGGAGCATTTAATAAAGTCAGTATTATTAAACGAATTGCTATTGTTGCAGCAGGAGGTTTAGTAAATATATTTTTTGCAATAATTGTATATTTTGGACTTCAAACATATCAAGGAAATAATGTAACAACAGAAGTTACATCATGTACACCTGGATATTCAGCAGAGCAAAGTGGAATTTTGCCAGGAGATATTATAAAAAAAATAAATGGAAAAACTGTTAGAAGGCAAGCAGATATTAATAATATAGTATCAAAATCAAATGGAAATAAATTATCAGTTTTAGTAAATAGAAATGGTGAAGATATTAATTTTGATATTACTCCAACATTATATGAATATTACAAAACAGGAATATATTTAGTTTCTGAAACAGATACTACAATTCAAGGTTTTGAATCTTCTGGAAGTATAGAAAATCAGGGCTTTAAAACAGGAGATATTTTAGTTTCAGCTAATGGTGTTAATATAGAAAATAATGCAAGTAAATTATCTGAAATTTTACAAAATGATTCAAATGGAGATAAAATAACATTTGTTGTTAAAAGAGCTAATAATGAATTAACAATTGAAGCAAATCCGGTTAAGGTTCAGAAATTTATGCTAGGAGTTCAGTTAAAAATAGCAGATAATACATTTAGTAATAATGCATATTATGCAATTTTTAAAACTACAGATTTTACATTTTCTATTGTAGACAATATAAAAATGCTATTTACTGGAAAAGTTAGTACAAATGACCTAATGGGACCTGTTGGAATTTCTAGCGTAGTAGCAAAAACTAATGGTATTCAAGAATTTATATATATTCTTGCATTAATTTCACTTTCATTAGGAGTAACAAATTTATTACCATTTCCACCACTTGATGGAGGGAAAATTGTGATTTTAATTATAGAAGCTATCCGTAGAAAACCACTTGAAGAAAAACATGAGATTGCTATTCAAATGGTAGGATTTGGATTAATGATTGTGCTATCATTGTATGTTACTTATAATGATATTGTTAGAATAATATAATTAAATAGAAAATATATATTACATATATTTTTCCTATTAAAAAAGATAGATGGGAGCACATAATATGCTTCCATTTTATTTAAATAGTTATAAAATAATGATAGTTATAGTTCAATAAGAAAAGATTAAAAACATATCATTCTGCTTATGTAACAAAATGGTAATTAAAACTTAATATGATTTTTGAAAAAAAATGAGATAAAATAAAACATATAATTATTATAAAGGGGTGAAAAGTGTGGCTGAGGAAAAAGCTTTGAAAAAGATTGGTACTATTTTTGATGATTTTAAAAGCAGTAATGCCATTTTGAATGCAAAAATTGAAAAAGTTAATTTATATAAAAAGAAAAATTTGTTTGAAGTATATTTGATTTCTGAAAATATAATTAATATCAAAGAGATTCAAGCTTTTGAAAAGTTTTTAATAAAAAGATTTTCTTTAAACAGTGCAATTGTTAAAATTAAATACAATAATGAATATAATATTGACATAATGAATGAATGGGAAAATATTGTTGATTATCTGGCATTTAGATACCCAATGACTAAAGCAATATTAATAAACAGTAAAGTAAGCATTAATTCAAACATTATCAATGTTGATCTTCATATGATGGGAAAAGACTTTCTAATGGCAAGAGGTATGAATACAGTATTTGAACAAACATTAGAAAATGTATATGGAACAAAATATAAAATTAATTTTAATGAAAATATATCTAATGAAGATGAGGAAAAATATAAAAGTTTTACTCAAGAATTAGAAGATACGGCTATTAGTGAATTGACTAAACAATTACAAGAGCAAAAAAATGAAAAAAATGCGAATAAAAATAGCTCTGAAAACAAAGATACTTCAAAAGATTTTGAAATAAAAAATATCAATATGAAATCAGCTCCAGATTTGCCACCATTACCAGATGATAAAGATATACCACCAGAGCCAGAAGAGCCTGAAGAAATTACGCCTTTGATTTATGGTAGAAATGCAAATATTAAAGATCCTCAAACAAAAGTTATAGATATTTCAGTAGACAGTGGAAAAATCTGTTTAGAAGGAGAAGTTTTAAATTCAGAAGAGCGATTATTAAAAAGTGGAAAAACCCTATATGCTTTTGATTTATATGATGGATCAAGTACAATTACATGTAAAGCATTTATTGAAGAAGAAAAGTTGAAGGCTTTTAAGTCACGTATGAAAGAAGCAAAAGGAGTTAGAATCGGAGGAACAGCACAATTTGACCCATTTTCTAAAGAGCTTGGAGTTATTGCAAATACAATAGTTGAAACAGCAGGAATGAAAAAAGAAATTAGAATGGATAATAGCAAAGTAAAAAGAGTAGAGCTACATATGCATACTAAAATGAGTCAAATGGATGGAATGACTAATGCAAAAGATTTAATAAAAAGAGCTATGAAATGGGGTATGAAGTCTATTGCAATAACAGATCATGGTGTTGTACAAGCTTTTCCAGAAGCACATAAATTATTAGGATATGATAATCCAGATATGAAAATAATATATGGAGTTGAAGCATATTTAGTACCAGATAAGCCAGCAAATGTATCTAATTCAAAAGGTCAAAGTATTGATACAACATATTGTGTATTAGATTTAGAAACAACAGGAATTTCATTTAGAACAGAAAAAATTACTGAAATAGGAATTATGAAAGTAAAAAATGGAGAAGTTATTGAAGAATTTTCAACATTTGTAAATCCGGAAAAACCAATTCCACAAAGAGTTATAGAAGTTACACATATCACAGATGATATGGTTAAAGATGCACCGACAATAGATCAAATTTTACCAAAAGCACTAGAATTTATTGGTGATTCAGTAATAGTAGCACATAATGCAGATTTTGATGTGGGATTTTTAAAGCATAATTGTAATTTGTTAGGTTTAAAATTAGAAAATACATATGTAGACACTTTAAGATTAGCAAAAGATTTATTCCCAGATTATAAAAAATATAAATTAGGAATTATTGCTGAAAATTTAGGTATTAAAGTTGAAGTCGCTCACAGAGCATTAGATGATGTTGATACAACAGTTAAAGTTTTCAATATTATGATAAATATGCTAAAAGAAAAAGGAGCAAAAACACTTGAAGATTTTGATACTGTATGTGTTGATAAATTAAGAAAAAAGGATGAATATAAAAAATTGCCTAGCTATCATGCAATAATTCTTGCTAAAAATTATATAGGTCTTAGAAACTTATATAAATTAGTATCATATTCACATTTAAATTATTTTTATAAAAAGCCTAGAATACTAAAATCATTATATAAAAAATATTCTGAAGGTCTTATTTTAGGCAGTGCCTGTGAGGCAGGAGAATTATATAGAGCTATTATTGCAGGAAAATCTGATGAAGAAATAGAAGAAATAGCAAGAGATTACGATTATTTGGAAATTCAACCAATTGGAAATAATATGTTTATGGTTAGAAATGGAACAGTTCCAGATACAAAAGCTCTTGAAGATATTAATAAAAAAATAGTAAACCTAGGAGAAAAATTAGATAAACTTGTAGTAGCAACTTGTGATGTTCACTTCATGGATCCACAAGATGAAATTTATAGGCGTATACTAATGGCAGGACAAGGATTTGAAGATAGTGATGAACAAGCACCACTATATTTAAGAACAACAGAAGAAATGCTTGAAGAATTTCAGTATTTAGGTGAAGAAAAAGCATATGAAGTTGTTGTTACAAATACAAATAAAGTTTCAGATATGTGTGAACGTATAAGTCCAATTTCACCTGAAAAATGTCCACCATATATTAATAATTGTGAAGAAACAATTAAAACAATAGCATATGAAAAAGCACATAAATTATATGGAGAAGAGCTACCTCAAATAGTTGAAGAGCGACTAGATAAGGAATTAAATTCCATTATAAAAAATGGATTTTCAGTTATGTATATTATTGCACAAAAGTTAGTTTGGAAATCTAACGAAGATGGTTATATAGTTGGATCTAGAGGATCTGTTGGATCATCATTTGTTGCAAACATGACAGGTATTACAGAGGTTAATTCACTTCCACCACATTATAGATGTCCTAATTGTAAATATTCAGATTTTACAGATTATGGTTATGGAAATGGATTCGACTTGCCAGATAAAAAGTGTCCTAAATGTGGTCATAGATTAGATAAAGATGGTATGGATATTCCATTTGAAACATTCCTTGGTTTTAATGGAGATAAAGAGCCAGATATTGACTTAAACTTCTCTGGAGAATATCAAGCAAAAGCACATAGATATACAGAAGTAATATTTGGTAAAGGTACTACATTTAAAGCAGGAACAGTTGGTACAGTTGCTGATAAAACAGCATTTGGATATGTAAAAAAATATTATGAAGATAGAGGAATTCCAATAAACACACCAGAAGTTGTAAGAATTGCACAAGGATGTACAGGAATTAAAAGAACAACAGGTCAGCATCCAGGAGGAATTATAGTTGTTCCAAAAGGAAGAGAAATATTTGAATTTACACCAGTACAACATCCAGCAGATGATCCAAATTCAGATATTATAACAACACACTTTGATTATCACTCAATAGATCAAAACTTGTTAAAACTAGATATACTGGGACACGATGATCCTACAATGATAAGAATGTTATATGATATAACAGGTATGGATCCAACAAAAGTTCCACTTGATGATAAAGACACAATGTCAATATTTTGTTCAACAGAAGCATTAGGAGTAACACCAGAGCAAATTCACAGTAAAGTTGGAAGTTTTGGAATACCAGAATTTGGAACTAAATTTGTAAGGGGAATGCTTGTTGATACAAAACCAACGACTTTTGATGAGTTAATAAGAATTTCTGGTTTATCACATGGTACAGATGTATGGCTTGGTAATGCTCAAAGTCTTATTGAAGAGGGAACAGTTACACTTCAAGAGTCTATATGTTGTCGTGATGATATTATGATTTATTTGATAAAAAAAGGTGTTCCACCAAATCCATCATTTAAAATAATGGAAACGGTTCGTAAAGGTAAGGCATTAAAAGATCCTGCAAAATGGGAGGAATATAAAGCACTTATGAAAGAGCATGATGTTCCAGATTGGTATATAAAATCATGCGAAAAAATAAAATACATGTTCCCTAAAGCACATGCTGCTGCATATGTTACAAATGCTTTTAGAATTGCGTGGTATAAAGTACATATTCCAAAAGCATATTATGCTGCATATTTTACAATCAGAGCAGATGCATTTGATGCTGATGTTATGTGTAATGGTAAAGAAAGAGCTAAAAATAAAATGAAAGAAATAGAGCTTAAAGGAAATAGTGCATCTAAAACAGAAACTGATACATATGCAGTATTAGAGCTTATTTTGGAATTTTATGAAAGAGGATTAAATTTCTTACCAGTAGACTTATATAAATCAGATGCTACTAAATTTATTGTAGAAAATGATGGAGTAAGACCACCATTCAACAAAGTTCCAGGATTTGGAACAGTTGCAGCCGAGTCACTAGTTGAAGCAAGAAAAGATGGAAAATTTATGTCTATAAACGATTTAAAAATTCGTGCTAAAATTGGAGATAAAGCAATAGAAGTTTTAAAAACAACTGGCTGTTTGGAAGGAATGAGTCAAAGCAATCAATTAAGTTTATTTGATGGATTATAGAAAATAGTAGTTAAATTATTAATTGCAGAGATTTATTAAATATGAAAATAATTAATTTTGTAGAAAGATATAATTAGCTTAATATGAACTATTAATATGTATACTTTTTATGAAGCGGGAAAGGAATGAAAATTTATTATGATAGATATAAAACCAGAAGTATTATTTTCTGTTAAATCATTAATTATATATGTATTAGCTATAAATGTAATAGCCTTTTTGGCTATGGGAATTGACAAATGGAAAGCTAAAAGAGGAGCTTGGAGAATTCCAGAATCAACATTATTTGCTCTAGTCCTTTTAGGAGGAGGAATTGGAGGAATTGCTGGAATGATAGTTTTCCACCATAAAACTAAAAAACCAAAATTTCAAATTGGATTTCCTTTAATACTTATTTTTGAAATTGCTTTAGTAATATATATAACAATTATAAAATAATTTATATAATAAAACAAATAATTAAATGCACTAAATTAATATATTTAACTCAAAAGCTAATATATTATTTTAGTGCATTTTTATAATTATTTGTACTATAATAAGTTCCATATATAGGTGTAAATTAATTTTATGGAAAAATAGATTCATTTGATATTTTAAAGAAAAAATTTGCTTATTATATAAGTGACTAATAGACATAAAATGACATATAAATACATGAATTGACAATGTGGAAAAGTATGTGAATAACATTAGCATATAAACGCATCAAAAATAACTATTCACAGAGTTATCCACATTATCCACAGGCAAACGAACAAAGAAACGGTAAACATAAAAGACCTATCTAGAATTACTAGATAGGTCTTTTCACATTATGAATTAAAAATTTCATTGGCTATTTTTATAGATTCTATGGTTGTTGCATACCATCTTTCTGAATTTATCTCATAAAAGTAACCAATGGTTTTAAAACCAAATAAGTTAAGTCTTTTCTCTAAAATATCAAGAGCTGTGCGCTCTTCCATTTTTATATTTGACATTAACTTAACTATTACATAACCATAAGAATCTTTTTTTAATTCATATTTCATGATTTATGATACCTCACTTTATAAGTTAATAATATTGTTATGGTAGCATATTAATTATCAAATGTCAAATTTAGTAACAAAGAAATAGTGTAAAATTGTTTCGGAATATACAAAAAGAAAGTCCTTTGATATAATAATTTACGACTAAATAAACCAAAGAAAGGACTTTCTTTTATGAAAACTATTATATCACAAAAATTAATAAATGTCTTGAAAAAATAAAATATTGAAATTGACATTTAAATTAGGAAAACATATAATCTGATTGAAAATTTAAATAAATGTTAAATATAATTATGTTATAAGTAAAACATTTATAAAAGGAGTGGTTTTATGTTAGATTTACATATGCATACTAGATATTCAGATGGATCTGATGAAGTCAGTATGGTTTTAGAAAAAGCTGAAAAAATAAAATTAAAATGTATTGCAATTACAGATCATAATACATGTTTAGAGTATAATGAATTAAAAAACAAAAATATAAGATCAATATATTCTGGAAAAATAATACCAGGTGTAGAGCTAAATACTAAGGTTTTGGGAATTCCAATTGAAATACTTGGTTATAATGTTAATACAGATTTATTACAAAAATATATTGATGAAACATATATTAGTAATGAAAAAAGATGTAAATTAGAAGTAGAAAGATTATATAGTAAATGTATATCTGAAGGAATATCATTGCCAGATAATTTTGTAGAAAATTATGATGGATCTATGTATGCCTCAAAATATCTTCATTTATTAATAACAAAAGATGAAGAAAACAAAAAATTAATAGATGAAGATTCTTGGAAAGATAGTAATATATTTTATAGAAGATATATGTCAGATCCAAATAGTAATTTTTTTGTAAACATGGATGACATATTGCCAAGTTTTGAAAAGGCATCTGAAATAGTAAAAAAAGCAGGAGGACTTGTATTTATACCACATATATTTGAATATGGTGAGAATTCAATAAAAATATTAAATTATATATTAGAGCATTATGATTTTGATGGAATTGAATGTTATTATCGAAACTTTACACAAGAAAAAACAGACTTTCTTTTAGAAATATGTAAAAAATATAATTTATATAAATCTGGTGGAAGTGATTATCATGGGAAAAATAAACCAGGAGTTGAAATAGGAACTGGTGAAGGTCATTTACATGTTCCAGATGATATTATAACATGGGCTAAAATTTTTGTATAATATTGTAAAAAAATATTGACAAATCACTAAAAAAAAAATAAAATGAACTACAAAGTAAGTAAGAAGAAACCATGACCTTAATTAAGGAGGAGTTTTATGAAAGTATTTCTACCAGAGCTTATCCGACAGAATTGCTCTTTAAATTTAGATTTGTTACCATCTAATTGTGAAACTAAGTTTATAAGTGTAACAGGACAAGATGGTGCAGGAAAAACAAATCTTAGAGATAATCTAGCAGAGCATTTCTCACAAAAAGGAAGTACCGTTGTAACAGCTAAATCGCCATGCGATGCATATTTAGTAAAACTGCTAAATAATGCAATTAGTCAAAACGGATATAGTGATTGGCTTACAGAGCAAGCATTATTTAATTTTGCAGATGGTCTTTTATCTAATTACATGATTCAATTAAATGGTCATTGTGATTATTTTATTTGCCAAAGAGGTCCAGTTGACCAGTATGCACATGGGGTAACGAGAAGTGGAAAGACATATGAAATTATACACAGCTCACAGAATCCTGAAAGACTTGCGAAGTTTGATGTATATATACATATGAATTGTGACCCAAAAGTTGCATGGGAGCGTGTGGCGGAAGATGAAGGTAAAGATAGGTATGAATACCCAGAGTATTTTGAACGACAAGTAAAAAATACTCAAAAACTTTATCAAGATATTGTGTCCAAAAAGTATGAAGAGCTAAGTTTTTTAAATAGCTCAAGGCATATGTATCTTGATACAACCGAATTAACCATAAAGCAGACTTTTGAAAAAGCTCTTATGGAGTTAGAAAAATGTCTTTAAAATTTAGATAAAAGCACTGAAAAAACGATTAAATAGTTTTTCAGTGCTTTTATTGTATATTAAAAACATTAAATTTATTGAACAATAATTCTAAGTTATTTTATTTTCTGATAAATAAAAAGTTTTGAATATTTAATAATTATTTTAACAAAGGCTGAAAATATTGTGATAAAGTACTAGAAAAGATATTGACATATGGAAAAAAAATGGTAAAATTATTTCATAAAATGTGATGAAAAAGAATGAATATAACTTCTATTTATAGAGAGCTAATGGTTGGTGAAAATTAGTAATATGAATTATATGTGGAACTTTGGAGCATTATTAAAAAGAGCGGATAGAAAATTTCAATAAATACATATTTAATATGTAAAAATATAATATAAAACAAATTGAAATCAGTATATCAATTAGGGTGGAACCGCGGAAAATATTTCGTCCCTAGCTTTATAGGCTAGTGGGCGTTTTTTGTATTTAAAATTTTAAAAAATCTACTAAAATACGACAATAACCACAGCCAAAAAATAAAGGAGGTTTTTATATGGTAGATTCAATGGAAAAAATTGTAAGTTTATGCAAAAACAGAGGATTTATATATCCAGGTTCAGAAATTTATGGAGGTCTAGCTAATACTTGGGATTACGGGCCTTTAGGTTCAGAGCTTAAAAATAATGTAAAAAAAGCATGGCAAAAGAAATTTATACAAGAATGTAAATACAATGTAGGATTAGATGCAGCAATATTTATGAATCCTGAAACATGGGTAGCAACAGGACATGTTGGCGGTTTTAGTGATCCACTAATTGATTGTAAAGAATGTAAAACAAGACACAGAGCAGATAAATTAATAGAAGAATGGGCAACTAAAAATGGTCAAGATTTAGTAGCTGATGGTTGGTCTGATGAAGAAATGATTAAATTCATGGATGATCATGATATAAATTGTCCAAACTGTGGAAAACACAATTTTACAGGAATTCGTAAGTTTAATTTAATGTTCAAAACATTCCAAGGTGTAACAGAAGATTCAACATCACAAATATATTTAAGACCTGAAACAGCACAAGGTATATTTGTAAACTTCAAAAATGTAATGAGAACTACAAGAAGAAAATTACCAACAGGAATAGCTCAAATTGGTAAAGCTTTCAGAAATGAAATAACACCAGGTAACTTTACATTTAGAACACGTGAATTTGAACAAATGGAATTAGAGTTTTTCTGCAAACCAGGAACAGATGAAGAATGGTTCAAATATTGGGAAGAATTCTGCAAAAATTGGTTATTATCACTTGGAATGGATGAAAACAACATTCGTTTAAGACAACATAGTAAAGAAGAGCTTGTTTTTTATAGCAAAGGAACAACAGATATTGAATTTAAATTCCCATTTGGATGGGGAGAGCTATGGGGAATAGCAGATAGAACAGATTATGATTTATCAAGACATATGGAGCATTCAAAACAAGATTTATCTTATTTAGATCCAGAAACAAACGAAAAATATACACCATATGTAATAGAGCCATCATTAGGATGTGACAGAGCAACACTTGCATTTTTATGTAACAGCTATGAAGAAGAAGAAATTGCAGAAGGAGACACAAGAACAGTTCTTCATTTACACCCAGCATTAGCACCATACAAAGTTGCAGTACTTCCATTATCTAAAAAATTAAGCGAAAAAGCTTCAGAAGTGTATGAAAAATTAGCAAAAGATTTTATGTGCGATTATGATGAAGCTGGAAGTATTGGAAAAAGATATAGAAGAGAAGATGAAATAGGAACACCATATTGTGTGACAATTGACTTTGACACATTAGAAGATAATCAAGTTACTATAAGAGATAGAGATACAATGGAACAAGTTAGAGTTTCTATTGATGAATTAAATAATTGGATAAAAAATAAAATAGAGTTTTAATATATAATCAAATCATCCTTTTACTTATATAAGGCAAGAGGGTGATTTTGTTTGCTCTAAAATATTGTTAGGTATGCAAATTATTTCTTGATTGTAAAAAGGTAAAATAGTATACTATTTATATATAATAAAAGGAGATAAAGTTATGGATAATGTTTTTGATATAGAGAATTTTAATATAATACAAGATAGTAATAATTATTACTTTTTTAGAGCACTAAACATGGCAGATAATAACGATATTGATAATGATATTACAACAGATAAAAATGGAAACATAACAAGAATTCGTACAGATAGAGAAAGATGGGAAGAAACTCACACTGAAAGAGCTCCAAGATATAATAAAGAAGTTGAGTTATCCTTAAGACAAATAAATGATCATATAAAAATGAGATACAGCAAAGAAACAAACTGTATCTCTTTATCAAGCAATGCAAATGTTTCAATTGTATATGGTAGAGGTTCATATACAGATAAATATGTAATTGTAAAAGTCCCAAAAAATGAAATGGGAAAAAATATTGTAAATGCAGGTCAGTATATGCTTGAAGAAGTTGAAAAGCGTATAAATGAAGCAATAGAAGGTTTAAATAAAACAGAAAACGAAGAATTATTTAATTTAATTAACCAAATAAGAAATGCCACAACATCGGATAAAATAGCAGACATAATATTGAGTTCACAAAAACTTAATATAACAAGCCAAATGAACTATATGGGAACAAAAATAAAAGATAGAGCAGATGTATTACCAGCAAGAGCAAGACTTAGCAATTATCAATCACTAAATGAAGAGCAAACACTAGAAAAAAATAAAATAATGGGAATATTAACAGTATTAGAGCGAAAAGGTGTTATGGAACCAATAATACCAAATACAACAACAAATTCAAATTTAGCAAGAACATTAGGAAATGCGTTTTCATCAAGTGAAGTTATACATTATGGAGATATTGAAAAAAGCGAAATAATTCCAGTTTCGAAAGATATAATGGATATGTTTGCACTTTTACAGCAAGTAAAAGAAAAATCTCCAAATGAAGCGCAAAATATAGATGAAATAGAAAGAAAATTATTAGAATATGCAAATAATGGATATGAAATACAAAATAAAAATGGAGAGCTTGTATTTACAAATGGTCAAGATACAATAAATATTGATGAAACATCACAAAAATTATTGGAGCTACAAGAAACAGAGCTACCGAATGTTTCAATAGATGAAATGTATGAGTTAACCCAAGGAAAAATAGATTATAAATCTGCAATGCAAATGCAAAAAATGTTATTATTTTATGCAAATAAATCAAGAGCAAAAGCAATAGCACTTTCAAATATTATAAGTGAAATAGCAGAAAATAATCCACAATATGTAAATGTAATACAAAATATTAAAACACAAACTTTTTCAATTGAGCCCAAAATAATAACAAGACAAAACGAACGAGGATATAAATTAAGTGAATCAGTAAATATTGGAGCCAAAGGGGAAGAAATTGAACTTATAAAAGATATACAAAATTTACCAATTGAAGAAATAATTGAAACAATAGAATCAAAAGCACAAGTTATTGATTCAGATATAATAAGACAAAGATTTTCTAAAATAATGTATGACAAACCAATAGATAAACAAACATATTATGCAAAAGCAATTATAGATTCTTATAATTGGGAAAAAACAGGAATTGGATTTAGACCAGAAGAAAGGCAAGAATTTGAAAAAAGATTAAAAAATACAGATATAATAAATTTATACGAAAAATTAACAAAATTAAATTTACCAGAAAAAACAATATCACAAATGATATTAAATATTGCAATAAATAAAAATTTTTCAAATATATTAAACATGGAAAATTTTGAAGAGCAAATTAAAGAGCATACAGAAGAGCTAACACAAGACTTATCAATTGATCAAGTAGAAACATTTTTAGGATATTATGATGTACCTGGAACAGATATAGTATTAAGAGAGTACCAACAAAGAGCAGTAAATAATGCAAATAAAAAGTTTGAAGAAAGACAATTTGCATCAATAATATTACCAACAGGAGCGGGAAAAAGTTTTGTTGCAATGACAGAGCTATTAGAGCATAAAAATGATAGAATGCTGTATTTAGCACCATCAAATGAAATATTAGATCAAATTAGAAAATATATAATAGAAAATATTCACGGAACAAAAGGAACATTAAACAAAACACCTGATCAAATAATAAAAGAAGTATTTCCAAATTTAGAACTAGCCACATATCAAAGCTTATTACATAAAAAAGGTGATATATTAAAAGAAAGTAAATATGACTTTATGGTATTAGATGAATTACACAGAACTGGAGCAGAAAAATGGCAAAAGAAATTGGAACTATTATTAGAATCACAAGAAGAGCAAACAAAAATATTAGGAATAACAGCAACACCAGAACGTGATGCAGATGGCAGAAATATGGCGGATGAATTAGCCTTAAAAATTGGTAAAAAATATAACAAAGCATATACTGAGGAAGAAGTAAAAGTAGGAAAACATATAGCTATGAATATGGACTTAATAGAAGCAATTAGACTTGGTATAGTAGTAAATCCTAAAATAGTATCATGTGAATATAATATAATACATGGAGGTACATTAGAAAAGTTATTACAAAGAATAAATGAAATAGAAGATGAAACTAAAAAAACAGAGCTAATGCAAAAATATGAAAACTTAAGAGGAAAATTATCTAATGCCCAAGGTATACCAGAGCTATTAGCTCAAAATATACAAAAAAAGAACGGAAGATACATTGTTTTCATACCAGTTTCAGATGATGGTGAAGATTTAGAAGATGAATATGGAAATAAATCAAGTAAAAAGAATCCAGAAGATAAAATAAAAGAAGCTGAAATGCAATTAAGAGAATGGCTACAAGGAGTAGATGAAACAAAATATGATGAACAAGGCAATATAATAGATGGTCCAGAAATATATTCAATGTTAGGTCAATATAGTAAAAACAGAAATGCTAGTGAACTGAATGAATTTGAAACATCTGATAGTGAACACACAAAAATAATGATTGTAATGAACAAATTAAATGAAGGTGTTCACGTAAGAGGAATTGACGGAATAATATGGACGAGAGCACTAGATGAAAATTCAAAAATATTATTATTACAACAACTAGGAAGAGCAATATATGGTATAGATCCACAAAAGCCAGTAAAAGATGAAGATAGACCACTAGTAATAGATTTGCCAAATAATTTACTAAATGTAGATTTACAAAAAACAATAAACACATATACACAAAAAGATGACTTAGAGCTATTAAATGAAATGGTAGAATGGGTACAAGCACATGATGGATATATACCAGATATAAACAGCAATAGCAGAGAAGAAGCAAGAAGAGCTATTACATTAAAAAGAATACAAAGCAAGTACGAAAAATATTTACAAAATCCAGAACTATACAATGATTTTGACGAAGAAGAGCAAGAAGAGATAGAAGAAATACAAAATATAATAAAAAAAGGATCCGAAATAGATTTATGGGAAATAGAATTTCCAGACAAAATAGGAAAAAATGGAAAAAAAGTAAATGAGAGCGAATTAGAAAATATAGAATTCTATTTAGAAGGAACAATGAGAGATTTATATGAATTGCAAGAGGAGATAGAGGAAGAAGAAGAAAAAGGAACTGTAGAGCGATTTATTGGAATAATAGAAACACTAATTAATTTAATTGAAACAGATAAACCTGAGGTAATAGAAATAAAAACGAGTGATACCATAGGAAAATTAGCAGAAGGATTAGGAATAAGCGAAGAGCAAATAGAAGAAGCAGGTTTAGATTCAACGTTTAAAATTGGACAACAAAAAGTAAATATAGCAGGAGTCTATAGAGATGCAAGAGATGTAGCAGAGGGGAAAAAGAAAAAAAGAACTACAACGCGGAAAACCTCCAACACTTGAGCAAGTAGATAAATTAAAAGAGCTAGGAATATCATTAGAAGAAATAAATGCAACCCAAGAATTTATAGAAAAGATAGAGACACTAATTAATTTAGTTGAAACAGATAAACCTGAGGTAATAAAAATAAAAACGAGTGATACCATAGGAAAATTAGCAGAAGGATTAGGAATAAGCGAAGAGCAAATAGAAGAAGCAGGTTTAGATTCAACGTTTAAAATTGGACAACAAAAAGCATGTATAGTAAGAGCCTATAGAGATGCAAGAGATGTAGCAGAGGGGAAAAAGAAAAAAAGAACTACAACGCGGAAATCCTCCAACACCTGAGCAAGTAGATAAATTAAAAAAGCTAGGAATATCATTAGAAAAGAAAAGAAAATCAAAAAAAGAGCTAGCTGAAGCAGCTTTTCCTGCAATAACAGACCCAGATTTATTAGATTCAGAGCAACAAGCTTTAGATACACTAATATCAAAAACAGAAGAAAAAGGAGGCAAAAATGGTCAAAAGCAACAATCGTAAAAATGCATATCAAGAGGCATACACAATTTTACAAGAGCTAGACGAAAAAGAATATTTAAAAATACCACCAGAAGTAATACAAGCACTAAAAGAAAATAGGAATGAAGAATATTACTACGAAGTAGATGAAGATACAGAGCTAAAATATCAGCCAATGTTACCAGAAACAAAAGCAATATTATTCAATATATTCAGAGATTATCTAGCAACACCAGAGCAAAAAGAAAAAATTAAAAAAATGATATTAGAAGAAAGGGCAAAATTAGAAGTAAAAAAGAAACAGCAATATAATCCAGAAAATATTTTTAAGTCAAATACACAACAAGCAACAAAGATAGAAACAGTAAAAGAAACAGAAGCTCTTGTTAAAGTAAAAAAAGAAAATTGGTTAAAAAAGGCTATTGAAAAGATAAAAAATCTATTTAAAAAACACGATAATATATAAAAATGTGAAATTAGCATATGTATGATATAAAAAATGAAGAGATTTTAAAAGAGGTAATTGAAACCATTTAGACAACTTATTGAATTTGGTAAGAATTTTTTTTATATTAATAATAAAAGCTTTTAAATAAAACATTAAAAATTTTTATGCATCATAGAAAAATAGACATTTATAATAATAACGGTAATATATACGAATCTATAAAAGGATAATGTGAATTTGATTTGACAAATAATACACTACATGTTACCATAACATCATAGTATTTCAATTAGACCATTCGCGTAATACTATCTTAAGAAAATAAACTAGAAATAGTTTTAATAATAAAGAATGTTATAAAATCTTTCTTTATGAATGGCAAAAATATAAACCATAGCAAAATTTTATGGTTGTTTTTGCATATGTTCATAAGGAGGGATTTTTTTCTTTACAACCAAATAAAAAAATATAAGGAGATAGAAAATGAATGAGGAATTAGAATATTATTCAAAACTTGCAGATTGGGATTTTACTCAAATAAATTATAAAGAGGAGATATTAACAAATTGGAATTTCTTCAATTGCATAAAAACAAATACAAATGAAACATCGTTATGTTTAGATCTTGGAACAGGCGGAGGAGAAAAAGTATTGAATGAATATCCAGATGTTGGAATGGTGATTGCTACAGATTTTTCAAAAGATATGGTAAATACAGCAAAAGAAAATGCAATGAAATATCTAAAAAAGAAAGTAAAGTTTTGCAAAATGAACAATTTAAAAATGAATTTCCCAGACAACTTATTTAATCTTGTGTCAGCAAGACATACTAAAATAGATGCAAAACAAATATATAAAATCCTGGAAAAGAATGGAGTGCTTGTAATTGAAGGAATCGACAAAAAAGATTGTTGGGATTTAAAAGAAATATTTAAAATGGGACAAGGATATAGAGACAAAAAATCAATTTCAGAAAAAGATTATGAAGATGTTGTAAATGCAGGATTTTCAAAGATAGAAAGAGTGGAAATTTTAATAAATGAATATTATGAAACTAAAAATGATTTGATGAAATTAATACTAAAGACTCCAATTATATATGATTTTGTTAGGATTGAAAATCGATGTGAACTAGTCGATGTAAATTTATTTAATGAATATGTGAAAAGATTTAAAACAGATAAAGGAATATTGTTAAAAAGAGTCTTATATGGAATTGTTGCGAAAAAGTAAGAATATCTAATTTTAAAGTAAAATATATATAAAATATTGTTTTAAATAGAAATTATATGATATAATCTAGTAAAAATAAGGATGTGATAAAATGCAAATAATATATCATGGAAGTTATTGTGAAGTAAAAAATCCAGAGCTAAAAAGTGGCAAATATTCAAAAGATTTTGGCACTGGTTTTTACTGTACAATACTAGAAGAGCAAGCAATAAAATGGGCTCAAAAATATGAAACACCAATTGTTAATAAATATGAATATGAAGAAAATCCAAGCTTAAAAATCAAAGAATTTACACTTATGACAGAAGAATGGCTTGATTTTATTATAAATTGTAGAAGTGGTAAAAAACATAATTATGACATTGTTATAGGAGCAATGGCAGATGATCAAATATATAATTACATAACAGATTTGATGAGCGGAGCTATTACAAGGTCTGCATTTTGGGAATTAGCGAAATTTAGACATCCTACACATCAAATAGCATTTTGTACCAATAAAGCTTTACAATGTATTAAGTTTATAGGAACAGATAAAATATAAGGAGAAAAAAATGGGAGAGCCACAAAATGAAAATGACTTATTTTTTGTATGTAGTTTTATAGAATATATAGCCAGAAAAACAAA
>CAKPKU010000015.1 GCA_934167365.1 uncultured Clostridia bacterium
AGACCATATTATAAAACAGGTATTCCAGGAGGAGATCCAAGAAATCCTTTAGGTAAAAGATGGATGGGACTTAATCTTGCAGGAACTGGAGGAGATACATATGGAATTCATGGAACAAATAATGAATCAAGTATAGGAACTAATGCATCACATGGATGTATTAGAATGCATAATGCAGATGTTGAATCTTTCTATGATGTGGTAAGTATTGGAACAACAGTAATTATAAAAAATACAAGTGCATCAGATAAAGAAATTGCAGCAGGTTATGGAATTTATATTGAGTAATAGTATAAATAACTACTTTTTGGAGTAAAGTGATAAAACTTTACTTCAATTTTTTTATTTATTTAAAAATACCATTGAATTTTCAAAAATTCTTGATATAATTGAAATACATTATTTTTGAGAGAAGAAAGGACTGATAAAATGAGTAACAAATATAGAACACATAACTGTGGGGAATTAAATATAGATAATGTAGGAAAAGACGTTATATTATCAGGATGGATTCAAAGAATTAGAAATTTAGGAGCAATGAAATTTATTGATTTAAGAGATCAATATGGAATTACACAAATTGTTGTATCTGATAATGAAGACATAAAAAGTCAAACAGAAAATTTAGTAACAGAAACTGTTATATGTGTACATGGTATAGTTGTTGAAAGATCTAATAAAAACGAAAAAATACCTACTGGTGAAATTGAGATAGATGCAAAAAAAATAGAAGTACTTGGAAAATGCAAATCTGCTCTTCCATTTGAGGTAAATTCTGAAAAGGTAGATATTAATTCTGTTAGAGAAGATTTAAGATTAGAGTATAGATTTTTAGATTTAAGAAATGAAAGAATTCATAATATAATTTTACTTCGTTCACAAGTAATGAAAACTTTAAGAGCAAAATTATATGAGTTAGGTTTTTCTGAAATTCAAACTCCAATTTTAGCTAATTCTTCACCAGAAGGAGCTAGAGACTATTTAGTGCCAAGTAGATTACATAGTGGAGAATTTTATGCATTGCCACAAGCACCACAGCAATTTAAACAATTATTAATGGTATCAGGATTTGATAAATATTTTCAAATTGCACCATGTTTTAGGGATGAAGATCCAAGAGCAGATAGAGCACCAGGAGAATTTTATCAAGTAGACTTTGAAATGAGTTTTGCAGAGCAAGAAGATGTATTTAAGGTTTTGGAAGAATTATTTATTACAACATTTAAAAAACATACTACATGGCAAGTTGATGATGGTCCATTTATCCAAATACCATATAAAGTAGCAATGGAAAAATACGGTATAGATAAACCTGATTTAAGAAATCCATTAATAATACAAGATGCAACTGATATTTTTTCAAATACAGATTTTAATGCATTCAAAAATAAAACAATAAAAGCCATTGTTGTACCAAATGGTGCAAATCAAGGAAGAAAATTTTTTGACAACATGACAGATTTTGCAGTAAATGAATTAGAAGCAAAGGGCTTAGCATGGGTAAAATTTGATAATGAAAATAATGTATCAGGTGGAATTTCTAAATTCATAACTGATGATGTTAAGACAAGTTTAATAGAAAAATTAGGTGTTAATCCAAATGACTCTATATTCTTTATAGCAGATGAATTTAAAACTGCTCAAAAAATAGCAGGAGGAGTTAGAATTGAGCTTGGAAAAAGATTAGATTTATTAGAAAAAAATGTATATAAATTCTGTTTAATAACAGAATTTCCAATGTATGAGTTATCAGATGAGGGAACTATTGATTTCAATCATAATCCTTTTTCAATGCCAAAGGGAGGAATGGATGCATTATTAAATGAAAATCCACTTGATATAGTAGCATATCAATTTGATGTTGTATGTAATGGTTATGAAATGGCTTCTGGAGCAGTAAGAAATCATGATCCAGAGCTTATGGTTAAGGCATTTGAAATTGCAGGATATACTGAAAAAGATGTTGAAACACGTTTTGGTGCATTATATAAAGCATTCCAATATGGAACGCCACCACATGCAGGAGCTGCTCCAGGTCTTGATAGAATGATAATGTTAATTGCAGATTCACAAAATATTAGAGAGGTTATAGCATTTCCTAAAAATAAAAAAGCAAGAGATGTTTTAATGAATGCACCATCAGTTGTAACAGAAGATCAATTAAAAGATGTTCATATTAAAATTAGAACAGATGATGAAAAGTAATAAAATTGTCTAAATATGAAATTAAACAAAAACTTTTGTTCGTTTTCCATTGACTAGTTTCTTTTTTGATGATAAAATTGAAAAGTGTAGAGGAGGAGATGTATATGGCTACAATGAGAAATAATTTAGAATTCCAAATCGATGAAATATTTTCAGTTTTAAACGAAATTTTAAAAGTACAAAATAAAGAACTTTCAAATATCAAAAAAAAACAAAGTATTATACTAAAGAAGTTAGATAAATTACAAGAGTATAATGAAATTGAGGATATGGTAAATGCAGTAATGGATAGGAGATTACAAAAAATAGAGCAAAATTTGAAATAATAAATGAAAAAATAATAAGGCAGGCAATTAATTGTCTGCCTTATATATGTAAAAGCCTATAAGTTTTACGTATTGTTACAATTTCATTATAAGACTTGAAAAGTAGTAATATTTATGATATAAATTCAATGAAGTTAAGAGAGGTAAAATATTTAATATGAAAAATATAAAAGATTATAATTTAGATGACTTAAAAGAAGAGCTATTTAGTTTAGATGAAAAAAAGTTTAGGGCAGAGCAAATTTTTAAATGGTTATATGTGGATAAAGTTAAATCTTTTGATGAAATGACAAATTTATCATTAGACCTTCGAGAAAAACTTAAAAATAATTTTACAATATGTAATTACAATATAATAAAAAAGTTAGAATCATCAGATGGAACAAAAAAATATTTGTTTGATGTATTAGATGGAAATGCAATAGAAACAGTATTAATGCAATATCATCATGGTAAAACAGTATGTGTATCATCTCAAATAGGTTGTAAAATGGGCTGTAAATTTTGTGCATCAACAGGAATTCCATTTGTAAGGAATTTAACTGCGGGAGAAATTGTAGAGCAAATTTTAGCAGTAGAACAAGATATAAATGATAAAATTTCAAATATAGTTTTTATGGGAATAGGAGAGCCACTAGATAATTATGATAATGTAATTAAAGCAATAAAAATACTTAATAACCCAAAAGGATTAAATATAGGAACAAGACACATAAGTGTCTCAACAAGTGGACTAGTTCCAAGAATATATGATTTAGCAAATGAAAAAATACAATGTACATTATCAATATCATTACATGCTACAAATGATGAAAAAAGAAGTAGTATGATGCCTGTAAATAACAGATACAATATAGAAGAGCTAATGAAAGCTTGTAAAGATTACATTAAAATTACAAATAAAAGGATTTCCTTTGAATACGCATTAGCTAAAGATAATAATGATAATTTAGAAGATGCAAAACAATTGGTAAAATTACTTAAAGGAATGTTATGTCATGTAAACTTAATTCCTATCAACAAAATTGAAAATGGAAAATTTACAAAAAGTACAAATGAAAACATATTAAAATTTAGAGATTATTTAAATGAAAATGGAATTGTGGCAACAGTAAGAAGAGAGCTAGGTTCAGATATTGATGCTGCATGTGGACAGTTAAGAAGAAAAAATCTAAAGGAATAATATTTTGTACATTATAACAATATATGGTATAATTATACAAAACCGTTAGAATGAATTTCTATAATAGGAGGTTGTATGGAAGCTTTTGCTAGTTCTGATATAGGTAAAATCAGAGATATGAATCAAGACAGTTATTATATATCTAATGAACAGGATGAAATAAAATTATATATAGTAGCAGATGGAATGGGTGGATATAAAGGTGGCGAAATAGCGAGCAAATTAGCTATTGAATCATCAAAAAATTATATATATAATAATTTCAATAAAATAGAAAAAAACAAAGAGGATATTTTAGATTTATTGAAAAAAGCAATTGAATATGCAAATATGGTAGTATATGAAAAATCACAAGAAGTAGAAGAATTAAATGGAATGGGTACTACAATTGATGTTTGTTTAATATACTCAAATAGAGCATATATTGGTCATATTGGAGATAGTAGAGTTTATAGAGCAAGAAGAGAGTTCTTTAGAAAATTAACTAAAGATCACAGTTATGTACAAAAATTAGTAGATGAAGGTAATATAACAAAAGAAGAAGCTTATAATCATCCTAAAAAAAATATGCTAACAAAAGCTTTAGGATGTACAGCTTTTGTAGAGCCAGATGTTATGGTAAAAGGTTTTCTTAAAGATGATATATTATTAATGTGTACAGATGGACTAACAAATATGGTAAGAGATGAGCTAATATATGATATCATAAAAGAGAACCCAAGATCTGCAAGTACTAATTTAGTAAAAAAAGCAAATGAGCTGGGTGGATATGATAATATTACAGCTGTAATCATATTATAAGGAGAGAGTAAAATATGAATTTAGAAGGTAGTGTTATAGGGAATAGATATAAAGTACAGGAAAAAATAGGAAATGGAGGAATGGCAACTGTATATAAAGCATTAGATCAAGTTTTAAATAGATATGTTGCTATTAAAGTTTTAAGAGAAGAATTTACAACAGATGAAGAGTTTATTAAAAGATTTAATGCAGAAGCTCAATCTGCTGCTAGATTAACTCATCCAAATATTGTTTCTGTATTTGATGTAGGTCAAGAATATAATATATATTATATTGTAATGGAACTAATACAAGGAAAAACATTAAAACAAATAATTGAAGAAGATGGCTGTTTACCATACAGATGGGCTATAAATATTGCTACACAAATAGCATCTGCATTAGAAATGGCACATAAAAATCACATTATACATAGAGATATTAAACCACATAATATAATGATTACTGAAGATGGAGTGGCAAAGGTAACTGATTTTGGAATAGCAAAAGCTGTTTCAAATTCAACAATTACAGCTTTTGGCACAACTTTAGGCTCTGTGCATTATTTTTCTCCAGAGCATGCAAGAGGAGGATATACAGATGCAAAATCTGATTTATATTCACTTGGAGTTGTAATGTATGAAATGCTAACAGGCAAAGTTCCATTCGATGCTGATACACCAGTTTCAATAGCATTAAAGCATATGCAAGAAGATCCAGTAGAGCCAATAAAAATAAATAAGGATATTCCATTTGCATTAAATCAAATAATTATGAAAGCAATGAAAAAAGATCCAAATGAAAGATATCAAAATGCCACAGAAATTATTAGAGATTTAAATATGGCACTAAAAAATCCAGATGGTGGATTTGTAAAAGATACAAATTATGAAGGAGATTTTACAAAAAGAATACCAACAATTGAATCTAAAGAAGAGTTTTCTTCAACAAAACAGAGAGCATCAGATATACCAGAAAAACATAAAACTAAAATAGGAACTTTTTTTGCAGAGCATCCAAAAACAAAAGTTATTCTTATAATAGCAATTTTTATAATTATATTTGTTGCTACATTAGTAATTACTTTAACACTATCAAATTCTTCTAGTAGTAAAAATAAAAGTGGAGATGTGCAAATTCCTAATGTAGTTGGAATAAGTCAAGATGAAGCTAAAAAGAAGGTAGAAGAGCTAAAGTTAAAGTATAATGTTCGTAGAGAAGAATACAATGCAGATGTTGAAGCTGGATTTATTATTTCTCAAGATCCTGAATATATTAATAATTATTCTGTTAAAGAAGGAAGTACTGTAAATGTTGTTGTTAGTAAAGGTAAACAACTTGTAAAAATGCCAAAAGTAATGGGTATGGAATATTCAGAAGCAGAAAAAACATTAAGAGATCTTGGTCTTAAAATTGAAAAAGTAGAAGAAATAAGCCAAAAAGTGCAAGAGGGATATGTAATAAGTCAAGAAAATGCCGAAAATACTGATGTTGAAGCTGGGGCAACAGTAAAAATTCATGTTAGTAAAGGAAATGGTATTAAAAAAGTAACTGTCACATCAGTAGTAGGAAAAGATAAAGAAGCAGCTAAATCAGAATTGACTGAATTAGGTCTAGAAGTTAATATAGTTGAAGAAGAAAATACAGCTAAAAGTGATGGTGTAGTTTTAAAACAAAGTATTGATGTTGGAACTGTAGTTGAAGAAGGAACAGCAATTACATTGACTGTTAATAAAATAGAGCAAAATAAACAGGGAACTGTAAATATTAATGTAAAATCATTAGTAGCTACATATGCACAAAATGATGATGAGGATGATGAGAAAAATAATACAGTAAGTATACGTGCTATGGTTGGATCTGATACAGTATATGACAAAAAAGTTTCTAAAGATACTGAAAACATTAATTTTACTGTTGAAGGTAAAGGTAATATTTCTGTAAAAGTATATATAAATGGAATATTAGTTAATGGAAAAACATATACAATGGATTTAAATAGTGAAAATACTGTTTTAAATGTAAAATAATTTTAATAGGTGGTTGTATGACCACCTATTTCTAAATAATAAAATGGAGGTAGAATTTGCAAAATAAAGGAATAATTATTGGAAATATATCAAATATGTATTTAGTAGAAACTTTAAATACAAATACAAAAATAAAGTGTACTGCAAGAGGTAAATTCAAAGAAATTAAAGTATCCCCAACGGTTGGGGATTATGTGCAATTTGAAACATTAGATGAAAATAAATGTGTTGGTGTTATTAATGAAATATTAGATAGATCAAGTTATATTAAAAGACCAAAACTTGCAAATTTAACTCAATTGTGTTTTGTTATTTCTATGAAAATGCCAAAACCTGATTTATTAATGCTTGATAAGCAATTAGCTTTTGCAGAGCTTAATAAATTAAAATCAATCATTTGTTTAAATAAGATAGATTTGGTAGATGAAAATTATACTGAAGAGATTGCAGAAATCTACTCAAAAATAGGATATCCAGTTATAAAGTTGAATGCCAAAAGTGGTGAAGGTATAGAAAAATTAAAAGAATTTTTTAAAAATAATATTACAGCATTTTCAGGAAATTCTGGAGTAGGAAAATCAACATTAATTAATAATATTTTTTCTGATGATATAGCTCTAGAGGGCAATATAAGTGCAAAAAATAAAAAAGGCAAAAATACTACGACAAATACGTATTTGTACAAGATTGATAAAACCTCATATATTGCTGATACACCAGGTTTTTCTACATTTGATATTAGTGAAATTCCAAGTGAAGAATTATATACATATTTTATAGATTTAAAAAAGTATGAGAGCGATTGTGAGTTTGTTGGTTGTACACATATAAAAGAAGAGCATTGTGGAATAAAATATGCGTTAGAGCGTGGAGATATTTCAAAAAGCAGATATGATAATTTTCAAAAAATATATTTAGAATTAAAAGATAAGGAGGCACATAAATGGTAGAAGTAGCAACATCACTTTTAACAGTTCCTAAAGATAAAGTTGTAAAAACAATTTATAATTTAGAGGTTGGTAAAACTGATTATTTTCATATAGATGTAATGGATGGAAAATTTGTAGAAAGCTTTACAAATGAAGTTATGGAGGAATATTGTGGGTATATTAAATCAATTTCAAACATACCACTTGATATTCATTTAATGGTAAAAGATGTAATGTGTTATGTTGATAAATATTTAAATTATGAACCAAATATAATAACATTTCATATAGAGGCTGTGAAAAACGAAGAAGAAGCTTTAAAAATTATAAATTATATAAAATCTAATAACTGCAAAGTAGGAATTGCTATAAACCCTAAAACAAAGATTTCAAAAATAGAAGGCTTATTAAAGTTTGTACATACAATATTAGTAATGACAGTAGAGCCAGGAAAAGGAGGACAAGAGCTAATAATACCAACTATTGAGAAAATCAAAGAATTAAAGGAATTTATTAATAAAAATAATATAGATATAGACATTGAAGCAGATGGTGGAATTAAAACAGAAAATGTTGATAATGTAAAAAATGCTGGAGCTAATATAATTGTTTCAGGAAGCGGAATTGTAAATAGTGATAATTTTGGTGATACAATTAGTAAATTAAAATCATAATAGTATAGATTGTATATTATTAGTAATAATATATTTTTAGAAATTATAAATATTATTCGTATAATAGAAAAATGCTTTTTTTTATATAAAGTAGTTCATTATATCTTTAGTTTAATTTGACATATATATGAAGGCTAAAAAAGTAGAATACTTATATTTCTTTTATATTGGAAAAATAAAGGTTTTATATTATATAAAAAAAGAGGAAAAATATGTTTTATTATATTTTTCCTCTTTTGATTATATTTATATATGCTAAAAAACAAAAAAATTTTATTTATTAACATTAGTTGTTAAAGTATCTAATAATTTTGGGTAAATAATATCTGCATTGTTTTTCCAATTATCAACAATCTTTTTGGCTTCATCTCTTGAGCCTGCAAAGGTTTTTATTTCAAATATTGTTTCATTATTTTCCATAATTTTGCATACAACAATATAATGATCTTCACTTCGTGGAGTGAATTCTGCTATTATTGAATGTTCATTTTCAATATTTTCTAGAACTGGTTTTAAATTGGTATCTGCTTTTAACTTTATAATACCAGGCAAAATATCTAAAGTTAAATCTAAAGTGTGTTTTCCATTTGAAGTTAATTCATATAATACTTGCTCTTCTTTTTGATAATTTACTATAAATCCAGCTGCTATTAGGTCTAATAAAAATTGTTGAAAGTAAAAATAATTCAGATCTATTGCTGATAATACGAGTTTATAAAGGTTATCATTAGTAATTGGTTTATGTATTTGATCTAATATATATAAAATTAATACTTTATTTTCTGCTAAAGTTTCACTATTTGATGTAATTTTCAAAATTTTTCAGCTCCTTATTAAAAAAATATGTTATAATAGCTACATTATAGCACATGAATTTTGAAAAAAAAAGAGGAAGGAATGAATAATAATGAGAATAAGATTTAAACCATGGGCAAGACCAGAGCTAGAAGCAAGCAAATTTTATATTGATAACCCAGAAGATTATAAAGGAAAATGGGAAACTTTATTTGAAAGAAAAAATCCAATTCATCTAGAGCTAGGATGTGGTAAAGGAAATTTTATTTCAAAACTAGCAAGTAAAAATGAAAATATTAATTATATTGCAATAGATTTGGTTGATGCAATGCTAGGTTTAGCAAAACGAAATATTGAAAGTGTATATAATGAACAAAATAAAAAAGTTGATAATGTATATTTGACAAGATATGATATAGAAAGAATACTAAATATATTAGATAAAAATGATAATATAGAAAGAATTTATATTAATTTTTGCAACCCATGGCCTAAAGGAAAGCACAGAAAAAAGAGGTTAACACATACAAGACAGTTAGAAAAATATAAAGAATTTTTAGTTGATAATGGAGAAATATATTTTAAAACAGATGATGATGGATTATTTAGTGATAGTTTAAACTATTTTGAAGAATGTGGATTTGAAATTATAAATAAAACATATGATTTGGCAAATACTCCAAATTTTTGGGATAATATAATGACTGAACATGAAAAAATGTTTATGGATGAAGGAATTAAAATTAAAGCTTTGATTGCAAGAAAAAGGTAATATATTACTAAAAGCAATGGATATTGAATTAAAATAGATATTTTATAAAAAATAAGGTGAATTTTTTATGAATCTATTGCAAAAGACTTTTTTTATTGTTATCATATAAATGAAAATATGTTTATTGTATTTTTATGTCGAGGAGAAAAAAATGATAGAATTTAGGAATGTAAATAAAAAATATGGAACAGGAACAGAAGCAGTACAAAATGCTAATTTTAAGATAGAAAAAGGAGAATTTGCCTTTTTAGTAGGTTCATCAGGATCAGGAAAATCAACATTAATTAAATTAATATTAAAAGAAGAAGAGCCAACATCAGGTAATATTATAATAAATGGAAAAGATACTACATTTTTAAAAGCAAGAAGAGTACCATATTTACGTAGAAGTATGGGAGTTGTATTTCAAGATTTCAGATTATTACCAGATAAAACAGTATATGAAAACGTAGCATTTGCAATGTATATAGTAAAAGCTACACCAAGACATATAAGAAGACAAGTACCAATGGTTTTATCATTAGTAGGATTAAGTGGCAAAGCAAAAATGTATCCAAATGAATTATCAGGAGGTGAGCAACAAAGAGTTGCATTAGCAAGAGCTTTGGTAAATAATCCATCTATGCTGATTGCAGATGAACCAACAGGAAACTTAGATCCAGATACTGCATGGGAAATTATGAATTTATTAAATAATATAAATTTAAGAGGGACAACAGTTGTTGTAGCAACACATGCTAAAGATATTGTTGATAAAATGAAAAAAAGAGTAATACAGATTGATAAAGGCATCATAGTTAGAGATGACAAAAAAGGTGGGTATGAAAGTGAATTATAATATACTAAAATATTTAATAGGTGAAGGATTTAAAAGTATTTTTAAAAATAAGAAATCTACATTTGCAGCATTAATGATTATGTTTGTGACATTGTTAACAGTTGGACTAGGAGTAGCTGGTGGAAGTAATATAACATCAATGGTTGAACAAATAGAGGGCGAATTTCCGATTCAGTTATTTATCGAAGATGATGCAACTCAGGATGATGTGAAAGAAATGGAAGATACTATAAAGTCTATGGAATATGTAAATAATGTAACATATACTTCAAAAGCTGATGCTTTAAAAAATAGAAGAGAAACATTGGGAAATTCAGAAGTTATATTAAAAAATTATACAGATGCAAATAATCCTTTCCCAGCATCATTTACTATAACATTAACAGATTTAAATCAAGCAGATGGAGTTATAGAAAAACTGAAATTATTGGATAATGTAAAAGATATAACAACTCAACAATCAACTATAAGTAAATTAAATAGTGTAAAAAAATGGGTTAGAATTTCATTTTTTGCCATAGGTGTATTACTTGTAGTTGTATCTACAGTTATTATTGGAAATACAATAAAACTTGCGGTACAAGCTAGAAGAAGAGAAATCTCAATAATGAAATATGTAGGAGCAACAAATAACTTTATTAGAGCACCTTTTATAGTTGAAGGTATAGTAATGGGAATTGTTGCAACAGCAATATCTTTAATTGTATTAGGTGGTATATATGTGTTTATATACTCAAAATGTGGAGGAGCACTATTTAATTATAAATTAATTGAATTTAGTGAACTATTTTCTACTGAATTGCTTATATTTGCAATACTTGGAATAGGAATTGGTGTTTTAGGAAGTTCATTATCTATGAAAAAATACTTGAAGGTGTAAAAATAAAATATGAGGTGTATATATATGAAGAGAAAAATTATATCAATAATAGTTGCTTGCACAATAATTTTAACAACAAATTGTTCAGTTTTAGCTGTACAATCATCAGATTATAAAAAACAGGCTGAACAAGCAGAAAATCAAAAAAGTGAAGCTCAAAAGCAATATGATGAGCTAGATGGACAAATAAATACAGCTCTTCAAGAAGTTGAGGATATAAATTCATCAATAGAAAATCTTGAAAATGAAATAAATGATTTATCAGATAAGGTAAAAAAACTAAATAGCTCTATAAGTGAAAAAGAAAAAGATTTAGAAAGTAAACAAAAATTATTAGAAGAGCGTTTAGTGGCATCATATATGAATGGTAATAATACATATTTAAGTGCTTTATTAACTGGAGGTCTTGTAAATTTTATTTCAAATTATGAAACAATTAAACAAATAGCAGAATATGATACCAATTTAATGAATGAAGTAGAAAATACTAAAAAAGAGCTTGAAGATGAAAAATCTGAAATAGAAACAGCAAAAACTGAAAAAGAAAATAAAAGTAAAGATTTGAAAAAATTAAAGTCAGAAAAGCAAGCTAAAGTTAATTCATTAACAGATGAGCAAAAACAAATACAAGCACAAATAGATGAATATGATAGCCAAATGGCAATTTTAAAACAAAAAGAGCTAGCTCAAGCTGCAAAAGAAAGAGAAGAGGCAGCAAAAAATAATAATTCAAATAAAGGATCTTCTAATAATCAAAATAATGGTAACAATAATAGTGGCAATAATAATAAATCATCAGAAACAGGTGGAGGGTCTTCAGGAAAATTTTTATGGCCAGTACCATCAAGTCATAATATATCATCAGGTTATGGATATAGAATACACCCAATATCAGGAACTAAAAAATTACATGCTGGTATAGATATTGCAGCTCCAGGAGGATCAAATATTGTAGCTGCTGAATCTGGTACTGTTATATTATCAAGTTATGGTTATAATGGTGGATATGGAAACTATGTAATTATAAGTCATGGAAATGGTGTTACTACAAGGTATGCACATTGTAGCAGTTTATCAGTTTCAGTTGGTGATACTGTTACAAGAGGACAAGTTATAGCAGCAGTGGGGTCAACAGGAGCATCAACAGGAAATCATTGTCATTTTGAAGTTAGAATAAATGGTAATAGTACACAACCATTAGATTATTTATAAAATAATAAGAGCATGAAAATGCTCTTTTTATAAAATTAATCATATTTACGTTAAAATAAAACTATATTTATTTAATATAGGAAAGGTGAAGTATTTTGAAAGAAAATAATAATAAAGAAAAAGTAATTAAAAGTGAAAAAGGTGGAGTTTGGAAAATATTGTTAACAATTTTTCTAACTGCAATTATTACATATTTTTGTACAATAACATTTACAATAAAATCATATTTATCTACATCCGGAATGTCATATTTATCTACTAAATTAGCATTAATAGACCAAAAACTAAAATCTACATATATTTATGATATGGATAAGGATAAAATGCTTGAAAATGCAATAAAAGGATATGTAACAGGTGTTAATGATAAATATACACAATATTTAACAAAAGAAGAAATGACAGAGCTAATGGAGGATACAACTGGAAATTATGTAGGTATTGGGGTATATATGGCAGATAATACAGCAGATAATACAATACTAATTATTGGTGTTATTGAGGGATCAGTAGCCGAAAAAGCAGGTCTACAAGCAGGAGATATAATTACAAAAGTAGAAGGTGTTGAATACAAAGGTGATCAGTTAGATTCTGTTGTTAGTGCAATTAAGGGAGAAGAAGGAACAAGTGTTAATATTACAATAAAGAGAGCTGAAAAAGAGCAAGATTTTAATATTGTTAGAAGTAATATTAAAATTAAAACGGTTTCTTCTAGCATGATTGGAAATAGTGCATATATAAAAATTACAGCTTTTAATGATGGTACTGCACAAGAATTTAAAGATGCATATAATAGTTTAAAATCAAATAATCCAAATGGATTAATAATAGATTTAAGAAATAATGGTGGAGGTTTAGTATCAGAATCTTTAAGTATTGCTGAAACAATGGTTGAAAAAGATAAAACGTTACTTATAACATCTAACAAAGATAAAAAAGAAGAGATAACAAAATCTAAAGAAAAACCTATAGTAGATGTTCCTATTGTAATACTAATTAATAAAAATACTGCAAGTGCTTCAGAAATACTAGCTGGCTGTTTAAAAGACAATAATGATGTTAAAATTATAGGTGCAACTTCTTATGGAAAAGGTGTAATCCAAACTATATATAGCTTTGCAGATGGTTCTGGATTAAAGATTACTTCTGAAGAATATTTTACACCAAATCACAATGCTATTAATAAAATAGGAATAATGCCAGATATTGAAATAAAACTGGATTCTGAATGGGAAAATATAAGTAACATTCCATATGAGAATGATTTACAATTACAAGAAGCTATAAAGATGTTCTAATGATTACTGTTTAAACTTAAAAAGTTTAAACAGTAATTTTCCTTATAATGTAGGATTTATTGTAGAATTGTTGAAGAATATGCTTATTTGTGATATAATCTAAATTAGTGATTATTTTGTGGAGGAAAAAATTGGAAGATATTAATATAATTATAAGATCTATATGCCAAGATTTATATGATAATTTACGATACAATTATTCGTCTTTTTCTAGATTAAAATCAAAAAAGTATTTAAAGATGTTAGATTCAATTAACAAAAAATATGATTATTGTTATGTTGAAATTATAAGAGATGAATTAGGAATAGTATATAAAAATTATAGTGTTTTTTGCAGAAAAAAAGAATATGAAAATAACCTAAAAACTATAGAAGATATTAAAAAAATGTATTTCAAAATGTGTAATTTTATAGAGGAAATTTTATTAGGAAATACAGCAAAAATATTATATTCTGAATATAAAAATATTGAAAATTATATAGAAGAGCTAGAGCATACATATGGGGGACAAACAGAAAAATATATAAAAAAGCTATCAAGAAAAAGCTTGGGGAAAGAGCGAGTTGAAATAGCAAAAATTTGCAAAGACAAGTCAAAAATAATTTCTGAAAAGAAAAGATGTGTTATATATATACTAAAATCAAAATTAGATGAATGGAATAACAAATATAAACGAAAAGAAGATGTAAAAATTTTATATAATTCAGAAAAGGCAGAGCATATATTTATTGTTAAAAATAAAAGTGGGAAATGCATAAAAAGAAAAAGGTATAGGTTTAAACCTACATTTTCAGATATAGAAGTTTTACAAAAAAAGGCTATAAAAAACTTAAAAAGCATGAATTTTGGAATTAGTATATATGAAGAGCTAAATATTGAAGAGCAGAATATAAAATATATTGATCCATTTATTCTAACAATTTTTATAGAAGAAGGATATTTAGATTATGCCAAGTTATATATAAGACAATTACATACTGGAAGTAAAAGTAAGCAATACCAATTACCATTTAAAATAATATATAATATTGATGAAAATTTCAATAATGGTGTAATGACACCAATGAGAAACGAGATTATAGCAATTATAGCTGAAAGAAGTGCTCTTTCAGTTGCTAATGTTAAGAAAATTAAAAATAACAAAATAACAAAGAAAAAAATAGGCTAATATTCATTAGTCTAATTTTTTCCATTAAAATTAAAGGAGGAAAATTATGTTTTACGAAATAGTTACATCATTTGCTTTTAAGTCTTTTATAAGATTAATTTTAGGTTTTTTCCTAGCTGGAATGATTGGTCTTGAAAGGTCATCTTGGAATAAGCCAGCAGGATTTAGAACACATGCACTAGTTGGAATTAGTGCTGTTTTAGTAATGTTATGTGGAGAATATATGTCTAATACATATAATATTGATCCATCTAGAATACCAGCACAGCTCTTATCTGGAATTGGATTTTTAGGAGCAGGAACTATACTCAGAAATGGAGTAAATGTTAAAGGTTTAACTACTGCTGCGAGTTTACTTGCTGTTACATGTATAGGTTTAATTATAGGAGCAGGATTTTATGCTTTAGGGATAATATCAACAATAATTGTGTATTTTATATTGTCATATTCATATTTAATTTTTTCAAAATTAGATCATTTTTCTATATTTGAATTAGAAATTAAAGCTAAATCGGGAGATAATGAAACAATTAAAAAAATTGAAGATGTACTAAATGAAAAGTCTATAATATTGAAAAATATAAGTAATTCTGAAACTGAAAGTGATAATGGAGAAAAATGTAAAATAATTAAAATTTCAGGCAAATATAGTAACAAGGAAGATTTAAGTATAAATAATATTATTTCTTCAATTGCGAGTTTAGATGGAATACTACATGTAGAAGAGCTATAATTTTTTTGATTTTTTTGAATATAAATGATATATTAGATATGTAACAATTAATCAAACTAAAAGGAGAAGTAATTTATGTTTTTTTCAAAACCAGGAGAATATCCACCATGTGGGTTATTTAGCAAGGGTCATATAATATTATTAGCAATTACATTTTGTATTGTTGCAATTTTATTGCATTTTACTAAAAAAATTAATAAAGAAAGCACAAAAAAAATAATTAAAATTTCTACTGTATTTTTGTGGATTTTAGAGCTTGTTAAAATTATATTTAATTTTGCCATAGGAAATGGAAGTAATCCAAATAACTATATTCCATTATATTATTGCAGTTTAATTTTATATGCTGGTTTATTAAGTGGATGGGGAAAAGGTGTATTAAAAAAGATTGGAGATGTTTTTATTTCAACAGGAGCAATAATAGGAGGTTTATTTTTTCTATTTTGTCCAAATACATCATTACCAGCATATCCAATGTTTCATTATATAAGTATTCAAAGTTTTATATTTCATGGAACCATGCTGTATTTAGGAATATTAGTGAATATTACTAATTATATAGATATACAATTAAGTGATATAAAATATTATGCAACATTAATAACAGGAATAAGTGTAATTTCATATATAGTAAATTTAATTTTAGGTACAAATTTTATGTTTATATCTAAAAATTTCCCAAATACACCAGTAGAAATAATATATAATTTAACAGGTAAATTTTTCTCAGCTGTAATGATATTAATACAAGTGGTAGGACCATTTTATGTAGTTTATTTTATAAAATATTTAATTACCAAGTATAAAATGTATAACAGAAACAGGAGATTAGGAACAGCACAATAAAAATAATATAAGCTTATAGTAAAAAATATTATATTATAAATCGTAGTTTTTATAATATAATATTTTTTTTTACTAAATACTATATAAGTATAGTGAAATATATTATTTTATGTAATAGGAAATAATAAGAAATTTTTAGTTTGAGACTGAAAGTAAAAATTGTATTTGGTTTTCAAAGGGAAGTTTTATAAATTAATTTTAAGGTAAACTTAATTTATTTGATATTTTAAAGAATGTGATTTCCTATTATATAAAAAGTATTATTATATGAGTTAAATATATTTTATAAACGTATTGAATTACAAAAATTCTTGTGATATTATCCGTTTATACATAAAGAAAAAATTTCAGTACATAATAATTCTATTAGGAGGTTAAAAGTATGGAAAGAAAAGTAAAAGTTGTTCAATTCGGAACAGGAAAAATGGCTAAATATACCATGAGATATGTTTATGAAAAAGGTGGAGAAGTTGTAGGTGCAGTTGATGTAAATCCATCTGTAATAGGAAAAGATATAGGTGAAATAATTGGATGTGAAAATAAAAATATAAAAGTAACATCATTACAAGATGCAGAAGCAATGTTAAAAGAAGTTAAACCAGATATATGCATAGTAGAAACAATGAGTTTATTAAAGGATTTAGAAGAGCCATTTATGCTATGTGCAAAATTAGGATTAAATGCAATAAGTACATGTGAAGAAGCATTTTTTCCATGGAATTCAAATCCAAATTTAACTAAAAAGATAGATGAATTAGCGAAACAAAATGGTTGTACAATAACAGGATCAGGCTATCAAGATATTTATTGGGGACAATTAATAACTAGTATAGCAGGATCTACTCAAAAAATAACAAAAATAAAAGGAAGTACAAGCTATAATGTAGAAGATTATGGTATAGCATTAGCAAATGCTCATGGTGCTGGGCTTACATTAGATGAATTTGACAAGCAAGTAGCAATAGTAGACAAAATAAGTGATGAAGAAAGAAACAAAATAATACAAAGTGGCGATTATTTACCATCATATATGTGGAATACAAATGGTTGGCTATGTGAAAAATTAGGATTAACAATAAAATCACAAACACAAGTAACAGTTCCAACAACAAATAAAGAAGATATATATTCAAGCACATTAGGAATGACTGTTAAATCTGGAGATGCAACAGGAATGAGCGCAGTAGTTACAACAGAAACTGAAGAAGGAATTACAATAGAATCAGAATGTATAGGAAAAGTATATTCAAAAGATGATTTTGATAAAAACGAATGGACAGTATATGGAGAGCCAAATACAACAATAACAGTAGCAAGACCATCAACAGTTGAACTAACATGTGCAACAATAGTAAACAGAATACCAGATGTAATAAATGCAGAGCCTGGATATGTAACTACAGATAAATTTGGAGATTTACAATATAAAGTTAAACCATTAAATGAATATGTAAAATAAATTTTGGGTAAAAGCTTTGAATAGATAATAAAAAATGTCATTTATGAAAAAAATCTTTTTATAAATGACATTTTATTGTATAATAGGAAAAATATTAGTTATTAAAAAATTATTATGATAAATGAACTACTAATAAAAATATGGTTAAGTATAGGGAGAATATGTTATGGATAGATATAAATCAACAAAAAAAGCAAGCATTTTAGGAATTATTGGAAATATCTTTTTACTAATAATAAAAGGAAGCATAGGCTTTATGACAAATAGCCAAGCAATGATTGCAGATAGTTTTAATAGCGCAGGAGATATATTTTCATCATTTATGACATTCATTGGAAATAAAATAGCAAGTAAACCAAGTGATGAATCACATAATTTAGGGCATGGAAAAGCTGAATATATTTTTTCATTATTAATAAGTTTGTCAATGATTTTTGTTGCAATAAAATTACTAATTGATTCTGTACAATCACTAAAAAATCCAGAAGATTATACTTTTTCATGGATGCTTATTGTTGTATGTATTGTAACAATAGTAACAAAATTTTCATTATACATATATACACATTCATTATCAAAAAAGTACAATAATTTACTAATAGAGGCAAGTGCAAATGATCATAGAAATGACTGTGTGGTTACAACATTTAACCTTATAGCAGCATTGTTAAGTATAAAACATATATTATGGTTTGATGGAGCAGTAGGTATAGGAATTTCATTGTGGATTTGTTATACTGGAATAAAAATATTTATAGAAAGTTATAATGTTTTAATGGATAAGTCTATAAATGAAGAAGATAAAAAGAAGGTTTTAGAAATAATAGCAAGATACCCAGAAATAAAGAAAATACAACATTTTAATTCAACTCCTGTTGGATATAAATATCAAATTTCATTTACAATATATGTAGATGGAAATTTAACAACATACCAAAGTCATGAGATTGCAAATAACTTGGAAAAAGAAATTGATAAAGAGATAGAAGAGATATATTTGACTGTGATACATGTAAATCCGATTTAAAGAGGAAAAAATATCCAGTTAACGCCTTGAAAAAATTCAAAAAATATGGTATAAAATTAAACCATGGAGGAAATGAATATGGTGATTAAACGGCAAACGGATTTAATATTACTAAATAAAAAATAATAATATTAAAATTTAAGGAGGATGCTATTATGGCAAATGAATCAGAATTAATGCAAGTAAGATTTGAAAAAGAAGAAAAAATAAAAGAATACGGAATAAAAAATCGTCCAGAAAGATATGAAAGAACAACAGATATAGAAGGAGCAAGAGCACTAGAAGATGGAACAAAAGATGTCTCAATAGCAGGAAGAATTTTATCAAAAAGAAAAATGGGAAAAATTTCATTTATTCATATAGGAGATATAACAGGAAAAATCCAATTAGTAATAAAAAGAGATGATTTAGGTGAAGAAGAATACAAAAAAATGCATGAAATAACAGATATAGGTGATTTCATAGGAGTAAAAGGTGAAATTTTTACAACACAAGCAGGAGAAAAAAGTATTCAAGTATATGAATATACATTCCTAGGGAAGGCATATAGACCATTACCAGAGAAATTCCATGGACTAGCAGACCAAGAAATAATATATAGAGAAAGACATCTAGATTTAATAACAAACGAAGAAACAAAAAAGAGATTCTTATTAAGATCAAAATTTATAAAATTAATGAGAGAATATTTAGATAACCATGGATTTATAGAAGTTGATACACCAGTACTTCAAAATACTGCATCAGGGGCAACAGCAAAACCATTTATAGCACATCATAATGCATATGATATAGATGTATTTTTAAGAATTGCTCCAGAATTAACACTAAAAAAATTAATAATAGGTGGATTTAATAATGTATATGAAGTTGCAAGAGATTTCCGAAATGAAGGAATTGATAAGAATCATTTACAGGATTTTACCGCAGTAGAAGGATATAGTGCATATTGGAATTATGAAGATAATATGAAATTCCTAAGACAAATGATAATATATATATTTGATAAATTATTTGATGGAAATCTTGTAATAAGAATAGGCGATAAAGACATAGATTTCGGGGGAGAATGGGAAATTGTTTCTTTCAGAGATTTAGTATTAAGAGACTGCGGAATTGATATTGACAAATTTGAAACAGCAGAAGCTCTATTAGCAGAAATAAGAGCAAAAGGAATAGAATTAGATGAAGAAAACATCGAGAAATTAGGAAGAGGAAATCTAATAGATGCTCTTTATAAAAAAGTAAGCAGACCAAAACTTATAAAACCAACATATTTAACAAAACATCCAATAGACTTATCACCATTAGCAAGAGCAAATGATGATAACAAAAATCTAACAGATAGATTCCAACTAGTTGTAAATGGACAAGAAATCATAAACGGATATTCAGAGCTTGTAGATGCAAGAGAGCAAGAGGAAAGATTAATAGAGCAAAGCAGATTAAAAGCAAATGGCGATGAGGAAGCTATGTCAATAGATAATGAATATATTAAAGCAATGGAATATGGAATGCCACCAATTTCAGGATGGGGATTGGGAATAGATAGATTTTTACAATTCTTAACAAATAGTGATAATATAAGAGATGTAGTTTTATACCCATTAATGAGACCAAGAGATTAATTTAAAATGAACAAAAAGAATCAACTTATATAGTTGATTTTTTTTTATTATAAAGTTAAAATAATAATATATTAAATAAAATTAAGAGGTGCACAATGAAAAAAAATTTAAAATTAATACTGTCAATAATATCAATATGTATTATCATATTAATTATAATATTGGCTGTAATCAAATATAATTATGATAAAACAATAAAAAGGCAAATGGAAAGTGCTATTCATGCTATAACAATTGAAAATGATATAGATTTATTGTCAAAACCAAATGCAAAAAGAAAAATTAAAAATATAGAGCGAGGAAGTAGTGTATATATTTTAGAAAATGTTATAGATGATAATGGAAAAGAATGGTGTAAAGTTAGCTCTGATGGAAAGATTGGATATGTGCTAGCTGAAAAAACAAATAGCTTTAAAAAAGGAAATATGAAAAAAGAGCTAATGCTAGATGTATCAAAATTTAATTTAAAAAATAATTTTAAAAATATTAATGATTTCAAATATTTTATAATAAAAAATAATATAAAATATGTATATATAAGAGCTGGAGGAAGAGGATATGGAGAAGCTGGAAAGTTTTACGAAGATCCTAATTACAAAGAGTATTCTGATGCCTGTGAATATTTAGGTATACCATTTGGATATTATTTTTTAGAAGAAGCAATTACATCTACTGAAGTTGATGAAGAAGTTAAATTTATTAATGATTTTATAGAAAAAAATAAATATAGCTGTAATACATTGCCAATTGCATTAGATGTTGAGCAACATATAGAAAAAGGAAGAGCAGATGGAATATGGGATACAAGAGCAAATTTAGTAAATGAGTTAATAAAAAAATTAGAAGAAAGCAAAAATAAAGTTATATTATATAGTAATGCTAATATTACTAATAAATATTTAACATCTGTTAATGCAAAAATGTGGTTAGCATATTATCCTAATACAAATGAAATTCCAAACTATTGGTATTCAAATACTTCAGAAGATGGAGCAAAAAATGAAGAGCTAATTTCAAAAATGGTAGCATGGCAATTTACAGAGACTGGTGTAAAAAATCAAATTGATTCTAAAGTAGATATTAGTGTTGTATATAGTTGTTTTTTCGATGAAAATAGTATGAATGATATAAATAATGATATATCAGGAAAAAGCTATGCAGTTAGAAAAATCTTTAATTTGAAAAACAAAGGAAAGTATAAAAGTATTAGTTCATTATATACTTCAATAACATATGAAAAAAAGTAGGAGATTCTATGGATAAATTAAGATATTATGAAGTTGGAAAACAAAAATGTCAGAGCTTTATTAGTAATATTTATATGTTAATTGAACAAATAGATATGAAGATAAATGACTTGAAAAGAATAAAAAGAAAAACTGACATTATTAGTAATAAGTTTGAAATTAATAATTGTTATAATTATAATTTAGTCAAAGAAATGATTGAATCCAGAAATAAGTTGTATACTAATATTAATAAAATTTCAAAGGAAAGTATATCACCAAAAAGAGAATCTGATAATATAGATACAAAGATAAAAAATATAAATCAATTAAGAGATTTATTAGACAAGACATTTACTGAATTAAAAGATATTAGTAGAAAAGATGTTTCTGAAATAGAAAATTTACAAATGAATGTAATAAAAAAGGAAATATATGATAAATTTAAATTATTAAAATCTGATATAGATAGGGCTAAAATAAAAAAATCATTTGACAAAATTCAAAATAGAAGTATTTTTATGAAAGCATTTGATAGCTTTTTTGAAAGAGAAGAAGATGTAGATAGGAAAAAAGAAAATTTATTTTTTGCAATTCATGAAATAGATAATGCAAGATCTCAAATTATAAATAAAAAAATACCTGATAGAGAATATAAAATTATTGAGATTCTTGCAGAAATTGAACTATATTTAAATGAAAATAGAAATGAAAGACAATACAAAGAAAAGATTAAATCTATACGAAAAATTAGAAGAAATATATACGATACATTTTCAGTGGATAAATCAAAACTAAAATATGAAATGAAAAAAATAGAAAGTACAAAATTACCTATAAAAATAAATAAAAGAATGAACAAAACATTAAAAGAAAAACAAAAAATAATTGCATTTTTAACTAAAAATGGATATTATCAAAACGCAATCAAACCAAACATAAAATCTAATTTGCAAAACATTATTGAAAAATTAGATATTGTTTCAACAAGTTTAGAAAATAAAAATAATATATAAAAGGCTAAAATTTCAATTTGTAATTTTAGCTTTTTTTATTGAAAAAAGCTAAAAAATTCTTTATAATACTAGTTGAAAAGAATAATAATATCAAAAAATGATTGAGAGGAATTAAATATGAAAATTTTAACTATCGGAGATATAGTAGGTGAGAATGGGGTAAAAAAGTTTAAAGAAGAATTACCTAAAATTAAGGAAGAATATAATGTAGATTTTGTAATTGTAAATGCAGAAAATTCTGCTGGAGGAATGGGAATAACAATAAAAATATTTAATGAATTATTAAATTTAAATATAGATGTAATAACAATGGGAAATCATACATGGGGAAAAAAGGATATATTTTCATTTATTGATCATCCAAAATTATTAAGACCAGCTAACTATTCAAAAGGAGTTGTAGGACATGGATTTGGAGTATTTAGTTGTAAAGGAAAAAAAGTAGGAGTAATTGATTTAATTGGAAGAACTGACATGAATGTTTTGTCAGATAATCCATTCACTAAAGTAGATGAGCTAGTAAAACAATTAAAAAATGAATGTGATATAATTTTTGTTGAATTTCATGCAGAAGCAACAGCTGAAAAAATTGCAATGGGAAACTATTTAGATGGGAGAGTTACTGCATTATATGGAACACATACACATGTACAAACTGCTGATGAACAAATATTGCCAAATGGTTCAGCATATATAACAGATATAGGAATGACAGGACCAATAAGCTCTGTAATTGGTATGGATAAAGATGCATCAATAAAAAGATTTGTTACATCATTACCAGAAAGATATAAATTAGCAGAAGGAAAATGTATGCTAAATGGTTGTATTTTCGAGATTAATGATGAAAATTGTCGAGTAATGAATATTATTAGAATAAATCGAAAATAATTGCAATTTTATGTTATACGAAAGGCAAACATATTTAGTAAAAATACTAGACATTTTTTTTTAATTGTATTATAAATATATATGTAGTGAGAACACAAAAATAAAAATAATAGGAGGCAAAAAATGGAAGTTTTAAAAATCTCATCAAAATCAAATCCAAATTCAGTAGCAGGAGCAATTGCTGGATTAGTAAAGGAAAATAATTATGCAGAAATGCAAGCAATAGGAGCTGGAGCATTAAATCAAGCTGTTAAAGCAGTAGCAATAGCAAGAGGTTTTGTAGCACCATCAGGCGTTGACTTAGTATGTGTACCTGCATTCGCAGAAGTTCAAGTTGAAGGCGAAGAAAGAACAGGTATTAAATTAATTGTTGAATCTAGAAAATAATTTTATATTAGGGGGCATGGTATAAAAGTACCATGCTTTTTTGTATAATAGGAAAGTTTT
>CAKPKU010000016.1 GCA_934167365.1 uncultured Clostridia bacterium
GTATAATTTTTAGGCTATATGCCCATAATGCTATTTGCTTTCCATGTCCTCTTCCACCATACTTTTGGTCGCCATATATACTATGATTTCTACTTGATAATTGAACTCTTATTTGATGATGCCTACCTGTATGTAAATTTATTTTTACTACTGATAAATTTAAATCTTCATCATATTTTATAACTTCATAATCTAATTTAGCCAACTTAGCATTTTTTGTTTCTTTCGTGACAACTTTGCTCATATTTCTAGCTTGATTTTTCAACAAATAATCTTCAAGTACTCCTCTACTTTCTTCAAACTTTCCATTTGCTATCACTAAATACTTTTTTTCAAATTGTTTTAATCGTACTTCTTCGCTAAGTCTTGATGCTGCTTTTGAAGTTTTTGCAAATACCATAACTCCTCCGACAGGTCTATCTAATCTGTGAACTAAACCTAAATAAACATTTCCTGGTTTTTTATATTTTTCTTTTATATACTCCTTAATTATTGTTAACATGTCTATATCTCCAGTTTTGTCTGCTTGTGATGGTACATTACAAATTTTTTCAACTACTATTATATGATTATCTTCATATATAACATTTAAATTCTGCATTTTTATCATTCCTTTAAATTAATTTGCTTTTATTTTTACTAACTTTTAATATTTTTGCCTTATAATATACATAATAAAATGTATTGCTAATTGCAATACATTTTATTATGCTTCCCATCTTCCATATATTCCACAAGGCAAAACTAAATTTGAACCTTTCATTGGAATACCAATTTCTCCATTTGAAAAAACACCTTTTTTATGTATATTTATTCTTAATATATTTTCTAATACCATACTTGAAATTCCTGTTGTATATGAATTAATTAAGAAAAACAATGGATCTTCAGATAATACTTTTGAACATAATTCAACTAAGTCATATATATTTTCTTCAAATTTCCAAACTTCTCCATTAGTACCTCTTCCATATGATGGTGGATCCATTACTATTGCATCATATTTATTACCTCTTCTAATTTCTCTATTTACAAATTTAACAACATCATCTATCAAATATCTTACTTTTCGATCTTGTAATCCTGATGATTCAACATTTTCCTTTGCCCATGACACCATTCCTTTTGAACTATCTACATGACAAACTGAAGCTCCAGCTGATAAGCATGCTACTGTTGCTCCTCCTGTATATGCAAATAAGTTTAATACTTTTATTGGTCTTTTAGCACTGCGTATTTTTTCTATCATCCAATCCCAATTAACAGCTTGCTCTGGAAATAACCCTGTATGCTTAAATCCCATTGGTTTTATATTAAAAACTAAATTTTTATATTTGACTTGCCATGCGTTTGGAACTTTTTTATTATATTTCCATTGACCTCCACCTGTATTACTTCTAATATATTCTGCATTTGCTTCTTTCCATTTTTTTGGAAATGTTTTTTCTTTCCATATTATTTGTGGATCTGGTCTTACTAAAATAATATCATTCCACTTTTCTAATTTTTCACCATTTGCCATATCAAGAATTTGATAATCATTCCAATTATTTGCTAAATTCATTTTTTTCTCCTATTATATATTTTTTATTATATTAATAAACTTTATCACTAATGCATAATCTACTGCTATAACTATTGCACATAAAATTATTATAAAAATAAATATTTTATTAATATTAACTTCTTCATCTATATCTTCACTTTTTTTAAAATTTATTTTTTTTAATGATTGTATAATATAAGCCATCACAATCCTCCTTGACTTATTTGACTTATATTATTATATTCAAGGCTTGTACTAAATAGAACAATAGCCTGTGTTAAATTGTTTGTGTATTTAAATTACATAGTAATTCTGTGTATAATATTTTGAAAACACCTTTTCATTATATCATTTCTGTATTAAAATTCAAGCTTTTTGAATATAATTATGTAACTTTCTTCCTATCACAGATTGATTTTTTATTATAAATCTTGTATAATTGTATTTATTATAAAAAAGGAGATTATGTATGTATACTAATAAATATTTATATGAATCAAAAATATCAGAATTTTGTGATAATATTTTTAAAAGATCTAATTTAACACATAAAGAGTTTATAGAATCCAAATCTGATATAAAAAAAATTGATAAGTTAACAACAAATGAAAACAGAATAATTGTATATTCAAAATTAGATACAATTAGAGCCTCTTTAAGTAATTCTAATTGTAAATACAAGGATAAAATAGTTGATCTAATAGATAATATTAATATAAGAAATTCTCAATTAATTAGAAATACCTATTTAAAAAATATTAATGGTCCTATTACAAAGATATTAAAAGGTGATTTAAAATATTTAGGTAGTAAAATCGACTCACTAAAAAATAAAGATAATTTATCTGTAATGCAAAAAATACAACTAAAATTGCTTAAAACAGAAAAGAATTTCACCCAAAAATATTTATATCCTGCATCTATTAATAAACCATCTAGTATAAACTTAAAAAATATATCAAAAATGCAAACATACAGAAAATATATTAAATTATTACAAAATCAAGATGAAAATGTAGAATATTTTAGCAACTTTATTAATACACAACTTAATAGTTGTACATTACTCACTCCAAATGAAAAAAAAGATATTCGTAAAATTGTAAAAAATATGGATCAATCTGATATTTATGAAATTACACTAAAAAAACAATCTGAAATGATAAAACATTTGCACAGATTGTTAAAAAATGAACAAACAAAAGCTAAAGCTCAAAAAATAAAAAATACAATTAAACAAGTTTCATATGATCCTTATTTAGAATGTATTCACTCATGTTTACAAAAAACACAATTCACTAATGAGGATATTCGTTTATGCGTTAGAAATTGTTATTTTGATGCTAAAACATCTCCAAGAGAAAGAGCTCAGCAAGTAATAGCTCTTTTACAACAAGAGGAATTATTAACAAAAAATTGTCAATTTAGTATATTACCTGAGTATACATTTGAAATATCTAGGTGCACTGGAGATTTGAAATCTTATAAATTTGAATATTATGATAAAAATGAAATGTTAATAAAATCATCTTTATATTCTATACCTGATATGAATGCTCAAATGAATATAAGATCTTCAAAAATAACAAAATCTAAAAAATGCAAAATTATAGATAATATTATTAATGATTTAACAGAAAAGAACTCTGGTCGTGATATAATTAGTGAATTAAAAATTAATCTTAATAATGAGCTTAATTATGATTCTTATATAAAATTAAATCCATATATATTATATATGTTAAAAGAAGAAAACTTAATTGAATATGCTAAAGCATATATATCACATGAAATATCACCAATAGGATATAAATCACCTGTTGTATTTCATAAAGAATCTAATATTTCTAAAGTAAAAAAACCAACTCACTCAACTAATTTTTCAATAAATTCAAATACAGAACCACAATCTTCTTATATTAGATAATTATTTGAATTTTATATATTTTAAAGAAAATACCAATATGAAATTGATAAACTTCATATTGGTATTCCTTTTATATAATAAACTTTACTCAAACATTTGCATATAAATTTAGCAAATGAACAATTTAATTTTTTACTATCATTATTATTTTGAAATTAAATCACATATTAAATTACTAATTTCAGTAGGATTCTCTATTTCCAATCCTTCAATTAATTTAGCTTGTGCATATAAAATTTTAGTATATGTTTTTAGCTCTTCTTTATCATTTTCAAATAAAGTTTTAATTTTTTCAGCAATTGGATGATTTTCATTAATCTCTAATACTGTTTTTGCTTGTATTGTTCTATCATTTGGTAATGCATTTATTACTTTTTGCATTTCAACAGATATTGCTCCTTCTGTTGTTAAACAAACTGGATGATCCTTTAATCTGTTTGTAAAACATACACTTGCAACTTGTGGTATTGTTTCTTGCATTAATGTAAACATATCTTTACACTCTTCATTTAATTTCTTTATTTTTTCTTTTTCTTCTTCTGAATCTAAATCTATGTTATTTGCTGAAACATTTGCAAATTCTTTTTCTTCATAATTCATTAAAACTTGAAGAACAAATTCATCTATTTCATCTGTTAAATATAATATTTCGTATCCTTTGCTTTTTACACCTTCAACTTGTGGTAACATGTCTATTTTATAAGTATTTTCTCCACATGCATAATATATTTTATCTTGTCCTTCCTTCATTCTAGTAACATATTCTTTTAATGTTACTAATTTTTGCTCTGTTGATGAATAGAACATTAGTAAATCTTTTAATTTATCTTTGTTAATTCCAAAATCATTATAAACTCCAAATTTTAATTGAATTCCAAATGTTTTGAAAAATTCTTCATATTTTGCTCTGTCTTTATTTAACATGTCTTCAAGCTCTGTTTTTATTTTTTTCTCAATATTTTTAGCAATTGTTTTTAATTGTCTATCTTGTTGTAATATTTCTCTAGATATATTTAAAGATAAGTCTGGGCTATCAACTAGTCCTTTTACGAAACTGAAATAATCTGGTAATAGCTCTTTACATTTTTCCATTATTAATACTCCATTTGAGTATAATTGAAGTCCTTTTTCAAATTCTTTTGAATAATAATTATATGGAACTTTTGATGGAATATAAAGTAACATATCATAATTTAATGTTCCTTCTACTGTTGTTCTAATTACCTTTGTTGGTTTATCAAAATCTCCAAATTTTGATGCATAAAAGCTTGTATATTCTTCATCTGTAACTTCTGATTTTTTCTTTTTCCAAATTGGAATCATACTATTTAAAGTTTCTGTTGTAACTTTAGTAATATACTCATCTTTAGAGCCTTCTTTTAGCTCCTTTTTTTCTACATCCATTTGAATTGGATATCTTATATAATCAGAATATCTTTTTACAATACCTTTTATTTTATATTCATCTAAAAATTCAGAATATTTTTCATCTTCACTGTCATCTTTTATGTGTAATATAATTGTTGTTCCGAAATCTTCTTTTTCAGTTTCTTCTATTGAATAGCCTTCTGCACCTTTTGATACCCATTTATATGCTTTTTCTGCTCCATATGGTTTACTTATTACTTCAATTTCCTTGCTAACCATAAATGCAGAATAAAAACCTACACCAAATTGTCCTATAATATCTATGTCTTCTTTCTTTTCATTTTCATTTTTAAATGCTAATGATCCACTTTTTGCGATAGTTCCTAGGTTATTTTCTAATTCATCTTTATTCATTCCTATACCACTATCAATTATTGTAAGTGTTTTTTCATCTTTATTTGGATCTAATTTTATTATTAAATCTTCCTTATTTATTTTTATATTTTTATCAGTTAAAGATTTATAATATAATTTGTCCATAGCATCACTTGCATTTGAAATAAGCTCCCTTAAGAAAATTTCTTTATTTGTATAAATTGAGTTAATCATTAAATCTAATAATCTTTTTGACTCTGCTTTAAATTGTTTTGTTTCCATATAATACACCTCTTAAAATTATTATTTTCTAATATTTTTATTAGCTATTTTGTATAATATACCCATTTTTTAGCAAAGTCAATACTGGAGTGCTAATTCACAAAAAGTTCACATTACTGTAATTTTTCTTTTTAATTATTCTTTTTGCTCTGTAATTAAAATAGTTTCATCTTCATCTGTTCTGTATATTTTTGAGCCAATATTTGTTAATCGTGATAATGCATCTTCTGTTGGATGTCCATATTTATTATCTTTTCCTACAGATATTAATGCAATTTTTGGTTTAATTTGATTTAAAAATTCCGTTGTAGTACTTGTTCTAGATCCATGATGTCCTACTTTTAAAATGTCAATTTCAGGCCAAGATCTTGAAGCTTCAACCACATCATTTGCATCTCCTGTGAATAGATAACTTACACCGTTAAAATCCATCTTAATAACAATTGAACATTCATTAAATTCTTTTTTGTTATCTCCTACTGCCATCACTTCACATTTTGCATCACCTACATAAAATATATCTCCTACATTTGGAGTTGTTATTTTTAATTTCTTACTAGCTACTGCTTTAAGTACATCTTCATATGTCTTTGTAGTAGCTGGCACATTTGGCATATATATAGATCCTATTTCAAAGTTTTTTATTACATTATCTAATCCACCAATGTGATCTTCATGTGGATGTGTTCCTACTAAATAATCAATTTTACTTATTCCCAAGTCTTGTAGATATTTTACAACTGTATTTCCCATTTCATTTGTGCTAGCATCTATTAACATTGTTTTTTCATTATTAGATATTAAAATACTATCACCTTGTCCAACATCTAAACAGTATACTCTTAAATTTCCATCATTTGGTATAGTAGTTATACAATCATTTCCTGTTGTTATTGTTACATTATCAAGGTTTTCTACAACTTCGCTAGAATTACTATAATTTGCTTGAGCTGTAAATATTTTTGATAATTCTGATTCTCCCCCACATATAGCAACAATAATTATTAATGCTATTGTTATAATTATACCTATTATACTATTATTTTGATTATTTTTATTAGCCATTTCTCCTTTGCCCCCTCATAAAATTTTAACTTTAGTTATTCCATACTTGTCTCATTAGCTCTTGTATTCTTTCTTCAATCTTTTTTTGCTCTTCTATATCAATTATGTATTCTCCGTTTTTATATCTTAAAACTGTTCCATCAGTTGCATCTTTAGGTAGTTTTGATTTTTCTACTTCTATTAGCTCTCCAGATTCTCGTATTTCACATATTGCAATATCTCCTTCAAATCTATCAATAACTAAAATCTTATCCATAATCTTTATCTCCCTTAATAAAAAATGTACAAAATTTTCATAATTAAACTTTTCTTCTGTGATATTAGAAATATTATTTTCGATATACATGCAGTATTCCTTTCTGCCCCTGTAACCCCTTATTCAGAAAAATCAAAATTTGGTACATATTCTTCTTCATGATCTCCTAATTCCTGCATATAGCCATTTTTTAAATCAATTTGATATAAAAATTTTTCGATTTCTTTATATTCCTTTTTTGTTAATTTTCTGCAAAGTAATTTATCATTTTTTGCCTTATATGTTGGAAAATACTGTGCCATTAAGCTTATATATGTATCCTCATCAAAATTTTCCTTAATATATTTCAATATATTTTTTGTATTTAAAAGATGATTTGGAAGTATTAGATGTCTAATTATCACTCCTTTTTGTATAATTCCATTTTTATCAAAAATAGGATTTCCTACTTGTTTTTTCATTTCTTTTATTGCACTTGTTGCTATTTCAAAATAATTATCAACTTTAGAATATTTTTTTGAAATTTCGTTAGAATAGTATTTAAGATCTGGTAAATATACATCTATATATCCATTTAATTTTTGTATAGTTTCAACATTCTCATATCCATTTGTATTGTAAATAATTGGAATTTTTAGTCCATTATTTTTTGCAATCTTTATTGCCTCTATAATTTGTGGTACATACATTGTAGGTGTAACTAAATTTATATTATTAACATTTTTTGATTGTTGATTAATAAAAATTTCTGCCAAATGCTCTATACTAATTATCTTTCCTTTATTTTCTTGACTTATTTCATAATTTTGGCAATATATACAATTTAAATTACAACCTGAAAAAAATACTGTTCCTGATCCATTTTTGCCACTTATACAAGGCTCTTCATAATTATGAACTGATGCTAATGCAATTCTTACATCATTATTACATTTGCATCTTCCTAATTCATTTTGTAATCTATTAACCTTACATTTATGTGGACAAATTTTACATTCTTTTAGCTCTTCCATTTCACATCTTCCTATTTAAAATATATTTAATATTTGAATTTTACCATTAATTTACACTTTTTACAATTATAAATTTAGTTATTTAGAATAATAATTTTTTTTTCGTAAATAATATGAATGAGCAATATCAATTGTTCGTACACATATGTGTACAAGGAGGTTTTTATGTCAGATAATCATATGGAAAATAGTCAGTCAGGTAGCTCAACTAATGTTGTTTGGCAAATAGTTGGTAGATTAATAACTGCTGGTGTAGTATTAGCAATCACAGCATTTTTTACTCCTGGTTTTGAAATAAGTAATTTTTGGTCATTAGCTTTAGCAACTATCGTTCTTACTGTAATTGACTTTTTAATTGCTAAATTTACAGGAATAAAAGCAAGTCCTTTTGGAAAAGGTTTTGTTGGATTTGTTTTATCCGCAGTAATTTTATATGTCACTCAATATTTCGTAGCTGGTTATGTTATTTCATGGATGGCTGCAATAATTGGTGCATTAATTTACGGTATAGTTGATTATTTTTTACCTGGCGACCAACAAATGTAATTTAAAAAGACAAATTATGATATATACATAATTTGTCTTTTCATTTATATAATAAATCATTGCCCATAAAATTACTTCGTATTTTTGGTGCACGAACAATTTTACGCGGGCCTTTCGCCCACTATTGTTTTTGATGATTTTTTACATAATTATTATATAGCTCTATTGCTGTTTCTGGACTGTCAGATCCAGTAGCATTTTTTATTGGAGCAAACTCATCAGATCTTTTTACTCGTAAAATGCTCATATTATCAAAATAACTAAAACCATCAAATATATAAGATTCAAATTTATATGCATTAGGCTCTGTAACTTCTACAAATACACCATCTTTATTTAGATAATTAGATTTTTTATGAGCTGTGTGATATGGTAATTTTACATCAGCTAATTTTTCTAATGCTTTAATATTAAATAAATGACTCAAAATATTAACTTCTCCATACATTAATTGACCATTTGAATCAATTTCTTCTGCCATTTTTTCTGGTAGCTCTGTATATTCAATTATTTTTGGAACACCATTTAATTTGCAAAATACACCAACTCGCTCTTTTGCATCTTTTTTTACTACTGATTTAGATGAAATTAAATTATGCTCTTGTATTGTTAAACCTGTTAAAATTGGATCAACTATTCTTAATAAGATATTATCTACTCCGCCAACAAAAATCCATTCAATTCCATCTGATTTCATTTTATTTAACAATCCAGAATCCTTTAATGATTTATATATACTACCATTTCCATCTGATGCTTCTTTTATAAGTTTATTTTTGTCAATAACAATATTTCCATCTTCTCTAATCATAGGAACTTTTCCTTGCTTGAAAAAATGAACTTTTTGTTTATCATAACCAAAATAATAATTATTATCCAAAAAATCAATTGTATCTTTATTATTTTCTTCACTTGTCATTATGTACCATGGTATAGTTACACTATATTTTTCATTTGCTTTTTGTAAAGATTCTACTATAATTTGAAATAAATATTTATCTCCATTTACTGTATGTACCTTAAATGTACCTTTTGGTCCTTTGTGACCTAACCTTGTTCCTTGTCCACCAGCCATAGTAATTACTGCATATTTATTATTTTTTATAACATCAATTCCAATTTGTTTATATTTTTTAAATTCATCTTCAGATAAAGAATTTAAGTCTTTATATTGTATATGTTCTATTTTTGACTCATCTATTTCTGGAATTTTTTTTGCATTTTTATATAAATCTGTAATTTGATCTAAATCAATCCTTTCAATTTGTTCAAATAATTTTTCACTTTCTTCATTTGAAAATTTTTCATTTACTAGATTTATAATTTCTTCTTGATTATATTCTTTTAATTTTTTCATAATTTCTCTATTGTTATTCATTTTATCACCCTCACGAGCTAATATTAGCATAGATTTATTTTTCAATCAAGCTTTTTATTATATAATATTATTTTTTAGTTAATTAGTGCATATATATTGTTTTAGATAATATAATTTATTAACAATATTGTACAAACGATTTCTAAGGAGGTTTTAAATGGAAAATAAATCAAATTTGTATGAGGATATTGCCAAACGCACTGATGGAGATATATACCTTGGTGTAGTAGGTCCTGTCCGAACTGGAAAGTCTACTTTTATAAAAAGGTTTATGGATTTACTTGTAATTCCTAATATTGATAATTCCTATAAGCAAGAAAGAGCAAAAGATGAATTACCACAAAGTGCTGCTGGAAAAACAATTATGACAACAGAGCCGAAATTCGTTCCTAATGAAGCTATTGAAATAAAAATAGATAATAATATTTCATTAAAAACTCGTTTAGTAGACTGTGTAGGTTATTTAGTAAATAATGCAATTGGATATTTAGAAGATGATATGCCAAGAATGGTTAAAACACCATGGTTTGATGAGGAAATTCCATTTGAACAAGCCGCTGAAATTGGTACTCGTAAAGTAATTCAAGAACATTCTACAATTGGAGTTTTAGTAACTACTGATGGAAGTATTACAGATATTCCTAGATCAGACTATATAAAAGCTGAAGAGCGAGTTGTTTCTGAATTAAAAGAGCTTAATAAACCATTTGTTATTGTTTTAAATAGTGAATACCCTAATTCAGATGAATCAAAACGACTTGCTAAAGATTTGGAAAATAAATATTCAACACCAGTTATATCTACTAATTGCGAAAATTTATCAATTGAAGATATAAACCAAATTTTTAGTAGTATTTTATATGAGTTTCCTATTGAAAAAATAAATATAAGATTCCCACATTGGGTAGATTCTTTAGATTCTTCACATTGGCTAAAAGAAGAGCTATATAGTGAAATAAAGGATTGTTTTGATAATGTAAGAATTTTAAAAGAAGTTCCTAATTGTATATCAACTTTAAAAAATACACAAATAATATCAGAAACACGACTTAATGAAATTTCTTTAGGTACAGGAGAAGTCAACTTAACAATTGATTTACTTGATAACTTATTTTATAAAATTATTTCTGAAGTTTCAGGAGTTGAAATTGCAGATGAAGGAGATTTATTCTCAACCATATCAAATTTCTCTCAAATAAAACGTGAATATGATAAAATTTCAAATGCATTAGAAGAAGTAAAATCAAAAGGATATGGTATTGTCACACCATCTATTGATGAACTAATATTAGATGAACCTGAAATGGTTAAACAAGGATCAAGATTTGGAGTAAAATTAAAAGCAACAGCACCATCAATACATATGATAAAAGCTAATATTGAAACAGAGGTTTCACCTATTGTTGGAAGCGAAAGACAATCAGAAGAGCTTGTAAATTATTTATTATCAGAATTTGAAAATGATCCTAAACAAATTTGGCAATCTAACATATTTGGAAAAAGTTTACATGAATTAGTAAATGAAGGTTTACAAAGCAAATTATATCATATGCCTGAAGAAGCACAAGGTAAACTTCAAGAAACATTAGAAAGAATTATAAATGAAGGTAGTGGTGGATTGATTTGTATAATACTTTAATTGTAATTTTTTTGATATGGATATCGGCATAAATTACACCGCTTTAGAGCTCTAGTATTTAGAGCTCTACTATTTTATTTTTATTACTTTTCGTTATTATTTCTGCGATGTTATGGCATATGTTCAAATTTACAATAAAATCAATATTCATCTTTGGTTAACTTTGTTGTTAGGAACCATGAAGGGTAGTGTAAGATAAAGTCTTTTTTATCATTTTATAATTACGCCTATAAATAAACTTTTATGGAAAAGGATGTGGTTGCTTTGATAGTCCATTTTTTGCGTTTATGCCTATTTTATTTGGAACATTATCAAATCTTTTAGCTGCTAATCTTTGCATTTTATGTGTTTTATTTAAATCAATTAAACTAGGAACTATTACTTTTACTACTTTCAAATTTGTTAAACGAATATCTTCTGTTGTTAAATCTTTATAATAAATTTCTAATCCATTGCTTTTTAAATCTTTTTTTACATCATCAAATGTATACAATTCTCTTGTATATTTAATTTTTTTGCTTTCAAATAATAATTCTTCAAATAACTCACCTTGATAATATAAGAAATGTTCATATAAAGTACTTATTTCATCTGGATTATTTTTTCTTAAATCCATTATGTTTAATGAATAATAATATGTAAATAAACATTCCTTTAATGCTTTATCTATTGCTTTATTAGAATCTAAATTTGTTGATGCACCTATTCCATAATGTAATTTTTTTCCTTCTCCATTAAATATAAAACATAAATATGTTGGAATCTTTATATCACTGTATAATTTATATATTTTTATTTTATACTTCTTAGATATTTTATCAACAAATTCCTTATTTTCAATATTTAAAGTATTAATATCTATTTCTGGGGGATTAAGTCTCTTAGAAAAGTTAATCATTAATGAATCTCTTTCTATTAGCTCTAATAAACCACTAACTATGCAATCATTTATGGAAAATCCAGCAGCCATTCCTGTAGAGCTAGTTTCTGCTACAGTTTTTGATAACTCAAATGGTAAATAAATCAAACTTGATGGCCAATATAAATATTTACCATCTTCAATAGAATTTATTCTTGTCCAATATATTGCTTCTTTTTTAGGATTAATATATTGTGGATTTTGTTCATATTGAATATCTGTATATAATTGATAATCATTTATTTTTTCTTCATCATTAATTTCATTCCATTTCATTTTTTTTATATCATTTTGTGGAACATATGACATACAATAACGCTCTATTGCTTCTGCTATACAACTTATTACTGCGCTTTTTTCATCTGATGAAATACCTAATCCTCCACTACTCACATCTCTACTTAAATTAAATAATACTTTTGTATCTGCACTAAGACATTGATACATTTTTAGTCCATATTCTTCTAATTCATTACGTTTTAGTATTACATTTACAATTCCTATTTTATCACTAAATATTGAAGATAAATCTTTATATTCGTCACCCATTATTTTGATTATTTCTTTTGGATTAAAAATTAATTTATTCTTTCTCATAATAAGTTTCACTTCCTCCTTGTATAATATTTTTATTGATATATAAACTTCTATTTTAATTAAATCATACTTTTTATTCTAAGTTTTACTATCATTCTAAATAAGAATTTTTTTATTTTGGAATATTAATAAATTGGTGACGCACAATTTCTCCATTTTTACAATATTCCAACATTGTATCAGTAAGCTCTTCTATTTTTATTTTATTAGCATCTATAATTTTATTAATTTTTTTAATTGATATATTTTTATACATATGTTTATTATACAAGCAATTTGCGGTTAATCTTTTATGAAAATCATCATATTTAAAATTATTAGCAGTATATGGTCCTATAATTATTGACTTAGTAGTTTTAGCTACAAAAATTGCATTATCTTTCTTTTTTCCATTTTTTAAAAATTTCTTAATTGTAATAAATTTTTCTTCCATATATTTGTTCATATGATAATTAATCATATTCTCCTTTCCTAATATTTTATTAATTATTTAATTTTATATCTAAATCATCATAAATAATATCCTCATTTAGTAGTGCTTCTTTCACATAACTTATTGTCTCTTTTGGTAACTTATTTATATCAAACCGAAAAATAAATGATAATATTACTATATTACTTTTAAATCGCATCATCAGACTCCTTAATTACTACATTATCTAAAAAATGATAATCAATTTGACGACCAACAACTTTTTTTATTTTTTTTCTAATATTTCCGTCTAATAAATTTTCATCTTGATTACTATAGAATATGCAAGGTTTCATTATTCCTTTACTTGTAATTCTTAAATGTATTTTTTTACAAATATCACATCGTCTTAATCTACATAATGAATGAAAAAAAGATACTACTTTAAAATTATCTATATATCCATTAAATTCCCCATTTTTATCAATTTTTCTTTTTAAATCGAATTTATCAAATATATATTCACGCATTTGTATATATGACTTTGTACTTGACTCAGCAATTTCATTTCTTTCAACTTCAATTATCTTTATCCTAATTCTATTTTTTACTCCCCAAGACACAATTTTTTCAATTTCTTCAATGTTTTCATTAAATACTGTAGCTATTGAAACATTACATCCTGTTTTCTTTATTTTTAATATATTCTCCAATATTTTTTTTGATGGAATTCCGATTGGAGAGTTCTTAGAAACTTTATTATCATAATAATCAAGACCTACTGTTACCCTAGTTATGTATTTTTTATTAATTAAATATAATAATTTTTCTATTAAAATTCCGTTTGTATTAATACTAACTTTTAATTTATATGTTTCATTAAGCATCTTACATATTTCAAATATTTGTGGATGTATTAAAGGCTCTCCTCCTGTTAGTCTTATCTCCTCTAATCCTAGATTGTATGAATTTTTGACAATATTTTCAATATCTTGGATACATAACATATCTCTTATTTCTTTTTCATTTCCTTCATTATGACAATATTCACACTTCATATTACAATCTGATATTATTGAAATTCTATATTCTCCTCTATCTATCTTCATTATATCACTCTTTCTATTTCATTTTCTTTACATATAAAACTAATTATATCTTTATCATTTACTATATATGTTTTATTTGCCTTCTGATTTTTTAATATTTCTTTCAACCTTTTTGCTTTACTTTGATTAATATGTTTTTTTATTATTTCGCAATCTTTTTTATCTTTTTCGCGTCCTAGTGACTCTTTTGAACAATATAGTGCTTCTAAAGAAATAGTTTTATACGGTATTCCATCTTTTTTATATTGTTTTTCTTCTTCAAAACTTAATTTTGAACATTCTGATGAATTATATATATTCTCACAATAGAGATTATTTTCACTAAGAAAATAATCTTTTTGTATGACTCCTCCATTTTTTTGTCTTTCAAACATAATAATTGTAATTGGAATATCTGATTTATTATATTTTATTTTAAAAAATCTACTTTTCTTTCCATCATCTCTGTCTCCCCAATCCCTTATAAATTGAAATTTTCCATTACTATTTTTTATTAAATTTTCCAGCTTAGATAAATCTTTATAATTAATAAAAACATCCATATCATGATGAAATCGATTTAATGGTGTATTAGTCAAAAAATATGTCAATATTCCTCCTGTATGATAATAATCTATATTATTTTCATTTAAATATTTATTCAACTCTTCAAATAATACATTTATTTCTTTATGATTTTTTTTCAAATCTTCTGTTTTTGCATATTTTTCATATATATAATCTATTTTACTTTTTAATTTTTTTTGATATTTAAATTCTTTAAATTTTAATTTTTTTAATTCATTCATTATATTTTGTAAATCACTTTTGGAAATTAATTTATAAGCATATCTATTTTCAACAAAATTTACTAGATAATCCCCCATATATTGTTCATCCATATTTAATAAAATTTTCAATGCCTCTTCCTTTTTTTCATCATCACAACAAATATAACCTAATATATTTTTTAAAATTTCTCTATTCAATATAATTCTCCTTTTTTATTTATCTTTCATACATGTTATCACAAAATTTATTTTTTATATGAATATCTATATTATTTTCTAGTATTTCATCAGCTTGAATTTGAAAATTTGGACAAGCTTGTAATAGTCTATCTACTTTTTCATTTTTCTTTTCAGATACAATACACCATTTTCCAATTGGTGTGTCCATATACTTTTCTAGCTCTTCACATGTAATTAACTTTTTCTCTTTCATTAATGGATCACATATAAAAAATTGGTTATTATTATACCCGCAAACAAGTATTGAATGAAGTTCTTTTCCTGTATTTCCTGCTAACATAATTACCTTGCCATTTTCTAATGCTTTATGAATAGAATCTGGATTGATATTAACATTACAAAAAGTTTCTACATTACTATTTTCTATAAATCCTTTATATTCATTAAGTATACATTCGTATTCCATATCTGGTATATATTCTTTATTATTTGAAAAATATACACTTTCTGAATGTAATAGTTTTACATCTATTCCATTTTTTTGTAAATAATGTGCAATTCCTGAAAAATGAGCTCCATCAATTAATTTTGATTTATATTTTCTGTATAATTCCCTTTCTATTAACCTATTACAGTTATCCATAACTCCATAGTAATTCATTAACATCATAGATGAAGCAATTGCACAAGTCGGTCCGTGTTGTCTATATAGTTTAATATCTTTACACATATACTGTTTTCTTTTATTATATAATTGATTTAAAAAATTTTCCATTTGACTATCATTGTATTGATATATATATTTGTCATCATTTATTATTTTTTCTTCTTTTAAAATTTGCAATATTTTCTTTCTTAATATAAACCCTGATATTCCCACTAATGATTTTGCAATATATTTTTCGTCTAAATTGTCGAATAAAAGTAAATCTCTAAATGCTTTTCTTTCAGGATGTTCTAATGTAAAATAAAAATGCTTTACCTTATAATCCTTTCGTATTTTACTCGTTTCTATTTCTTGTTTTAATTGTTCATCTGACATATCCATACATTTGTAAAATTTTTGCATTCTTCCATTAAATATTTTCTCATCATTTATGTGATATTTTCCTAATAACTCTTTTTTTATATTATTAGCCTCTTCAATATTATTCTTTTTTAACTCCATAATATATTTTATGTGATCTATATAGTATATAGCAAATAATGTTTCTGTAGGAGGTGTAAGTAACATGAATTTTTCTTCTTCATTTCTTATCCCTTTAGCAACGTTTCCTATATTTTGTTTCAAATTTTTTTTTATTGCAGCACTTGTAATTAAAGTTGCTTGATCTACCTTACACATAGTTTTATAAATTTGTTTTAATTCTTGTATATCTTTTAGAGAATATTCATTTGCATTCATATTTATATATTTTTCTACAGCTGGTTCGAGTATCTCTTCATAAAACATATTATGCCAATTCCATCTACTTTTTAACAATTCTAGAAAAGTAGCAGAATCTACATTAGATACTTCTGTTACTTTTTCTTTAAAATTTGGCATGTTTTCAGCATAATATCTATTTGCATTAAATAATTGCTCTTCCAACATTTCATCAATATTTTCTTTCCATTCATCAGGTATTATTTTTCTCTTTATATCATAATTACTGTTTATTATTTTCACAAATGCCAACTCCTCTCTTTTACATAATAATTTTTAAAATCATATATATATTATATTTAATATTACAAAAAAGAAGACAGAATATAAAATTTATGTCTTCTCTTTTGTAATATCAATTTAATATATGTATTATTATATTTTTTGGGTTATTCTAAATTTTTATTTCACCCAAAGCATAGCTTATTTATGTTTTACTTTTGGTGTATGTACCTTACTATGCTGTACAAAGCATATCTAATTTACGTTCAAATTTTTTAAGTAATTTTTTCATTGTAATTCCTCCTTCCAATATTTGAATTCAATTATTACTAATTAGTATTTGAATTTCTGGTAAAATTATATTTTTTATTAACTTATTTGTCAATATTTTTTCATCGGTAAAATTCGACTTTGTTCGACACTTTAAAAAAATCATAAATGGAAAACAGTTATGTTGTTAACGTCAATATAAAAATAGGAAAAAAACAAGTTTTTTTCCTATTTTTATCCTTATTATTTATAACAAATATTATATTATTCAATCCACCATTTTTATATTCTTCAACAGACTTGCTTACATCGATTACATACTTTTGAACCAAAGTTTTGATACCTTTTAGCTTACACGCTTTATTTTACACTATTCATTGAAAAAAATATATTTGTAAATTCAATGATTTTTAACTTTTTTTATATTTCCTTTTTAATTATTTTAAATATATAACGCACTTCCAATAATTCCAGCATCATTTCCAAGTTCAGCAATAACAATTTCTGGCATATTTTTTTTATAGAAAATATATTTTGAAGTATAAAACTCTTTTTTAAATTGCTCTAATAAAATATCCTTATAATATGAAAAACCACCACCAATACAAATTGCTTCAGGCTCTAATATATCAACTATATTTGATATTCCAATACATAAATTTATTATATAATTTTCTATGACTTTTTTTATTTCACTATTATCCATATTATCTTTTAAAATATCTAAAAGCTCTTTTCCTTCAATTTCATTTGATAAATGTAATACTGATCTTATATCATTTTTAAATCTTCTCATTGACCCATAATTTTCAAAACATCCTTTACTTCCACATCTGCAAGGCTCTCCATCTCTTTGTATAATCATGTGCCCAAATTCAAATCCAGAACTTCTATTTGGAATAATCAACTCATTATTATAGAATGCAGCTCCTCCTATACCAGTTCCCAAACATATAAATATGCAATCACCATATGTTTTTAATGCTCCTAATTTTTTTTCAGCTAATCCTGCACATTTGGCATCATTTTTTATTTTTATATCATATTGTGGGAAGTGCTTTTTTAGTATTTTTTCTAAATTATAATCAGATATTCCTAAATTAACACTGTACTTAACTTCTCCATCTTTGACAATTCCTGGTATACCAATTCCGATACTTTCTATATTATAATTTTTTTCAGTTGCCCAATTTGTTATTACATTAATTATCTCAATTTCAATAAACTTTTTAATGTCAAAACATTTATCCCAAATAATATTTTTTTCTTCTTTCTCTATTATTTTTCCATTAATGTCTACTAAACCAATTCCAATATGGCTACCACCTATATCAATACCAATTCTCATATATTTCCATCCTTTTAATATTTAGTTTCATCTGTAATTTCAATAACAATATTTTTTTCAGTTTGATTCATAGCCTTTTCATCTTTTCTTTGTTGGCTTAATCCATTTTCTCCAACCCAAACTCTTATAGTTATAGCTGCAAATATTAATGCAACAAGTATAATTATAACCCAATTAATATATGTACTTCCTTTTTCACTTTTTAACATTTCCTACACCTCATATTATTAACTTCTCTATTAGATCTTTCATATATTTAGCAGATGTTTTTGGAGCGATTTTCCCTGGAATTCCTAAAGCATGAGTAATATTTAACCCTATTGATTCTGCATACTCATAATCAAATCCTCCTGGATTTGATGCAACATCTAATAAAAAGGCATTTTTACTTATTATATCAAGCTCCTCTTTATTTATTATTTTTTCAGGAATAGTATTTATTATAATATCAAATTTGCCTAAATCACTGCTAATATCACCTATTACATTATAACCGCATGTACGAATATTTGCAACCTCTTCTTTTTTTATGTCATAACATGATATTACTGCACCCAAACTTTTTAATATATTTGCAGTTCTTTTTCCAATTCTCCCAAATCCTAATACTGCCACTTTACTATCAAATAAAGTAAAATTTGTTTTTTCGATTAATATTTTTATAATTCCTTCAACAGTTGGAATTATATTTTTTTCCACTAGTTCCCTATTACTCATTAAATCAAAGACTTTATTATTATTGTTTTCTAACATTCTTATAAAATCTGCGGATAATTTACCTCCTATTACAACTTTTCCTTTAGTTAAATTAACAAGCTCTGAAATTTCAAAATCTTCATCACTTAAAGGTGTATATATATGTATATTATCAGTTGATGCTGGCATTGGAACTATTATTATTTCACTTTGTTTTATATTTTCTTGTACGTTATTACTATCATTTAACAAAAAAGATTTTCTTACTTTATATTCATGTTTTTCAAATAAATCTGATAAATATACACTTCTTTTGTCTCCTCCAATAATCAATATATTTTTCATAAAACAACCCCCTAATTAATATTTAATAGTATAAACTCATATTTTACACTGCATATACTTCTTTATATAATATAAAATAGAAGCTGAATTGCTACTGCCACTCAACTTCTAATATACGCATTTATTAATATTCTCTATATTGTTCTATATATTTTTTTATTGCCTTGTTATCATTTTTTTCAATTGTATTATTAGCCTTCATTTTTTCAATTAGATAAAATGTATCTTCCAAATGCTTTTTTGTAAGAAGTTCTCGATAAGTATATTTATATCTACGTTTCTTATTTTCAGTTTTTCTAACTTCTTTTATAATAGGCACGAAAATTTCTTGCTTTGCAACCTTATTATATATTTTTGAATCTAGCTCAATTGCCATATTTACATATGCAACTGCTCTTTCCTTTTCACCCTTTAATAAAGATATAATCGCTAAATAATAATATGCTTCTGGCTCTGTATCTTTATTTTGCAAACACTCTATAAAATTGTTTTCTGCTTTTTCTAGCTCTCCAGTAATTAAATTAATTTGAGCAATATTAAATCGTGCATGATACAACATTGAATTAATTACTGCTGCTCTCCTATAATATTCTAATGCTGTCTGAAAATCATTTAGTCTTGTATATGACATACCTAATCCATAGTATAGTTCATATATTTCTGGATTATACTTTAAAGCATCTAAATACACATTTACAGCTTTTTTAAACTGCTCTTTATCATATAATATATTTCCTAGTAAAATAGAAGCTTTAAAATAATCTGGCTTTTTACTAAGTAAATTTTTAAGCATTTCTTCTGATTCATCAATTTTTCCTATTTTATTTAATAAAAAAGAAATTTCATAATATGAATCATAATCCTTTTTGTTTAACTCAACAGCTCTAACATATTCATCTATTGCCTCTTCATCTTTTCCTTCACTTTCATATATTTTTGCAAGCAATCTATGGGCATAATAGCTATTTGGAAATTTTGTTACATATTTTACTAAACGTTTTCTAGCATTACTATTTTTGCCAGAATTAAAGTTTATATAAGATAATCCAATACATATGCTCTCTGATAGATATATATTTTTCTGCTCTAAAAGAATTATTATAAGTGGAATAACTATTGAAAATCCATATATTATGCAATTAAGTAATATACTTACATTTACTTTATTTTGTATACATATAAATTTAATTATAAATGTTATTAAATCACAAGCCAAAACATAAAGATATATATTATCTTTTCTTTTTATAAATTTAAAAAATAATATTATAAAAAGAATTAAGGTTAATATACAAAACATAACCTTTTCTATCATATTAACTTATAATTCTCCTAACTTTCAAATTTTTCTTTATAATTATTTATGCATTTTTCTATAATTGCTTCTGCTTCTGCTCTTCCAAGCATTTTATCAATTGTTGTATGCTTTCCTTCAAGTTGTTTATATACCTCAAAGAAGTGCATAATTTCATCTAATAATTGAGTTGGTAGCTCTGTTATATTTTTATAATTATTTAAATATGGATCATTTACTGGTATAGCAATTATTTTTTCATCTTCTTCTCCATTATCAATCATTTTTAAAACCCCAATAGGATATGTCTCAACTAAAGTTAATGGTACTATTTCCTCATTGCAAATTACTAAAACATCTAATGGATCCCCATCTCCTGCATATGTTCTAGGAATAAAACCATAATTAGCTGGATAATGAGTTGCTGTATATAAAACCCTATCAAGTCTTAACATTCCAGTTTCTTTATCAAGTTCATATTTATTTCTTCCATTTTTTTGAATTTCTATTATAGATACAAATTTATCCTTTTGTATACGCTCTCCATTAATATCATGCCATATATTCATTTTTAATTCCTCCTATGTTTATTTATTACCTGTTTAATTTTATTCTATAACTCAAAAAAAGTCCATAGAAAAAAAATCTTTTTCTATTTATTATGTTACAGTTCAGTAAAATTTGTTTTTCCAAATTTTGTTTTATATCTTTTCCATTTCTATTATTTGTAGAGGAACTCATTGTGCTCCATTATTTGTTTCTTGGTCTTATTTATGGATCTAACTGTGCTCCTTTACAAAATTCTTGTTTTATTTTTTGTTGGCACTAAAAAAATTTTTTAATTTATATTAAATTTTAATTATCATTTTATTACATAAGCCAAATAATATATTTATAATTGTTTCTTATTTAACTATAATTTTATTATTCCATTTTTCAATATAATTATATAAAAAACTAATATTAATTTAACATAGTAAAAATCATTGAAAATACATTTGTACATTCAATGATTTTTAACTTTTTAAAAGTTTTAAAATTTAAAATCCAAAAATTCCCTTTTTCTTTACAGGTGGCTGTTCATTCATTGTTTTTGCAAGTTGATTTAATAAATCTCTTTGCTCTTTTGTTAAACGTTTTGGAACTTGAACTTGAACAATAAATACAAAATTACCTTGATTAGATGAATTTAAATATTTAAATCCTCTATTTTTTATAGTAAATTTTGTTCCTGTTTGTGTTCCTTCTGGTATTCTAAATATCTCCTTTGTTCCATCAACCATTGGAATAGATAAATCAGCTCCTAGAGTTGCTTGAGTAAATGTAACTGGGATAGTACAATATACATCATTTCCATCTCTTGAAAAAATGCTATTTTTCTTAACTCTTATAACTATGTATAAATCCCCTTTAGCTCCGCCTCTAGATCCAGCTTCACCTTCACCTCTTAATACTATAGTCTGATTATCATCAATTCCAGCAGGTATTTTAACTTTTATTTTTGTTTGTTTACGTACCTTGCCTTTTCCTTTACAAATTTCACAAGGTTGTTTTATAACCTTTCCTGTTCCATTACAATTACTACATGTTCTTGTTGTTTGCATTTGCCCTAAAATAGTATTTTGAACTTGTCGTACCTGACCTGTTCCATTACACATTGTACATTTATCAATAACAGTTCCTGGTTTTGCTCCATTTCCTCCACAAGTTGTACAGGTTTCACTTCTAGTTATAGTAATTTCTTTTTCAACACCTAAAAAAGCCTCTTCAAATGTTACTTCAAGACTATATTTTAAATCAGCTCCTTGTACAGGTCCATTGTTATTTCTTTTAGAGCTTCTGCCTCCAAAACCTCCACCAAAGAATGATGAAAAAATATCTCCTAAATCGCTGAAATCAGAAAAACCATCAAATCCAGATGTATAGTAGCTTCCTCCACTACCACCACCAAATCCAGATGGACCATCTGGTCCAAATTGATCATACATTTTTCTTTTTTGACTATCTGACAAAGTTTCATATGCCTCATTTATTTCTTTGAATTTTCTTTCTGCTTCTTCTTTATTATCAGGATTAGCATCTGGATGATACTGTTTTGCAAGTTTTCTATAAGC
>CAKPKU010000017.1 GCA_934167365.1 uncultured Clostridia bacterium
TAAACAATATCATTTTTGGTACTCTCTTTCAATATTTTTTCAATCTATTTGTGACATATCTATTTTAAACCTATAATTCAATATAAACATCAAAAAAAATTATATACTATTTCTATATTTCATTTTAATTTTACAAACAGAACTTTCTTTTTATTTTTTCACAAAAATTATTTTATAATAATATTTAAAATGAACTTTAAGAAGATCTTAAAGTTCATCTTTCATTTTCTTCATATCTTTTACTATACTTTAATTTTGTTGCCATTCCACCTCTTATATGTCGTTCAGCTTTATTTTCATCTAATATTTCTCTTACTTCACTTGCTAAAACTGGATTAATTTTTAATAACCTTTCTGACACATCTTTATGTACTGTACTTTTACTTACCCCATACCTTTTAGCTGCTCCTCTTACTGTATCTTTTGAATCTATTATATAATGTGCAAGTTCACATGCACGATCTTCTATTGAAATACTTTTCATATACACATAACCCCCATACGAATATTTTTGTTTAATGTATATTCATATAGGGGTTGTACTAGAACGTTATTTTTTGCTTATTTATATAAACTTTTTATTGCTTATTATTTAAAATTTCATTTTCTGAAACATTTAAAATTTTGCATATTTGCATTAGTCTTTTTAAATTTATTTGTGAGGCACCTCTTTCTATTCTTGCAAGAAAAGCAACACTAACATCCATTATTTCTGCTAATTTTTCTTGAGTCATATTTCTTCTTTTTCTTGCCTCTTTTATATTAACACCTATTAAATTATAATCAATATTTCCATCGCTTTTTAAAGGTTCATTATATTCATTATGAGATTCCCTTTTATTTTTTTTATCTATGTCTTTTATTAACTGTGATTCATCAATATCTGCATATCCTAGTGCTTCTAATACGTCTTTTATGTTTTCTTCTAATCTTTCCTGCTCTAATTTTAATTTTTTTACATTTTGATTCAATTGTATTTTATCAACTATTTCAAACTGCTCTTTTTTTTGAATATATTTTTTTATTGTTAAATCAAATTCATTTTTTATAATTTCATTTTTTGATGCTAAATATGAATAATCTTCTATATTGCTTTTATTTTTATATGTGCTAATTATCTTTTCTTGATATTCATCTAATAATATATTATTTCTTCTATCACTTTCATAATCCTGACTTGCATCAATAAATAATACATTTTCTTCTTTTCTATTTTTTGAAATGATCATTATTATTACAGGTATTCTTGTTCCGTAAAATAAATTTTCAGGTAGACCAATAATTGATTCTATAAAATTACCACTTATCAATCGCTCTCTTATTCTTTTTTCATTTTCTCTAAATAATACTCCATGAGGTAATATTACAGCCATTTTCCCATTTTCATTTAGTTCATCTAACATATTTAATACATATATATAATCACCAACTACAAATTGTAACGAATTATAGTTAAAAAAAGTATTTTTTAACATGGCATTATCTTTCCATGTTCTATCTGCAAATGGAGGATTTGATATAATAATATCAGCTTTGACTTTTTCAGCAGTATCATCATTACCATATATTATATTACTACTATCTATTTCATTTAATAACAATCTTGTTTTTAATATATTGTAATAATCTAGATTATTTTCTTTTCCATATATATGTACATTATGATGTTCGGTAGCAGTTACTAAAAGGTTACCACTTCCACATATTGGATCATAGACATTTATATTATCTTTATTAATTATTAAATTCACCATTACATTTGCAATTTCTGTTGGTGTATGAAATTCTCCTATATTTTTTATTATGTCATTTCTATAAACTGCTTGCTCTAGAATATAGTCATATGCTTTTGCCATACTTTTTTTATCTGATATATCATATGATAAACTAAATATTTCTTCTATTGTTTTTGTTATTATACTAGCTTCTCCTAAAGCTCTATATGTTTTTATAGCTTTAAATTTAATGTTAGAAAATAAATTGTTGTCATTTTGTTTTTTTATAAAGTCTGCCGAAATTTCATCTATAATATCAGCAATATAATAATTAGATTTTTCGTTATATATAATACTAAATTCATTTTCATTCATGCTATATCTTAAAAATAATAACAATGATATATACACGATATAATTCTTTTTTATTTCAGTTTTATTTTTAAAGTTATCGCATATCTTCCAAAGCCTTTTATTTACCTCATTTTGATTTAACATTTTAATTCCTTTCTCTAGCAATTTCTTCTATTATGCTATTATACAACTTTTCCTTGCTTTCAATTAATAGCTCTAAAGTTTCTTTTTCCTTTTCCCACAAATTTATTAAGTTTTCTATATGTCTTTGTTTTTCTAGGTCTATTTCTGGAATTTCTATACTTCTTAATGATGTTACTGATATTTTTTGAATACTAGAGCCTCTCATTTCTAACATAAGTGTATCCTTACCTGGTTTATTTTCTAAATACCATTTTAAAAATATAGGATTTAATACTTCTTTATTTGTTCTTATTATGCATAATTGAGATGGTATTAATAAATTTTCTTGCTCTTTATTTACATATATTACTTTGTTTGGATATACTAATCTAAATAATAAATCACCTTCTTTTGTTAGCTTATTATCAAAATTCTTATCAGTATGAAACAATTCATAATTGCATTTTTCTTCATAATTTTTCATATCAAATAATGTATATTGATTTACACCATCATTATTCTTTTCTCTATTTAACAGAATTCCCATTGATATATCTGCCATTTGACTTAATTTCATATAATTCCCCATTCTATCTTTTTAAATAAATTTCTGCACAACAATATTTACATCCATTTACACTAATGTAATATTTTTTTGCTTCACATTGTGCCACATTTGAATTGTAAAAGTCACCAAGCTCTACTGTATTTTCATAACTTGGTTTCATTTTACAATTTTCCTTATGGATTTTGTGATCACCTGTTATCATTTGTGCATTTTTGTTAACTAAATAACGCATTAGTATCACTCCTTTCTTTTAGAAATGTTACACAACTAAAAAATTAGAATAATACTTTGTTTTTCTACTAATTTATGCTATACTAAATTTGAAGTAAATACTTGTTTACAGGGTATTTTCTAATTTTAGTTTTGAATAAGCTGCAACTTATTCAAAACTTTTTTGTTGTATTCAGAATACTACAAAGAGTATTTGGTATTAATATAACAAACATGAACTTTTTTTTCAAGTATTTTATATATTTTTGTTAATTATTTTATTACAGTTTGGTAAAATCTGTTTTTCTGAACTTAATTTTATATTTTTTTCATCTTTAATTTATCATTCGTAGAGGAGAACAGCGTGCTCCATTACTTATTTTTTGTTTATGGAGCACACTGTTCTCCTCTACGAAATTTTTTTGTTATTTATGAGGTATATTACAAAATTTATATTAAATTTTAATTACAATTTTTTGACTTAAACAATGTAAGTATCTATTTCTTAATTACCTACTAAAAAGGAATTTAGAAAATAATTCTAAATTCCTTTTACATTGATTATATATTACTTTTATTGTAATAACATATCTATTTCATTTAATAAGCTATAAAACTTATTTAATGCCTTTGTTGCCTTTATATTTCCAAAAATTGGAAGAACACCTGTGTTTTGCTTTTTTAATGAATTGACTCTTGTTATTTGTATAACTCGTTTTAGTTCATTATTTTTCTCTTCCATTAAATTAATTTGATTTTTGCTAAAAAGCTTCCTTTTTTCTTTTGATAATACTAAGACTGGTAAATTTCTCTGTTGGCTTACCTTTTCTTTAGTCAATCTACTTAATTTGTTTTGATCAGTTAAGTTTTTTAATTGCAAGTTAGATTCAATATTTCGTAAAAATAATTGTACATCTCCAAGTACTGATTTATCTTCTTCTGTTTTTACATATGCATACATATCTGATAGACCATCTTCTATACAATAATATGTTTTATCAGAATATTGTGATTCGCTTAATATTAATTGCTTCTTTAGGTTTATATTATCTAATTTGGCTTGTTTTAATTTTGCTTTTCCAATTAATTTACTAAAAAATGAACATTTTTCTTTTTCAATTTCTATTCTTTCATTTTCTAACTTCTTAATTTTTGAATCACTAATTATCTTTAAAGCCGCCTTATTAAATGATTTATTGAATATTTCTGTCATTTCCTCTGCATAGTCTATTGGTATATTTTTATCAATTGATAACTTCTTTAATTTTTTTAATGTTTCATTAAGCTCTTTTAATTTAACTATATCAGTTTCGTTATTTATTGTTCTTTTTATTTTTATTGAATTTTCTTTTATTGAATTTATATTTGCATTTGCCCTATCTTCATTCATTTTATCTATAATTAAATCTATATTTGCACTATTGGCTAAATTCATTATTTCAGCTTCCTCTTTTTTTAGCTTATAATACATCATCTCTATATTTTCAATAATAGCCTGAATTTGATTAATAGCATTTTCTTTTTCATTTTGAAGGTCATTAGATTCTTCATTTTTTGATATTTTAGAGCTTTGTTTAGTTTCTTTTATAGATTTTTTTTCATCATTATCAATAACACTTTTTTTAGATATTAACTTTTCGTCTTTTTTTTCTAAATCTTTTTTTACACTTTTTTTCTCTGTTATTGCTTTTTTTGAATTTTTAACCTTATTTTCTTTTATTTGATTTTCTTCTCTTTTAGCTATTTTTATTAGTTTTTTTAAGATAATTTCGTATGAAATATTATCTAAATCCAACTCATCATATAATTTGTCTTCAATATTATATTTTTGAATTTTATTATAATACTTAACAAAAACCTCATAATTAGGAAATATTCTTCCTAATACTAACAAAGATTCTTCCCCATCTTCATTTTCTTTGTACTCCATACCCATTTTTATTAAATTTTGCACTTTACTTCTCAACCTATCCATATTCTTATATTCCTTTGGTAAATAACTATTCCTTATAAAAGTTTCAAGCTCTGTTTTGCTCTTTATTTCTATAACTTTTTCACGATATTTCATAATATAATTATATTCATTATCATTAGAGCTTTTTTGTATTTTTAATTTTGAACCATATATCTCTATTAACATATTTATTAGATGCATAATATCTCTATCTTTAGGTATAGATCTAATATTAGCAGCAAAAATGTATTGTTTATTTATTAATAATCGCTCTTCTTTGCTACTTGCTCTTGACATTTCTAACAAATATTTTATCATCATAATAGACAATCTTGAAACACCATCTTTTATAAACAGTTTTCCATTATCTTCATATAGCTCTATTTCATTATTGTGATTTAAATTAGATTGATCTAATTTTCGCAAATCTCTAAAGTAATAGTTAGGATTTTTAAAATATTGTTTAATTATTTCATCGCTTTTTTCATTTTCTATAAGGATATCGATCCAAGTTTTATCTTCATAATCTAAATTTGTTGTTCCAATCACATTTTTTAATCTAAAATGTTTTTGCTCTTCTGTTGTCAAATATCTATTATTTAAAAACTCAACATCTTTTAATGGCAATTTTTTTTGCATACAACTAGCCTTTATATTTAGCTCTTGTGGCAAATTTTCTATATTAAGTCCTATACTATTAAAAAAGCTCTTTTTTTGTAAAGATATTTTCTGCATAAATTCTACAACCTCATTTCAACTTTTGTTTCATTCTCAAATGGCCCAATTCAAACCATTCATTATATGCTAAATTTAATCTAAATAAAAGTTTTGGTTTGGCTCCTGCTCTGTTTTTATCAACTACGCAAGCATAATATCTAACATCAGGATCTTCATATACTTTTATATTTTTATATTGTTTAGCTTCTTCTATTTCTGAATATTCATAATCGTCAAACGTTTGACTGTTTATTTGTTTAAATAAACATAATGTATCTAATACTTCTTTTACGGTTTTGCTAACAGCCATATCATTTATAGTTAAATTAATTGGTAAAGTAGTACTTTCTAACAATTGTAATGTTGAACCTATAAATATTTTATATTTTTGCGCTATATTTGAAAGGACTGTTGCAGTCTTTTTAATTTCCTCGCCATTTCCTATATTATCAATATCAGTTTTAAGTGTATCATAAAAAACATATTCAACACCTTCTTTATAGTAATAGTTTAGAATTATTTTATATAAGTCATCATTTGTGTGTTCAGTAATATGCATAAAGCAAATTGGATTATTAGTTTGATTTTCAAGCCACTCTGTAGCTCTTATTATTTTATTAAACTCTGTCGAATATTTTTTTAATTTCTTTACAAAATGCTCTTGTGATTCTCCTTCTTCTTTAAGAATATACCCCTTTTTATCCAATTTAACTGCTTTTTTGTCATCTGGCTTAAATTTAAATTCTAACAGCTCTCCTTCTGTTACTCTAATTCTTTCTCCAAATTCCTTTTGAACTTCTGGATTATTTAATATTGTTGTGATTAAACATAATTTCATTTTTTCCTCAGACATTTCGTTTGAAATTATTAACACTTTTCTTTTTTGCACAAATGCTAAATGTGCAGCTAAATTAATTGTAAATCTACTTTTACCACTATTTGATGGCATTGCAAAAGCCATTGTTTCTCCGACCCTTAATCCCTTAAAAACATCAGTAAGTATTGGAAATGGTAAGGGTACACCATCTGTTAATGAATTTTCACCTTGTAATAAAAAGTCAGTAACTCCCATATTAAGTCTACCTTCACTTATTCCTCTTTTTATTCCAACTTGTGATACTATATTTTCAAGTTCCTCAACTGTCATTTGCTTATATCTTTTAAAGAATCTTATTTCTAATACTTTTTGTTGTATTTCTTTTGTCGGTGCTTTAATATAATATTTTTTTAACAAAAACAGTTTTTTTATTTTTGTAAATATTGATTCTATACTATAATTATTTTGAATTGCTTCTTGTTTTAATTTTTCTTTTAACTTATATATTTCTTCTGAAGTTTTTGGGTATGAAAAATCTCTTTTTATTACTTCAGGTGCAAAACTTCCACCTTCTGTAAAAAGTATACTTTTATATAAATTCATAGCCATTTCATCTGAAAATTGACTATCTTCAAAAGATAAATAATATTTTGAAATTGACTTTGGATTTTCTAATAATAATCCAATATATGCATATTCTAATTTAATATTAGTAAGCTCTTTAGGATATTTGTCCTCTAATTTTTGTTGTATTGCCAATTCAAATTTCCTCCTTTGTATTATTTTTTATTTATACTGCCAATTTTGTTAAATGGCCAAAATCTAAATACTGCCTTTCCTTCAATTTTATCAATTGGTATACAACCAAATCTTCTACTATCTCCAGAAACTTCTCGATTATCTCCTAATACATATATATATCCATCTGGAACTACTATGTCTGTAAAATATCCCTCAACAGAATCAGTCACAGTTCCTGGATCTAAATAACTTTCCTCTAAACGTGTTCCGTTTCTGTATACACCTTTATTTTTTATTTCTATATGATCACCTGGTAAACCAATTACTCTTTTTATGTAGCTTGTTGTATTCATTATTGAAATACTTGAAATAAGTTTAGAAAAAACTCCTTTATTTTTATCATTATATATTGCTACTGGATTATCTAAATTTGCAACTGCTTTAGTTTGATATGGTTCAGATGGTGCCTCAAATGTAATTATATCCCCTCTTTCTGGATATTTATTTATTTCAATTGCAATTTTACTTACCCATAATCGTTGTTTATTTAATAATGTGGAATCCATTGATGGTCCACTTACTACTGTTGGAAAACCAATAAAAGTTTTTATAATAGCAACTATTATTAATGCTATTAACATGCATACAATCCATTCTAAAATATCTTTACTTTTCATTATAAAAAAACTTCCTTTCAAACTTTTCGCTAGTTATTTTATCACAAAAATATTATACACTTAAACTTCACACTTCACAATAAAAAAATAAAAAATTTTAATAAACATATAGCTTTTAATTTAAATTTTAAATAGAACAAACAAGAATATTAAACATTATTTAATTACTAGATGTTCAATAAGTATTTTTGTTCCCAATATTATTAAAATAACTCCACCTAATATTAATGCTTTTTTTTCATATTTATTGCCAACAATACTTCCTAATTTAACACCTATAAGTGATAATATAAATGTTATAATTCCAATATTAGAAATTGCAAATATTATATTACACTTCAAAAACGCAAATGTTATTCCAACAACCAAAGCATCAATACTTGTTGCCACTGCTAGAACTATTATACTTTTAAAATCCATGCTTTCATCTTCATCACTATCTTCTTCAAAACATTCTTTAAACATATTAAGGCCTATACAAACTAATAATATAAATGCTATCCAATGATCATATTTACTGATGCTATATTGGAATTTACTTCCAATATAATATCCAATTAAAGGCATCATGGCTTGAAAAATTCCAAATGCCATCGCAATAACACCTGCTTTTTTTATATCCATTGTTTTAATTGCTAATCCTTTACATATTGATACTGCAAAAGCATCCATTGCTAAACCTATACTTAAAAATAAAAGCTCTATATAACTCATATTAATTACAATCTCCCTAAAATAATTTAATAAAATATATATACAAATTTAATATTATATTACTTTTTATATTGATAAAAAATAACTAACAAACTTATACCTCTATATAAAATTATAGTATACGTAAAAAATATTTTCTATTACGCAAAATAAAATCAAATGAATATTTAAATCCATCTGATTTTATTATTTGATATATTATTTTTATAAAAAATGCATGAAATAATAACATTAAAATTTGCTTAATATCTTTGGTATAAAAATCATTCCACCAATAACAGCAGAAGTAATAGCAACTACTAATACTGCACCAGCTGAAACATCTTTTGCTTTTTTAGCTAATTCATTCTTTTCTCTTGTGTACATATCTACTACAGTTTCTATCGCTGTATTCATAAGCTCTGCGCCTATAACAGCTCCTATAAGCATTACACAAATAATCCATTCAAAAAAACTTATTTTTAATAAAAATCCTAACACAATTACAAATATACCTGTTATACAGTCAAATTTTAAATTCTGCTCTGTTTTTATAGCTTGTACCCAACCATTTAATGCACATATAAATGTATTTTTACATTTTTCATTTTCTAATTTCATACCATACTCTTTCTAAAACTATATTCTATTTTTTTTGTAATTCTTTATATCTCTTAATTTTCATTGTTGTTGTCATTTCAAAATCATCATATTTAAGCTCTAGTTTTTTTATTGCTTTGTATGATGTAAGCTCTTTATTTAGCTCTTTTATAATTTTCCAAATTATATCATAAACTTTTTCATCTTTCGTAGAATCTTTACCATATTTTTCTTCAATTTCAATTAGATTTGGTATAACTCTTGCAGTTATTATTAGCTCTTTGCTATCTTCTTGTGATTTTCCATAAACCATACATTCTTTGATTTCATGGTTTTTCTTTAATAACATTTCAATTTCTTCTGGATATATATTTTTACCATTTTGAGTTACTATAACATTTTTACTTCTTCCTGTTATATATAAAAATCCATCTTTATCAAGATATCCGACATCTCCAGAATTAAACCATCTGTCTTCATCTATAACTTCTTTTGTTGCTTCTTCATCTTCATAATATCCAAGCATTAATGTATCACTTTTAATTAAGATTTCACCTTCTCCATGCTCATCTGGATTTTTAATTTTAAGCTCTGAACATACAACAGCTTTTCCAGCAGATCCAACTCTTGGATCATAATCAGGTGTTAATGCTGATATTGGTGCGGTTTCAGTTAAACCATAACCTTGTAAAAATGTTATTCCTATATCTTGTACCCATTTTCCAACTTTAGGATCAATTGGTGCTGCTGCTGAAACTATTATTCTTAATTTTCCACCTAAATTATCTAGTATTTCTTTAAATACTTTTCTTTTCATATCAATTCCAACTGTTTTTAAGGCATTTGTTACATGTATCATAGAATTTACAACTGCTGTTTTTCCGCTTTTTTCAATTGATTTGTTTACATTTTTATGTATATTTTCAACTAATACTGGTACTGTTAATATTGCTGTTGGCATTGATTCTTTCATATTTGGTAAAATATATTTTAAACCTTCGCAAATTGCAATTGATGCTCCAACTCCAAATGGATATAAAAATCCTATTGATGATTCATATGAATGATGTAGTGGTAATACAGAAAATAATCTATCAGTTTCTTTTAGATCAACATATGCACTACATGCATTAATGTTTGATGCTAAATTTTTATTACAAAGCATAACTCCTTTTGATTGTGATGTTGTACCAGATGTAAAAAATAATATTTTAAACTCTTCTGGGTCAATTTCAATATTTTTAAATGATTCATCTCCATTTTCAACTAATTTTTTTCCTTCTAGTAATACATAATTTAAACCAACATCTCTGCCTTTAACTTTATTATATGAATTCATTTCTATAAAATATTTAACCATTGGAACATTATCTTTAACCTTGTCAATTTGATCTTTTCTTTTGGCTGAATAAATCACTGCTGTTGCTTTTGATCTTTTTATTAAATTCTCAATTTCATTTACTGGTAGCTCTTTATCTAGTGGTACTGCAATTCCTGCTCCACATAAAAGTGTCATATATGATAAATACCAACCATAGGTTGTTTCACTTATTATAATTACTCTTTCATCTTTTAGATTTAAAACCTTTGTTAATCCTGTACCAAAATTAATTACATCTTCTCCAAATTGCTTATATGTTATTTCTTTATATGGAGTTTTATGATCCTCTTTTTCCATAATAAGAACATTGTTTGCATATTTTTCCATACTATTATTAAAAGCTTCTTTTATTGTAGAAAAATGTGTTCCTTCATATTGCTTTTTATCTTTTTTATTTTTTTCTGTTTTTTCTTTTACTTTTTCTAGATTAATACTTTCAACATCTTCAATTTCTTTAAATTTAAACTTTGGAAACTTAAACTTTGGTATTTTTATATCTAAACCCATTTTCTTTCAATCCTTCCTAATATTTCTTATTATGTTTTATTATTTTTCAATAATTATAACTTTAGAATTCTTAATACACATTATACTTTGAATTAAGTTTATAATTGAATATGCAATAATTATTCCTCCTATTACTGCAACAACAGTTCCTGGAGTTACAATCATATATACACCACATAATATCATTAATACTGCTAAAACTAAACTTACAATCCACTCTTTTAAATTTGCCTCTTTTAATTGTTTTACTAAAGCAAATCTATTGCATCCTGAAAATATAATCCATACTCCTATTATAATTCTGAAAATTGCTTCTATTGCTGATGTACAAAATATAACTATTAATCCTGTTATTACAGCTATTAATCCAAAAACCATATCAAAATATAACTCATTATTTGCTCTTTTGTCATTCAAATACTTAATTATTCTTATTATACCTAGAGCTAAAAATGCAACTCCCATTATAATTGAAACTATTTGTAGTACTTGCTCTGGGCTTTTAATTAAAATTATACCAATTACTATAAACAAAACTGAAATTATTACATTATACCATTCTGCTTTTCTTAAATTTCTAATAAAATCCATATTTTTACCTCTTTTCTCTATATATTATAACTAGTTTTCTAAATCTTATAATATTATAACACAATTAATTACTATATCAATACAATTTTTATTGTTAGCTTTAGCTATCTTTTAACTTTTCCAATAGCCATACGCCTTCTTGTGATAAATCTTCAGCTTCAAAATTATATAACTTTTTACATGTGTTTTTTAATAATGCAGATGCTTCATTTTTGTTTGATAAATTCCAACATACCCAACTTATATTATAATCATTTAGAAAATTTATCCATATATCGCCTTCATCTTTGTTAATATTACCATTTCCATCTGCACTACTTATTCCAAACTCAGAAACAAAAACAGGTAAATTTTTCTCAATTGCACTTGTTAATTTTGCTCTCAATTGTTCTTTATGTGTATCTGCATAAAAATGCAACGCATACATTATATTTGAATAATTTTCTATTTTATTATCAGCCACAATGTCAACATCTTGAGACCAAGTTGGCGTTCCTACAATTATTATAGAATCTTTATCTATATTTCTAATTTCGCCTATTACTTCTTCTGCATATGGTTTTACATCTTTTATCCATGTTACATCAGCTCCATTAGGCTCATTGCATATTTCATATATTACATTATTATTATCCTTAAATTCTGTTGCCATTTCTTTAAAAAAACTTACAGCTTGTTCTTTATATATATTTGGATTATTATCATACAATATATGCCAATCAATAATTACATATAATCCTAATTCTGATGCATAATTAACTGCTTCTTTTACTTTTTCATGTAAGCTACTTGAATATCCATCATTAGGGTTGCTATACATTGCTATTCTAATAACATTAATTTTCCATTTATCTCGTAGCTCTTTAAATGTATCAATATTTATATATTCTGAATACTCATATATACTATGTGTACTTACACCTCTTAATTGGAATAAATTTCCTTTATAATCAACAATATCAGTCCCTTTAACAGATAATTTTCCATGTAGTTCAACTGGCGTTTTACAACTATTTTGATTTATATTTATCGCTCCTAACTTCATAATTTTTATTAAATTATTTTTTTGAATTCTATTATATACTACTTTTTTACTTAGATTATTTTTTTTCATTTTTTCACTATTTTCTATTCGCTTAAAAGAGCTATTTTCAATATTATTTGCAGATAATTTATATGTATCAATATTTATATCTTTTTCAAATTCTGCAATAAATCCTATTTCAACTTTCTGATTCTGCTGTATTTGTGAATTATATTCTTCACAACTAATTATAAGATTTCCATTACTTATATTATAATTTCCATTCCATATTTGAGAAATTTTAAAATCATCATTCACTTCAAAATCTAACTTCCAATTTTCAATTGTATTACCTGATATATTCTCAATATTTATATTATATTGTGCATTTTTTTTATTTCCATTATTCCATTCATTAACTTTCAGAATTTCGACATTTGCAATCTTTTTTTCATCAGTTTGTACTACATTTTCAACCTTATTATTACTACTCGCAATATATATTTTTTTATACTGTGTTTTATATTTTGTAAAAAATAAATATCCCAAACTTAATATAGAAACTACAAGAATTATTAAAATTAAACTTAATATTTTTTTGCTTTTTTTCATAAAAACTCCTATTAATTATTTTTTCAATGTTTCAACATCTTCTACTATTTTATCTTTAATAGGTTTATCAGATATTACAAAATAATAAGACTTAATATCTGGTAGTAAACTATCAAAATAAACTATATTTTTATTATTATCTAATAACTTTAAATTAGGAAATGTTTTTAGCATTTTTTCATTTCCAAAATACTTATAAATAAATTTTGACTTTTCATCATTTTTGTAGATTTCATCATATTTTCTTGATATATAATCTTTATTATTAACATTTAAATCATGCTCTGTAACCATTCTAACAAAAAACATTTCAAGAGCATATGCCGTAATTAAACAGTCTGCAATAACAAAAACCATAACAAATATTTCTAATGGTTTTAATATTTTTTCGGAGATTTTACTTTTTATCCAATTTATTAATCTATCTATTTTTGGATTGACATATGAAATTAGGTATATTCCAAGTAGCCCCCAAAAAATTGAAAAAAATACACATACTCTTCCATTTATATTAAGTGGCATGCTTGAATAATCCCACCAAATAACATGAAAAATCATTTCACCAATCCAACTAACAATATATTCAACTACAGAGCCAACAAGAAAGCCTCCCCAAAATAATGTATTATTATTTTTCTTAAATGGCTGTAGGCACAAAATCATTACTATTGCACCTATTCCATATATTCCACAAAAAGGACCATATAAAAAACTCTTTCTACTTTCTATAACGCCTTTTGTAGCAGCTCCAAATAGTGTTTCAATTATATATCCTAATATACTATATATAATAAAATATCCTAATAATCTCCATATTGAAAAACCAAATATAGTTTTGCTTTTCTTACTTTTTAATTTTTCTTCTTTTATTTCATTCATTTCTTTTGTATTTTCCATATTTTCACAACCTTTAACTAATTTATTATTATTTTTTTTACTACGTTTTCTTTTTTCTAGCTATAAAATTTTCTGCAAACTTATAACCATCTCTATCTTTAATATAAAAATATCCAATTACAGAATACACTATTGCACCTATAAAATTCACTATTAAATCTTTCATTGTATCTCTTATACCTATATCTAAATAGCCACCCTCAATGGTTAACTCCTGACTATTTCCATCTTTATCTGTATAAAAAATAACTGTTTTATCTATATTTCTTACAACTATTGGACTATTCTCCTTTTGAGGATTTAATTCTACTGATGATATTGTTTTAACAATTCTATCCTTTTGCATGTCAGTTTTAAAAAAATTATCCATTCCAAATTCAAAAAATTCCCATAGAACACCTATTGTCATAGAAAAACAAAAAGCAACAACTCCAACAAAAAATGGTTTCATTTTAGTATGAAATTTTTCTGAATTATTCAAAATATCAATCATTGAAAAACCTATTGCCGCACATAAAAAACCATTAATCGTATGAAGCATTGTGTCCCAACTTTTAAATATTCCATAGAAATTTTGCACTTCACCTAAGATTTCTGCTGAAAATATAAATATTAAAATTATCTTTTCCAAGGTACTTGGTAGCTCTATATTTAATTTCTTATCAACAAATACAGGGATTAAAAATAATATTAATGTTAATATACACATAAATACATTTTCAAAGTTTCCTCTTATTAATTGAATGATCATTGTTATTATCACAAACAATCTCAATACGATATATATTGTTATATCCTTTTTTTTATATTCGTTAACTTCTAGTTTCTTCATAAATCAACCTACCTGAAATTTATTCTAACTCAAAGAATGATTTTAGCACTCCTTTATCTACTGTGGTTTTAAAAATATTTCTTAATATAAGCAATGTGATAGGTCCAAGCATTAAACCTAAAACTCCTACTATTTTATAACCTGTATACATTGCAATTAGTGTGAATATTGGATGTAGTCCCATTTGTTTACTCACAACTTTTGGTTCAATAATTTGTTTTAAAACTGCCCAAATTCCCCATATAATTGCTGTTCCAATTGCAAAAGCAACATTTCCTGTAAAAAATGAATATATAGCATATGGTATTAAAACTGCACCAGCACCTAATAGTGGTAATATATCAATTATACCTGTAATAACAGCAGCACTTGTTGGATAATCTACTTGTATTCCTACAAATTTCATAATCCAAAAACCTGCTAATACTAAAAAGAAACATATAACAGATAATTTTGCCTCAGCTTTAATATAGTTAATTGCCACTCCACAAGTTTCTGTAAGAACTCTTTTTAATTTATCTAAAAATACTTTTGGTATATGTTTTTTTAATACACTTTTCACATATTGCTTATCAAAACACATAAAAATTGTAGCCAATAGAGTTATTATTATATACATAACAACAGTTGGTATTGATGTTAAAACATTAAGTATTGTCATACTAATACCTATAACTATATTTTTTATTGTATCCATGCTTCCAGCAATACTATTTTTCAAATTTTCAGTAGAAATTTCTATATTATATTTATTTATAATATCATTTGCAAAATTTTGAATTTCATTAATATTTATATTAAAATTTGATATAATATGTGTTATTTCATTAATAAGAGAAATAATTAATACAGTTATTAAACTTCCAATTGTTCCTAATAATAACAATATTGCTATTATACTTGATAACTTTCTGTTAATTTTTAGTTTTTGATTAAGAAAACTAATTAGTGGCTCTAATAGCCTTGATATTATATATGCAATTACGAATGGAATGTAAAATATTGCAAGTTTATATGTAACAAAAACTGCTAATAATGCTACAATTATCATTAATGCTTTCCATCCTATTTTTTTATAATATTCATATTTTCCTTTATCACTTTTATTACTCATATTTGACTCCCTTCCTGAAAGAAATTCTACCATAAAGTATATTTTTTTTCAAATTTTTCTATTTTATTTTTCCATATATAACACTTAATAGACAAATTATGCAAAAGAAACACAAAATTACATTGTAATCTTGTGTTTCTTATTTTGTAAAATTTTTATTATTTTTTCAAGTTTATGCTTTTGCTATTTCTATATTAACACTTTTGCCTTTAATAGGCTTTTCCTTCATTCCTTCTAAAACTTCTTCAACATACCCTTCTGGAACTTCTACAAATGAAAAATTCTCTAAAATGTTAACCTTTCCTATCTCTTTACCACTGATTGCTGTATTTGCTGACATGCTACCAATTATATCTTTAACCATTATTTTATCTTTTTTACCTAAATTAAAAAATAGTTTTACATATCCATTTTCATCTGGTTCATACACAGTTTTGTTTTCAGTATTTTTTTCATTAATTGAACCATTAATAATTGAAAACATAGCTTTTGCCAATTTTTTCAAATCTGTACTTTCATCATCTATCAATTTATCAAATATATCAGATTTTTTATATTCATTTTTATCCATTATACATTTAATTTTATCAACAAATTCATTGTCTTTTATTTTATTAATTTCAGTAATAGTTGGAACTTCAGCAAATTTTATTTTTGTTTTTGCATATTGTTCTATTTCCTTTAACTTATTTTTTTCTTTTCCTACAACAAATGTTATAGCTTGACCTGCACTTTTGTTTCTACCGGTTCTCCCTATTCTATGTACATAATATTCATTTTCTTGTGGTATATCATAATTGATAACTAAATCTAAATTAGCGACATCAATTCCTCTAGCTGCAACATCTGTTGCAATCAAAATTCTTATATCTCCTCGTTTAAATTTCTTTATTGTTCTATCCCTTTGATCTTGTTTAACATCTCCGTGAATAATATCAACATTATACTTTTTAGCCTTTAAATAATCATTTAATTGATCAACCTTCTTTTTGGTATTACAAAATATTATTAATTTTTCTGGCTTGTACATTTCAATTGCTCTTGTTGTAATTTCATCTTTCATATTATTTTTAGTTTGATATGCTATTTGATTGATATTTTCAACTGTAAGCTCTTTTGCTTTGATTTTTATCTTTTTTGGATTTTTTAAATATTTTTTTGTAATTGACATTATTTTTTCATTCATTGTTGCAGAAAATAGTAATGTTTGTCTTTCTTCTGGAACTTCTTGTAAAATTGTTTCTATATCTTCTCTAAATCCCATATTAAGCATTTCATCTGCTTCATCCAAAATCACCATTTTAACATTTGCAAGTTTTAATGTTTTCTTTCTCATATGATCCATTATTCTTCCTGGAGTTCCTACAACAATTTGAACTCCTTTTCTTAATGGTATAATTTGTTTCTCAATTGATTGACCACCATATACAGTAAGTATTTTCAAGTTTTCTATATATTTTGTAAATTTTCTAAGCTCATCTGTAATTTGACATGCTAATTCTCTTGTTGGTGCTAATATAAGTATTTGAGTTTTTTTATTCATCACATCAATATTTTCAATAGCAGGTATACCAAATGCTGCTGTTTTTCCAGTTCCTGTTTGTGATAAACCTATTATATCATTTCCTCTTAAAATTTCTGGTATTGCTTTTTCTTGTATTTCAGTTGTTTCATTATAATTAATGTCATCTAATGCTTTAGTTAATTTTTCTGATAAATTCAATTCTTTAAAATTCATTTTTTTGTAGTTAGTAAAAACTAACGTTCCCCTTTCATTTTCATTTTATTCTTGAAAAAATTTGACTTAAAACATCAAAGAATGCTTCAAGTCAAAATTTTTAAGAAAATCTTTTAATTCACATACCTAGTATAACACAAATTTCACTTTAAGTAAAGCTTATGTTAACTTTTTACCCGTACAGATTTAAAATTTCAAGTATTTACTTAATATATAGCTTTTTATGATTTACTATTTATATGCAATACTAAAAATTATATAACTTAGTTATTTCATTGCTTTTAATGTTAATTTTAAAACATACAGTTTTACTTCTTTTATATGAATATCTCCACCCAATATCTTCTGATGAATTATGTACACCATTATCTAAAACAACATATAAATCATCATCAATAACATTACCTACATATAAACTAATCATATGTTCATCATCTGATACAAGTCCAAGTTTGCTAACCATTTCATCTTCAGTCATAGCAATTTTGCGCTCTTTTGTTTTTGAATCTACATACATTAAATTACTTTTATATTTTCCATTTTCTTCAATAGCTTTTAGGTAAACTTCATCATAACTATGCTCTTCATCTAATAAAGTTTCATCTGAATTAGATTTATTTATACTTTGATTTTTACCATCTTTGTCCATTTTTAATTCAATAACATCTTGTAAAAAGTTACCTGTACCAGCACGAAATCCAATATATGCTTTTATTTTTTGATTATCTTCAAAAAAATCTACAACTTCAATTGGAGCTCCTTCATAAAATTCTTGGAACTCTTTTTTTGAAATTGTCGCAATTATTCCATTATCAGTTTTATCAGTAACACTTCCAATTTCTAATTTTCCTGTTTTTGAACTATCAGCTTTTGCATAATATATTGTATTATCTACTAAACCTATTATATTAGCATTTGAAATTAGCTCCTCAATTTCATCATTCTGTGTATTAATTCTAAATATATTTCCATCATTTTGTGTTTGACATATTAAATAGTTGTTAACTATATATTTCATTATACCAACTTGATAACTTTTTTTATTATTTCCACTTAAATCTACTGAATATATAGATCTACTGTTACTATAATCATCATCAGCACTTGAAAAGAATATTTTATCATTTGTTATAAAAAGCTCTCCGCTTCCATTATCAGTAAAAACATTTTGCTCTTCTCCGTTTTTATCTATTTTTACTAATGAATTTTTAGTTCCTGAAACATCATAATAATTAGCAAACAAAGCTGATTGTTGTCTACTATTTGAAGAAATTTTCCAAAAATATGTATTACCTTTATACTCTACAAAATATCCTTTTTTTGCTATTGAACTACTATTATTATTATCTGTAGTATTAATTTCATTTTTTACATTATTATCTGTAGTGTTATCCTCCTGTTTGTTTTCTTCTCCCTTACATCCTGTTAATGCAACAAGTATAATACTAAGAATTGCAATAATCTTAAAATTAAACCTTTTCTTCATTTTCATTTGTTCCTCCTTTATAAAATATATAAAAATTATATCATTTATTATTTATTTTGTATATATTAATTATTCGTTTTTATAATATATACTGGACTTTTATGATACCTATTTGTATTTTCATAAACAAGCTCTCCTACATTTAATAGGGCATCAACACTATAATTCTTGTCATATTCTACATTTCCAAAATAAATATACGATATATTATATTTTTCAATTATATTGTTTATATAATTTATATCTTTACTTGAATATAATCCATTAATATCACTCCAACGTTCATTTTCCTCTTTAGGGGACTTATAGTCTTCTGCTCTCCAAATCCACTCATGTCCATGCCAACCTAAAACAGTTGGATTCCCTGTAAATACTGATATTCTTGATGAAACTGTGTAACTTCCATCAACGCATTCAGCAATAACATCAGAATTATCTATATATTCTTTAATCCATTGTATAGCATTATAATCATCTGGATAGTAGTTTTGTATATATATCTCACTATTAGCCATATCATTCTTATTAAAATTTCTTAATTCATATCCAATAGCATTTAATCCATATCCTAATGTTGATAATTGAACTATTAATAATATTATTACAATTATTCTTTTAATTTTCCAACCCTTTTCATAAATAAATTTTATAATTATATAACATGTTGAAAAACTAAATAGAATATATGCTTGATATGTTAACTTAAACATCGTATTAGCTCTCTTAAATTCATCAGAATAAATATCTTTTAAATAAATAAGCTCTGGCAATATTATTAATCCTAATGCACATATTCCCATAACTAATATAAATATATCTGAAATTTTAAAAAACCTGATCTTATTAATAAACTTACTTTCTTTATTTTTCACTAAATAAAATATAAAATAACATATATAACTAATATAACATATTACGGGCAATCCCCATAATACCAATAACTTATAAAATGGAGATACAACATTTGTAAGTTTTACTTCAGTTGCACTAATATATAAATCTTTAGAAAATGGTAATGTTATTAGCTCTTCTATGAAAGCCAGCTCTAGTATTTGAATGATCGTAATTATCACATTTTTTTTACTACACTTATATTTCATAATATTGTTTGCAATAATACTTACTAAAATAATAACTGTATATATAGGAAAATCCCAATAATTTGTCATTTTTTGTATTCCAAGAAATATACCAAGAAATACCAAATTTAAATTATATAAACGTTTTTTATTGCTTGGCAATCTTTCATTAAACATAATTGCAAGTAATAATGCTAAAATAACAAAAACAAACATTGTATCTATATAATGTGCATGTAAATCTCCTGCAAAATTCGAATATGATGGCGTGTCAGTAATTGTTTTATCTTTTGTTTCAGGTCTATACCCTATATATCTAGTAGCATCCCAATAGTAATAAGGTTCGCCATTCTCTTTAGGTATACATCTATAAATAGGATAATATAATGTTCCACCTATACATATTGATAATCCTGTCAATATAGCAATTATATATGGCACCTTTGATTTAAATTTATTTTTATCATCTTTTATTAAAGCTTTACCAAGATTAAAAGCAATAGAATACGGTAACATAAAAGTCAAACTTGCAATCAATGCTAAAATTATATTATATCCTTCATTAACTTGTAAAAAAGATATTCTTGTAAGAAATGTTGAAATATATTGTCCAAAATAATAATAATTGATATTATGACCTGAAAACCATATATCTTCTGGAGGCATATATTCACTTTTCATTATTTTATTCATAAATCCATAATTCATAAATTGTTCTGTAGTATTATCAATAGCAACATCATAACTTCGTATATATGTCCATGCTATAAAAATTACACAAAAAATTATTTCTGTTATTAAAATATTTTTTATTGTATTATTCAAATTAAAATGTATTGTATTTTTTTTACTACTAAAAAGCCTTATTCCAATTATAAAAAATACAGCAATAATGATATAACAATTTAATGTTGTAAATTTTAATATTTTAATATATGAAATTAAAAACATAGTTAAACCAGTTATTCCCAAGCCGATTATTTTAGAGCTCATCCATCCTTTATCATGGAACTTATTGAATATTTTCGATGTAATAGGAAAAAAAACAACCCCAAGTACAAACAAAATTCCCCAGATTTTAAAAAAATATGTAAAATTTTCCTTTAAAATAACTCTTCCGCAACAGTTGTATGATTATTAAAATATAAAATAAATATAAATTCCTTTTCATTAGCAATCTCCTTTAAAGTTTTTTTGATTATAGCAGTATAGTCTTTATTTTTCAATGAGTTCCTTTAAAATATTAAATAATGTTACTTTGTAATTTATACTTATATGTAAAACTTTTCGTTGAAAACCAAGTATCTATATTTACTTTGAGTTATATGACTTGAAGTTTCATATTATTATAAGAAAAAATGACCCCTCCATGTTTTATTTAACATTTTGGGTTCATTTTAATAATACCATACTTTTTTATCCATATATAATTTTGAACTAATCTTCTCTCAATTTTTCAATTTCATCTTTACTTAATCCAGTTATTATGCTAATTGTATTTATATCCATTCCTTGTTTTATCATATTTTTTACAATTTTCGCATTTGTTTCTGCTTTTCCCTGTTCCAATCCCTGTTCCAATCCCTGTTCCAATCCTTGTTCCAATCCTTGCTCTAATCCTTGTGCCAATCCTTTTTCCATTCCTTGGGCTAATCCTTTTTCCATTCCCTGGGCTAGTCCTTTTTCTATTGCATCTTCTGTTTTTTCTTCTAGTATACTATTATAATCATACCTTGCCCAATCTTC
>CAKPKU010000018.1 GCA_934167365.1 uncultured Clostridia bacterium
ACTATATCCTGCAATACCACCAACGTGTTGTTTTCCTGATACATTAATATTTGTAGCTGTTACTCCATTTATTGTAGAATCTAATTCGTTATTTCCAACAATACCACCAACATCTCCGGAATCTCCTAATCCTTCAATAGTGCTATTTGAAATTGTAATATTGTTAGCATTTATTCTTCCGAATCCTAATACACCACCAACATGTTTCTTTCCTGTTATATTATTGCAATTTTCTAAAGATGAATTGCTAATATTTAATATTTTAAATATATATTGTGCTTCTTTATAATCCGTCATTCCAACAAATCCACCAATAATACCATCAGCAGTTTCATTATTTACAGTTGTATTTATTACTTTTGAATCATCTATTGTAACGTCTCCTTTAGAAAATCCTAACATACCTGCTGCATATGCTGGTTTTCCAATACCATTGCTTATAGTAATATTTGATTTTTTAACATTAGATGAATTTTTAATTGTTATATCATTTGAATATCCAACTAAACCACCTAATATTGCATAATATGATGAATTTTGATATCCTGATCCTGCTTCAATATTTGGATTATTAATTGTTACTGATTCAACATTACAATTATCTATTACTGCACTATTTATAACTGATCCAAATAATCCCCCAGCATTTTGAATTGCTACATCTATTGTAGAATTTGATATATTGTTATTCTTTATGGTCTTAGGAGTATTGTAAATAACTCCTCCTATTCCACCGAACGAACCATCATATGCTGGATTTCCTCCCATATTTTCTCCGTTATTACGTTGTTTAATTTTAATATTAGAAACCGTACAATTCTCAATTACACTTGGAGAAATCATAACTGCAAATATTCCTCCACCGCCTTCAGGTGCACCGTTTAGTGTTACATCTTTTATAGTAATATTTTGTAGCTTATTTCCTTCGGTATTGCTACATTGTACTCCTAAAAATCCAGATATTGTTCTACTAAATGACATATTACTTAATATTGTAGAGTTACATTCAATATTTATACCACTTATACTACAATTACTTGCTTGTATTTCATAAGCACCAGCAATACCTCCAGATACTTGTGCCCCTTTGCCTATGACAGAGCCTCTATCATTCCCTTTTTTAACTGTACAATTGTTGATTATAAGATTATCCCCTACATATGCAATTAATCCTGCTGTACTATTATTAGAGCTATACCCTTCAAATTCATGTTCTGAATTTATATCAGTATTGTATACATGGCAATCTGTAACTTTATATGTACCTTTCTGATATGCATTTGTATTACCTAATGCTAATATTCCTGCTGTATTTGATCCTTTACCTGTTATAGATGAATTTAACAAATTACAATTCTTCATATTTAAAGTTTTGCCAGCTGTTGCTACAATTCCAGCTGTATTACTATTACTGCTATGATTTGCTTCAGAATTAATATTAACACCTTCTACTTTACAATTTTCTATATTTCCTTCATTTTTACAAGTACCTATCCATCCTAAAATTCCTCCTGCGTTTCCTTGTTGTGCTGTCATATTTCCATTTTTCCAATTACAATTTATTATTGATAATTCCACATTATTAGAATAATATGGACTAACTGCAGCAACTATACCTCCTGCATTTGCTAATGAATCACCTGATCCTGAATTGTTAATAATATCAGTACTTTCAACATCACAATCTTTCAATTCAACATTTTGCGCGCAACTTGATATTCCTAAAATACCACCAACGTCCATATCATTACCATTATTAACGTAACAATTTGATGTAATATTACTATTATTTACTCCACAATTATTAATATTTATATTTTTTACACCCCATGTTGCAGCTAATATACCTGCTGAACTTCCATAAGTTGAAATTACCTTATCATTTAATATTTCACAATTGTTTACACTGCAATCCGAAATAATGCAATCGTCTATTAGAGGTTCACTGTTATAACGTCCAGAACCATATGCTAAACCAATTATTCCAGCTGTTTCTTTTCCTAATGTACTTATTTTACAATTACCTACATTACAGTTCAAAATTTCTGCTTTTCTCATTCTGTCATTATCATATCCTACACATATACAACCAATGACTCCAGCAGTTGCTCCGGATGAACTATTTGATACTTCACTTTCTCTTACAAATATAACATTGTTTATATTACAGTTTGTTATACTTAAAGACTCGCTTTTTAAATATCCTATGATTCCGGCTTTATCTCCTTCATATGTATCTATAATTGTAATTTTATTATCATCTGTTCCACTTACTTCACAATTATCTATATTAACTTCTACTGCAATTGTTGCACCAATAATTCCACCTAAATGACCACCACATTGTATGTTTCCATTATTTTTTGTATTTGTAACAGTAATTATATTTTGCTCTCTTGTTATTTCTGGTACATTATGTGTATCAGCATAATTCTTTCCAATGATTCCACCAGCATTCCAGCTTTTTGCATCACCTTGAACTAATACATTACCTCTGTTTTCACAAGAGTCTACCATGATTTGTCCATCTAAATCACCAACAATTCCACCTGCTGCATTTACGCTCTCTTGAGCATTTATATTACTATTATTTATACAATTATTTATTTTAATGCAACCCATTACATGTGAAATTATTCCACCTGATGATCCATATGAACTTCCTTTTGAAGTTATTTCACCAGAGTTTGTACATCCTTTAAATTTAGAATATACATTTAAATTATCAGTAGTTTTTAGCTCTGATAAAATTCCTCCTGCTTTACTTTTTGAGTTTATATTTCCTGTATTTTCACAATTTGATATTTCAGTAATACAATGTGATGTACCAACAATTCCTGCTGCATTCATATTTTTAGCTTCTATTGCTCCTGTATTTATACAATCTTTAAATTCTGCTTTATTTGAATTCCATGATACATTTGCAAAGTTAACTTTTGTAAATACCTCACCTGTTTTACTTGGCAATTTATCTTCTGTTGTGTCTGGAACATCTTGATTTAATCCATCATCAGTTAAGTTTTCTGTTTCAACACTTACTTTAAATCTTTCTGTTCCACCATCCCAATATCTTCTTACACTAAGTTTAATGTAAGTATCTAATTTTTCATAACCACTTGCTGGTGTTATTTCTTTTATATAGTATGTATCTACTCCTAATGTTTCAATATCTACTGTTTTTAATTTTAATGTTCCATTTTCTAATGATACATTTTCTAGTCCTGATATTACATTTTTATTTTTATCTAATACTTTATATACAGCTCCTGAAACTAATCCTAAAGTCTCTCCATCTATGTTTTCTAATACAATTGAGTATTGACCTTTTGTATTTTTGTTTTCTACTACTAAATCAATCTTTTTATCTTGATCATCAAAATCTGCTTTAATTTCAGTTTCATTATAATTACTTGCTTTAACATATCCTACTAATCCACCTGCATTATAGTTATCACAAGTTAGTTTTCCATTATTTGTACAATCTGTAACACTTACTGCTCCTAATGCACAACCTATTAATCCACCTGCATTAGATCCATTTGTACTTATATTTGCATTATTTACGCAATTTTGTACTTTTACTATTTTTCCTTCTAATGTGTGTCCTACAAATCCACCAACATTGTCTTTTGAGCTACTTATACTTCCAGAAAGTTTACAATTTCTTATATATCCTTCTTTCATAACTCCTGCTATAGCTCCAACACCTGTAAATCCAGATTGTGTTGTTGGATTTTCTACATAACTTGGTATATTTATTGATACATTTTCAAATTCCACATTTTCTACAATTCCAGAAAATACTTTAAATAATCCTATTTCAGATATTTCTGAATCTGCATCTGGTGTGATTGTTAAATTACTTATTTTGTGGTTGTCACCATCTATTATACATTTCATTTCATCTGATATTGGTGTCCATTCTATTCCACTTAAATCAATATCATTCATTAATTTATAGTTTGTATCTGTATTATATTGATAGTCAACACCATCTATTGTAACAACTTCACCACTACCCATTTTTTGTAATTGTTCTGCTGTTTTTACTGGTGTAAATTCATATCTTGTTGTATCAACATAATAATCTAATAAATCACATACTACACTTACTGAATATGTTCCTGCATTTTCATCTATTATTGTTTTTACAACTGTTATTTTTATTTTTGATTTTTGTACAGATATATATCCATTTGGAGTTTCTGCTTCTTCTATATAATAAACATCTTCTCCTTCTCCATATGTTGTTAGTGTTCCAAAATCAAGTACACCGTTTTCATCTGTTACTTCTGTTTTTATTACTTCTTCATCTTCATTTAATAAATTAAATTTTGCTCCTGATAATAGTTCTTTTGTATCTGTATCAATTTTGTTTATTCTTAATCCATATTCAACTTTGATTTTTCCTAATATTAATACATTTTCAAAATCATCATCATCTTCTTGTCCTCTAATATATGAACCTGTTGTAGAATTATAACTTTCTTGCTCTTTATAATCAGAAGATATTGCATTAGTTATACTTCCTGGTGTCGAGTCTGCATCTTCTGCACTTTCTTCTGCTATTTCTGCTATTACATTTAAACGTGTATTTTCATCATTTGTTTTTTGTTTTGTAACTTTTAACACAACATCTATATCTTCATAATTTAAAGATCCATTTCCGTTATATCCTTTGATTTCTTTATCTGATAAATATGTTGTAGATATTTTGCCATTTTCAGCATACCATCCATTATCTGTGTTTGTTTTATTTGTTGAATCATATTCTAGTCCTTCTGGAATATACATACTAACTTTTGTTGCTTTTCCAGCTGTTATTCCTTCATTGTATACTCTTATTTTATATGTAACTAAATTTCCAGTTTTTACAATTACAGGATATTTAGTATGTAAATATTCAAAACTTCCATTTGCTGGGTTAGTTACTGGCGCTCTAGATTGTTCAACGTTTGCTCTATTTACTTCTGTTATAAATGTTCTTAAACTTAAATCTACTCCTGCACTTAAATTTTGAACATATATTGCACGTGTTCTTATTAATCTGTCAAATGTATATATTTCTGATGTGTTTACATCTACGGATTTAAAGTTCTCTATATCATCATTATTTATTTCTATTAATTTTAAATCTGGATAATTATATCCTTCTTCAATTTTTACCTTATAATTAAAAGATGTATCACACATATAGTTTCCACTAGTTAGCACCTCATTTGTATCAGTATTTATTAATTGTACTCCTGGTACTGTTGATATTGTTACTTTGTGTGTATCATCTAACCAATGTATATATGGATTTTCAGCATTTCCTCCAATATTTTCATTTACTGAAACATTTTCTGGAATATTGTTAATCCATATATCACTAAATCCTTCAAAAACTGCATAACTGATTGTTGTTACACCACTTCCTATAATAGCTTTTTTAAATTTAGAATCTTGTTGAAATGTAATATTTCGTATACTGGTTAATCCTGTTCCTATTGTTAATACTCCATCAAATCCGGTACAATACCTAAATGCAGATTCACCTAAATTTGTAACTGAGTCTGGTATTGTTAAATCTCCAGTTAATCCTTTACAATATGAAAATGCACTAGCTCCTATTGTTGTTACTGAATTTGGTATAACTAGATTTCCAGATATTTTTGAATATGTAAATGCTCCAGTTCCTATACTAATTAATCCTTCATTTAATATTACACTATTTAATTCTGTATTTGCAAATGCATTTGAATCTATACTTGTCACAGTATTTGGAACTACATAACTCTCCATTATTTTTGCATGTGGATAAATCATTAAGTTCGTTTTATCTTTATTAAATAAAACCCCATCCTCACTTGATAGTTTTGTATTATCTTCTGATACATCTATTTCTTTTAAAGATGTCATATTATTGAAAAATCCTACCGGAATTGTTGTTAATCCCTTTCCAATTTCAATTTTTTCAATTCCACCCAATGTTGTTGGAAATGCATTACTTTGAATTGTTACTACTGAATCTGGTATTGTAATTGTTCCTTCTAAGCCTGAACTATTTCCAAAAGCATATGATTTTATTGTTGTTACTTTATTTCCTATTGTAAGCGACTTTGCTTTGCCACAACCAAATGTATAACTTTCTATTGATGTAAGTCCGTCACCAATATTTATACCTGAAACATTATGACATTGATAAAAAGCATATTGTCCTACTGATATTGTTTTATCAGGAATAATTATTTCATTACTTGCATTATTACAGTTATAAAATGCATATCCACCTATTGTTGTAACTTCATCTGGTATATTAATTTCTTCTAAGCCGCAAAAATTAGAAAATGTATTTGCGCCAATACTAGTTACAGTTTCTGGGATTACTACATGTCTAATTGTATAATTATAACTATTATTATTTAGTATATTTTTTCCATTTGAAGTTCCAGTTGCAACAGATGTTTGTGCACCTCTGATGCCAACTACTGGATATCCATCTAATGTACTTGGAACTGTTAGAGTTGTTCCAGGAGTTCCACTATATAGATATACATCATAAGCTTTTCCATTATTTACAGTATAGTACCACTTTAAACCATTTTCATCAACTGTTGTATTTCCATGAGTAACTGTAAAAAATGCTAAAATTAATAATAATGAAATTACTGTTACAGTTATTATAGCTATACTTATATTTCGTTTTTTCATAATTTCCTCCTTATTTTAATTAAAATCCAATTATACTTATAATTCCTATATTCCTTTTTTGCAAATTTAAACCTATAGAAAAAAATGGACTATTCCTTTACGGAGTCACTGTTTTTACATCTTTTTATAAAAATATTAATCTTTCATTACAAAATTAACATTATCTATATCTTATTAGGGATATTTACCATTATAGTATAAAAAATAATAGCAAATAAAATCTCATATAATTTCCTATCAAAAAAATATCAATACAAATATTACTTATTATCCATATTGATATTTTTTTCGTTTTATCTATTGACATAAGAAAAGAAATGATATAAAATTTTGAGCATGGAAATGCAACTGTAGCTTAGCTGGATAGAGCGTTCGGCTACGAACCGGAAGGTCGGGGGTTCGAATCCCTCCAGTTGCACCAACCATGAGCTCAAAAAAACATATTTTAAAAAAAATTAAAAAAATTTAAAAAATATGTTGACATTTGGGAAAAATGAGTTTATAATAAGTCTTGCATTCAGCAATGCAGCACTAAAAAATGTGAATCATTTGGGTCATTAGCTCAGGTGGTAGAGCACTTGACTTTTAATCAAGTTGTCCGCAGTTCGAGTCTGCGATGGCTCACCAAAGATATTTAGGATTTGTAAAAATCCTAAATATTCACATTTTTTGGCCCGTTGGTCAAGCGGTTAAGACATCGCCCTTTCACGGCGGAGACATGAGTTCGATTCTCGTACGGGTCACCACAATTTAATAATGCCACTTTAGCTCAGCTGGTAGAGCAACTGACTTGTGGGATAGATAGAATTTATTTTCTATTTTGAACTATCTTGCACCTTTATTTGGAAACAGATAAAGTGGACACCGCTAATTCGGGGAAGACTAAGTTTTATATATGTTAATCCCGAGCTAGAAGAAATTCGAGTGTAGAGACTTTATACGGTGTACCTAAGGTTAGTAAACTATGGTAAAGAGAAAGTCCAGACTACAAACACATTTGTGGTAATGAAAATTATAGTAGTATGAATCAGTAGGTCGTCTGTTCGATTCAGACAAGTGGCTCCATTACTTAAAATCAGGCTTGTTTAAAACTTGTCTGTTTTTTTGTGCTTTTTAATACTCTTATGTCCAAACTGTCATTCTTTGACTAGCACATATAAAGGTGCAAATCTAAACCATGGTAGAAGTGGTCGAAAAAAATATTCAAAAGGAGTGATTTAAATGTCTAAAGTGGTTTTAGTTACTGGAGGCTCTAGAGGAATTGGTGCAAATATAGTTAAGAGCCTTGCTTTAAACGGATATACTGTAATATTAAATTATAATAAATCAGAAAAAGAAGCTTTATTAATTCAATCTGAATTATCAAATAAAAATATACAAATCGACATTTTCAAAGCAGATGTGTCAAATCATTATGAAGTAACAAAATTAATTAATTTTTGTATTAATAAATATCATAAAATAGATGTACTAATCAATAATGCTGGTATATCTTCAACAAAATTGTTCACAGATATAACAGATATTGAGTGGAATAATATGATTCAAACTAATTTAACTTCTGCTTTTTATACAATTAAAGATACATTACCAAGTATGATACATAATAAATCTCGGTTGTATAATTAATATTTCATCTGTATGGGGATTAGTTGGTGCAGCATGTGAAGTCCACTATTCCGTAGCAAAAGCTGGTTTAGATGCTATGACAAAATCATTAGCAAAAGAGCTTGGACCTTCTAATATACGTATAAATAGTATTGCACCTGGTATTATAAACACTGAAATGAATTCTCACTTATCAAGTAAAGAGCTAGAAGATATAAAAAATGAAATACCACTTGAAAGAATTGGTGAGCCTGATGCTATATCAAAATGTGTTAACTGGCTTATTAATGATGATTATACCACTGGACAAGTAATTTCTATTAATGGTGGATGGGTAATTTAGTTTTATATATTTTTGATAACTATTTTGTAATAATTAATACTAACATAAATTAGATTTACTGTTATAAAATACTCAATATTAATAGTATTTTCTATGCTCTATACCATACCTTTTTTATTGTTCATAACATATTTGTGTGACCAGTTTTAATATGTTTCATATACATATAAAAGGGGGTGGCAATAGAATGGCAGATGTAAAATTAAGTAATATTGCTAATGTTGTTGGAACTTATGATTCTGTACCAACAACACTTACTTCAGAAGCAGTTATAACTGATTTAATAGCTGGTTTAACAATAGTAAAAACAGCAGATAAACAAAACTGGGCTAGTGGTAACTTGACATATACTGTTACTGTTACAAATAATGCAGAAAATGCATTTGAAACACCAACATTCACCGATATTTTAGATCCAACATTAATTAAATTAGTAAAAGATACTGTTACTGTAAATGATAAAACTGCTGAATACACTTATGATCCAACATCAGGTGAATTAAGCATAACTTTAGAAACAATAGCTACTAGTGCAAGTTCAGTAATTACCTTTCAAGTGCAAAAAGTTTAGTACTAATTGGGAATCATTAAAAAATATTGCCATTATAAAAAGTAATGGTAAAATATATAAAAGTAATGTTTCAATTGTTTATAATAAGTGTTTTAAAAAGAAATGCAAATTAAAAACAGTTTATTATTATGAAAATGATGATAATCTGTATAAAATAAAAGTAATTAAGTGCTGTAAAAATGGATTAACTCAATACAAAATTCATGTTACAGTTTATTGTAAATTAAATAATAAAAAGTTTAAAATGAAATTTAATTTATAAAATAGTAGTAAAAAAGTTAAAATATTGATACTATATTTCAATATTTTAACTTTTTTATTTTCTTACTATTCCAGTATTTCAGTTGTTAAAATCCAATTAATTAAGGTTGAATATGTCTCTCCATTATATAATGGTTCAATTACTTTAAATAAAATTCCTTCATTTTCATTCCATGATATTTCAGTTGTTTTTGTAGTACCATCACTAGCTGTTCCAGAATAAATTAGCTCTGATGTTTGACTTAAAGTCTTTATTTCATTATCTTTAGAAATAAAAATTAAGGAATTTGGCAATGTATGTTTTTCATCAGGAGTTGTAAGTGGTTTATCTATATATGCATATAAATACCAATTTGTACTAACGACCCTTGAATCAATAACAGACATAGTTATTGTTTTTTCTTTTCTACCTAAAATTAGTGGATCATTCTTTATTATAGGTCTTTGAAATTCAATTACAGATGGTGCATTTTTCAGCTCTAAATTTCCAAATTCTATAAATCTTAATGTTTTAGCTGTTTGAAATGTTAATAAACTTAAGTCTGGAAGGGCTTGTAGCTCTGATTCAGTTAGGTTATTACTTGTTATACTTGTTTTAGATGATGTTACAGTTGAAGTAATTGAAATATCTCCTTCATTTGATTTGTACCATGCATATAAGGGATTATTTTCAATAGTTCCTGTACTAATTAATTCTGGTGAATCTAACCAATAATCTATTTTTCCACAAGTAATACTAAAGGTTGTGGTATTTGCAAATGATAAACATGCATAGCTGTTATTATATATAATAATACTTTTTGGATTAGTAATTTTAAGTGCTGAAGATGATGTATTAAATAAAATAAGTGGTGCTCTATTTTGATAATTAGCTTCTAAATATAATATAGCATTTTTGTTAACAATGAAATTTTCTCTACATGAAATTGTTGCATAACTACCATTTGTTTGTGTTTGAATAATTGAAAAAGTACTATTTTCATCAACTAAAACCCCTGAAGCTTGATGTCCGTTATCTCTAAAAAATCCATATTTGCTTTTAATGTTAAATTTTGCATTTTTATTTATTCGTAAATCTAAATAATATGAACTATATGCAATATCTCTGGTTGTCGTAATAGAAACTTCTGCATTTTCCATTATTTCTAAATATGGCGAATTTGTATATCCTCTAAACCAAAATGCAGAATTTCCTGTTGAATTATGCGTAATTTCATTTTTCCCCGCTATTTGCAATTTAGCCGTTTCTGCCACCTCATTTGCAACACATGCTGTGGAATCTATTATATTTATCGTTAAATTTTCATATACTGATAATCCACTAGGATGATATGTTATTTGTGGACCATTGTATGTTAAATTTTTATATGTAACAACCACATTTTGATGTGATGAGTCTTCAGATACAAAAATTAATCCATAATAATTTTTGCCTACTACATTTAAATTTTGAACAGTTACATGAATACTACTTGCACTACGAACACCTATTGTATCTCCACTACCTGCACTATTCATATCTGTATATGTATGTATTACACCTGTACCATCAGTTGGATATAAACCATCTATTGTGACTTCTGTTTTTGTTGCTAAAATTGAAATTCCTTGTGCTAAAGTAATATCTTTTGCTAAATAAATAAGGGTAATGTTATTATTACCTTCTAATACACTTTTTAATTCTGCTGATGTTTCAACAGCAACTGTTGTGTCATTAATATTTATCATTATACAAACTCCTTTATATTAAGTTATTTATAAAATAATATAATGTTACTATTTAGAGTAAATTAGAAAAATTTTTAATAGCCTAAATAGTAACGTTATTCTTATTTTCTGTTTAATTTTTATTAATATTAACATATATTTAATTTTATCTAACTTAATACATTAACTAAACCTAATACCAAAATTCCTATATTATCATTGTATATTTCATTAAATTGAGATATTGGTAGTGGATTTTCTCCTAAACCTGCTTCTATTGTATATCCAGGTCTATTATAATTTTGTATAAACCAATCTTTATATCCTGCGAAGCTCGAATTATAAGGTGTTTCAGCCAGTAAATATCCACTTGAATTTGCAAATTGTTTTCCTATATATTCTGACATTGGTGGATTAAAGTTCTGAAATTTCCAATATATTTCCTGCCCTTGTGTATGATATGCTATTACTAATAGAAAATTATGTCTTAATGTAAAATTATATACTGCTAATGATTCTTGTGCTGTTAATGGTCCATATCCTACAAAGTTTTTTGGAGCTGGTTTATTAAAACCTTGTTCATATTTTATCTCTTTTGCATTCTCCCATCCTGCTGGAAATTGTAAATTTAAATCCACACCATTTATATTTGCTTTCCAACCAGATGGAAACGGTATTTCTGGAAAATCATTTGCAATTTTATCAACTTTTTCATATATGTTATCCACATTTTCTAGACTTCCTGTGACTAAATCCACACCATCTGGATTTACCATTGGAACTATATATAATGATGTATAATTATATAATAATTTTGCATCATACCCATATATTTTTTTTCCATCAACTATTGATTTTAAATATTCTTCAGCAAATTTCATTAAAACTGGAGTTGTTATCCATTCATTTGCATGAAATGAACCATTATAGAAGACAGATCTTTGGCCTTTTCCTATTTTTATATAGTATAATGGTTTTCCTAAAACACTTTTTCCTATTTCACCAACTTCTAAAAAAGGATATAATATTTTTAAAGATGTTATATCCTCAAATAACATTTTTGAATTGTATTCTGTGTTCACTGAAATAATATCTCCTGTTGGTATTATTAACCTTTTTCCAATTTCTAAATTATAAACATCTATCTTGGGATTTGCTATTAATATTCTATCTATACTCGTATTAAATTGCATAGCCAGTTTATAAATAGAATCATTTTCTTTCACTTTATATTCAACAAATTCTCTTTCACTCATTTGTTAACCTCCTATGAAAGTATTTATTACTTTATCTTATGATATATTAAATATTATGACACAAATTATATAATTTATTTTACAAAATTAAACAATAATAAAAAACATATTTACAATCTTCGACACTAATGGTATATTAAAATTAAGATGTTGTATAACTTTAATTTAAATAAAACATCAAAATTTCATTCAAAAGATAAGGGGGTGTAATTATGGGATTTATAATACTTTTAATTATTGTATTATTTTTTATTGGTGCTGTATTTATTAATTCAAAAATAGGCAATTTAAAATATAGAGCTGAACAGCACATATTAAAAGATACTGGAATCAGCTCATCAGACATTAGTGCTGGATTCACAGGAAGCCTTGAAAAGAAACATTTACAAAAATTTTTGCAAGAACATCCAAACTTTACAGAAGAGTCTATAAAAAATTTATTGAGACAATATACTGACAACATTCTTAATAAATCTTCACTAGATGAATTTAATAGAACTGTATGTGAAAAAATTCAAAAGGACTCAAAGCTTGATAAAATGCAAAATATGGAATTTAGAAGAGCTAATATTAATTATTATGGTAATTCTAAACTAAATGCTATTGTCGTTTACACAAATAATAAAGATGAGTATAATATTTATTTATATTGTAGTATGTTAGATGATAAAATTATATTAGATAAGTATCAAATTTCAAAAGGGGCAGTAGTTGGATTTTAAAATAAAGGAGGAAATTATATTATGAAAAGTGAAAAAGACTGGTTAGTAACATTATTATTAAGTTTATTTTTAGGAAGTATTGGTATTCATAGATTTTACGTAGGTAAAATTGGAACTGGTATTTTACAAATACTAACATTAGGCGGTTGCGGAATATGGACTTTAATAGATATTATTATGATAGCAACTGGAAACTTTAAGGATAAAGATGGTAATGTCATCAAAAATTAAATTTCTTATATTTTTAGGATTTAATTTAATTTTACTAATACTACTATATAATATTTCAATCGATTCAAAAATATTAAGCAATATTTGCTTAATAAAACATCTTACAGGAAAAAATTGTTGGAATTGTGGTATGACAAGAGCATTTTTGTCAGTATTACACTTTGACTTTAATTCAGCTTATCAATTTAACCATAATGTTTCAATTGTTTTTCCATTTACTATTGGAATTTATTTATATAGTTGGTACAAATATATTTTTAATTATAGAAAGGGGAAATGAAAATGAGTGAAAAAGGAAAAGCTATTTTAGCATATGTATTTACTTGGATAGGTGGTCTTATTGTTCTCTTTGGAATGAAAGATAATCAAAGAAATACAAAAATTCATGCAGCTCAAGCTATTGTTATAGGTATTGGTTATATGATTCTTGTTGCAATATATAGATTTATTCCAGTATACATTCCATTTTTCTCAAAAATTTTATATGGATTATATGCTGTATGTGTAATTATTGGAATTGTAAAAGCCAACAAAGATGAAGACCCAGAGCTACCTGTTATTGGTGGAATTGCAAAATCTATATTTGGTAAAAAAATAGATGAAGAATAATATGATAAATATGTTTTAATAAAAAACGCAAAAAATTTTTTTATATTATACGAAAAAAGCTCAGAAAGTTAATCTTTCTGAGCTTTTTTTATTCTACTACTGAATCATCTGCTTCGTTTTCAACTTCATTATTATCTTCATAATTTTCTTCGGAATCTTCCTCTTCTTCAGTCTTTATTTTTGTATCTTGATATACTTGCATTCCTGTTCCTGCTGGGATTAATTTACCAATGATAACATTTTCTTTTAATCCTATTAATTCATCAGTCTTACCTTTTATTGCAGCTTCTGTTAATACTTTTGTTGTTTCTTGGAATGATGCTGCTGATAAGAAACTTTCTGTTGCAAGAGATGCTTTTGTAATACCTAGAAGAACTCTCTTACCAGTTGCTGGTGTTTTTCCTTCTGCTATTACTTTGTTGTTTTCATCTTCAAAGTCATACATATCAACTAAAGATCCAGAGAACATTGATGTATCTCCATTATCTTCAACTCTTACTTTTTTAAGCATTTGTCTTGCTATTAATTCAATATGTTTATCATTAATATCAACACCTTGGTTTCTATAAACTTTTTGAACTTCTGTAATTAAGTAATTAAATACACCATTAGGTCCTTTAATTGCTAATATTTCTCCTGGGTTTATTGAACCTTCAGTAATTGGATCTCCAGCTTTTACTTCATCATTATCTCTAACACGAAGTTTAGATCCAAATGGTATTGTATATGATCTTAAATCATCATTATTAGTTATAATAACTTCTTTTCTATTTTTCTCTTCGGCAATTCTTACTGTACCGTCAATTTCAGAAACTATTGCTAATCCCTTTGGTTTTCTTGCTTCAAATAATTCCTCAACCCTTGGAAGACCTTGAGTAATATCGGCAACACCGGCAACACCACCAGAGTGAATTGTTCTCATTGTAAGCTGTGTACCTGGCTCACCGATAGATTGAGCAGCAATAATACCTACTGCCTCACCTATGCTTACATTTTCACGAGTAGCAAGTCCCATACCATAACATTTAGCACAAACACCATGTTTTGTTCTACAACCTATTACTGAACGAACCATTACTTTTTCTATTCCTGCTGCAACAATTTGTGATGCAATTTTGTCAGTAATCATTGTATTTGAATCTACAATTAATTCATTTGTTTCTGGATTAATTATATCATCTAATGGATATCTTCCTACTAATCTTTCCTCTAATTTTTCAACTACTTGATTTCCATCTTTAATTGTTGAAATTTCAAGTCCATCATGAGTTCCACAATCATTTTCTCTTACGATAATATTTTGTGATACATCAACTAATCTTCTTGTTAAGTATCCTGAATCGGCTGTTCTTAAAGCTGTATCTGAAAGTCCTTTACGAGCTCCATGGGCAGCTATGAAGTATTCGATTGGGCTTAATCCCTCTCTAAAGCATGATGTGATTGGTATTTCAACTGTTTTACCAGTTGTACTTGCCATAAGTCCACGCATACCAGCAATTTGTTTTAACTGGTCTAAGTTACCTCTGGCTCCAGAGTCAGACATCATGAACACTGGATTTAATTTTTCAAAGTTATCTTTCATGGCTAATTTAACATCATCTGTCGCTTTACTCCATATTTTGATAACTGCATTGTAACGTTCATCGTTTGTTATTAAACCACGTTTATATTGTTTTGTAATATTATCAACTTGTTTATATGCTTCTTCAATAATTGTTTTCTTAGCCTCTGGTACTTTAACATCACTAACTGAAACTGTTATAGCACCTACTGTTGAATATTTATAACCTGTTGCTTTAATATAATCTAGTAATTCAGCTGTATCACTTAAACCGTGAACATTTATTGAGTTAGCAATTATTTTTCCTAGATTTTTCTTTGTTATAACAAAGTTAATTTCTGGGTCAAATTCTGTTTCAGGGTTTGTTCTGTCTACAAATCCTAAGTCTTGTGGTATACCTTTATTATATATAATTCTACCAACTGTTGTTTTTACTTTTCCATATCTTACAACACCATTTTCATCTGTTTTGCTCATTTTTACATATATTGGAGCATGCATTCCTAAATCATGATTTTCATGAGCAATTATAGCTTCTTCTGGTGATGCAAAATAATTTCCTTCTCCTGCTTCTCCTTCAACTTCCATTGTTAAATAGTAAGCTCCAAGTATCATATCCTGTGTAGGAACTGTTACTGGTTTACCATCTTGTGGTTTTAATAAGTTGTTTGTTGAAAGCATTAAATATCTAGCTTCTGCTTGTGCTTCTGGTGATAAAGGTAAATGTATAGCCATTTGGTCACCATCGAAGTCAGCATTGAAAGCTGTACAAACTAATGGGTGAAGTTTAATAGCTCTACCTTCAACTAGTACTGGTTCAAATGCTTGAATACCTAGTCTGTGTAGTGTAGGAGCACGGTTTAACATTACAGGATGATCTTTTATAACATCTTCTAATATCCCCCATACTTCTGGATGTAATCTTTCTACCATTCTTTTGGCATTTTTAATATTATGTGCTATTCCTCTTCCAACTAATTCTTTCATAACAAATGGTTTAAATAGCTCAACTGCCATTTCCTTTGGAACACCACATTGATATATTTTAAGCTCTGGTCCTACAACGATAACTGAACGTCCTGAATAGTCAACACGTTTTCCTAGTAAGTTTTGACGGAATCTACCTTGTTTTCCTTTAAGCATATCTGATAATGATTTTAAAGGTCTATTTCCAGCACCTGTTACAGGTCTTCCTCTTCTTCCATTATCAATTAATGCATCTACAGATTCTTGTAACATTCTTTTTTCATTTCTTACTATAATTTCTGGAGCACCAAGCTCTAATAATCTTTTTAATCTGTTATTTCTGTTTATAACTCTTCTGTATAAGTCATTTAAATCTGATGTTGCAAATCTACCACCATCTAATTGTACCATTGGTCTAAGCTCTGGTGGAATAACTGGTACAACATGCATAATCATCCATTCAGGTCTGTTATTTGATAATCTAAATGATTCTACAGTATCTAATCTTTTTACTAATTTAGCCTTTTTTTGCTCACTTGCTTTTTCAAGCTCTTTTTTCAATTTTTCTGATAATTTATCTAAGTCAACTTCTGCAAGTAGTTTATATAAAGCTTCAGCTCCCATTTCAGCTTTGAAAGATCCTCTACCGTATTTTTCTTCTGCTTCATGGAACTCTTTTTCAGATAATACTTGACATTTTATTAATCCAGTATCACCTTTATCTGTAACTATGTAAGATGCAAAATATACAACTTTTTCAAGATTTCTTGGAGAAATATCAAGCATTAAAGCTATTCTGCTTGGTATACCTTTGAAATACCAAATATGTGCAACTGGTGCTGCAAGCTCTATATGTCCCATTCTTTCTCTTCTTACTTTTGATTTTGTTACTTCAACTCCACATCTGTCACAAACAATACCTTTATATCTAACTCTTTTATATTTACCACAATGGCATTCCCAGTCTTTTGTTGGACCAAATATTCTTTCACAGAAAAGTCCATCACGCTCTGGTTTTAAAGTTCTATAATTTATAGTCTCTGGTTTTTTTACTTCACCTTTTGACCATTCTCTTATTAATTCATCAGATGCTAATCCAATTTTAATCTTATCGAAATTCTCTAATTCCTCCATTAACTAGGGGCCCCCTTTCAAAACAGTCTAATTCTGTTTTGTCCTTAATAATTAAATTAATACCTTAACTTTCATTAGTTAGCAATCTATATATTCCTTCATAATTTAAATATACACTGCTGTACAATTCGATTAGAAATTTAAATTACTACTTCAAATATATTATTCAATTAAATTTTCAGATAGTGAGCTAAAGCCCACTATCCATTTTTATATAAGCGAATTTCCTCCGCATTTTTTAGATTATATAAAATCTATTAATTGTAATCCTCATCGCCATCATCATAGCTATCTTCAATTACTCCAGAATCAAAATCTGAATCATCTATATCTTCAAACTCTGAATCTTCAAATGAATTGTCATCTATTGGTGTGAATATTTCATCACTTTCAGAATCTTCATCAGCTTCGATATATCCATCTTTTACTTCATCTTCATCAACGATTGTATCATCAACTGCTTTTTTGTCTTCTATGTTAAAGTCTATTCCATCTTCAATATTTTCTTTTAGTTCAAGCTCTTTATCATCTTTAGTATATAAACGTAAGTCTAATCCTAAAGATTGAAGCTCTTTTACAAGAACTTTGAAGCTCTCTGGAACTCCTGGTTGTGGTATATTTTCACCTTTAACAATTGCCTCATATGTTTTTACTCTTCCTACAACATCATCTGATTTTACAGTTAACATTTCTTGTAGTGTATATGCTGCACCATATGCTTCAAGTGCCCAAACTTCCATTTCTCCGAAACGTTGTCCACCAAATTGAGCTTTACCTCCTAGAGGTTGTTGTGTTACAAGTGAGTATGGTCCTGTTGAACGAGCATGTATTTTATCATCAACTAAGTGGTGAAGTTTTAACATGTACATAACACCAACTGTAATTGGATTATCAAATAAATCTCCTGTTCTACCATCACGAAGCCATGTTTTTCCATCTCTTCTTAAACCTGCTTGCTCTAATAAGTCTTCTATTTCTTCAGATTTAGCACCATCAAATACTGGTGTTTCTACTTTAAATCCAAGTGCTCTTGCAGCCATTCCCAAGTGAACTTCAAGAACCTGTCCTAAGTTCATACGAGAAGGGATACCTTGTGGGTTAAGTACTATATCTACTGGTGTTCCATCTTCCATAAATGGCATATCTTCTTCAGGTAATATTCTTGAAATAACACCTTTGTTACCATGACGTCCAGACATTTTATCACCAACAGATATTTTTCTCTTTGTAGCAATATAACATCTAATTACTTGATTAACACCAGGTCCTAATTCATCAGAATTTTCCCTTGTAAATATTTTTACATCTACTATTGTTCCTGCTTCTCCATGTGGTACACGAAGTGATGTATCTCTTACTTCTCTTGCTTTTTCTCCAAATATAGCACGAAGTAATCTTTCTTCAGCTGTTAGTTCTGTTTCTCCTTTTGGAGTAACTTTACCAACTAATATATCTCCAGGTCTTACTTCTGCACCTATTCTAATGATACCATCTTCATCTAAGTCTTTTAATCCATCTTCACCAACATTTGGAATATCTCTTGTAATTTCTTCTGGTCCTAATTTAGTATCACGACATTCACAATCATATTCTTCAATGTGGATTGATGTATATACATCTTCCTTTACTAATCTTTCACTTATTAATACAGCATCCTCGTAGTTGTAACCTTCCCATGTCATGAATGCTATTAATACGTTTTTACCAAGAGCCATTTCACCATTTTGTGTTGATGGTCCATCTGCTAATATTTCTCCTGCTTTTACTCTTTCTCCTTTAGCTACAACAGGTCTTTGGTTAATACATGTACCACCATTTGTTCTCTTGAATTTACGTAATTTGTATTTATCTAATACATTATTTTTATTTCTAACAACAACTTCATCAGATGAAACATGTTCTACAACACCATCTGTTTTTGCAACAACCGTTATTCCAGAATCTTTTGCTGCTCTATATTCAATACCTGTTCCTACTATTGGTGATTCTGTTGTTAATAGTGGAACTGCTTGACGTTGCATGTTTGATCCCATTAGTGAACGCTTAACATCATCATGCTCTAAGAAAGGAATCATTGCTGCTGCAACTGAAACTAATTGCTTTGGTGAAATATCTATATAGTCAACTTGTGATTTGTCAACTTCTAAGATTTCCTCTTTGAAACGAGCTCTAATTCTGTTATTTATTAATCTTCCTTCTTCATCTAAAGGCTCTGTTGCTTGTGCAATAATATATTTGTCTTCTACATCTGCTGACATGTATTCAATTATGTCTGTTACTTTTCCTGTTTCTTTATCTACCTTTTTGTATGGTGTTTCAACAAATCCATATTCATTAATTTGAGCAAAACATGAAAGTGCTGAAATAAGTCCAATGTTTGGTCCTTCTGGAGATTCTACTGGACATAATCTTCCATAGTGAGTATGGTGAATATCCCTAACCTCGAAACCAGCTCTTTCTCTTGTAAGACCTCCAGGTCCTAATGCTGAAATTCTTCTTTTATGTGTTAATTCTGAAAGTGGGTTTGTTTGATCCATAAATTGTGATAATTGAGAGCTTCCAAAGAATTCTCTTATTGATGATGTTATTGGTTTTGTATTGATTAATGTTTGTGGTGTTACAACATCTAAGTCTTGTGTTGTCATTCTTTCACGAACTGCTCTTTCTAATCTTGTTAGACCAATTCTGAATTGATTTTGTAATAATTCACCAACACATCTTATACGTCTGTTTCCTAAATGATCTATATCATCTATTTCACCAATTCCATAATCTAATCCAAGTAAATAACTTATTGAAGCTATTATATCTTCTGTTGTTACATGTTTTGGCACAAGTTCTTCTTCTCTTTCTTTTAGAACTTTATGTAATTTTTCTGGCTCTGTTGTATCTAATATTGATTTTAATACTTCATAATTTACAAGCTCTTTAAAGTGTAGATCACTTATATCAACATCAGTTACAAATTTATGAATATCAACTGTTGAGTTTCCTATAACTCTAACTTTTTTGTCATTTACTTTTAAGTCTACAATATTTATTCCTGTATTTTGTATTGCAATTGCTGTATCTTCTGATATTTCAGTATCTTTTTCTACTAATAATTCACCTGTTGATGGGTCAATTATATCATCATATGATATTTTTCCTGTAATACGAGCTGCTAAACTTAATTTTTGATTGAATTTATATCTTCCTACTTTTGATAAATCATATCTTCTATGATCAAAGAATAATCCATTAAATAAGTTTCTTGCAGCATCTACTGTTGGAAGCTCTCCTGGTCTTAATTTTTTGTAGATTTCAATTAAAGCTTCATCTTGAGTTTTTACTGTATCTTTATTTATTGTAGCTATTATTTTGTCATCTTCTCCAAATAAGTCTATTATTTGTTGATCTGTTTCTACTCCAATTGCTCTTAATAATGATGTAACAGGTAATTTTCTTGTTCTATCAACTCTTACATTTATAACATCATTTGAATCTGTTTCATATTCAATCCATGCTCCACGAATTGGCATTACAGTTGAAGTATAAATTCTTTTTCCTGTTTTATCAAAATCTGTTGCATAGTAACATCCTGGTGAACGAACTAACTGGCTGACAACAACTCTTTCAGCACCATTAATTATGAATGTTCCACTTTCTGTCATTACTGGAAAATCGCCTAAATAAATCTCTTGCTCTTTTATTTCTCCAGTTTCTCTATTTATTAATCTTACTTTAACATGTAATCTTGTTGAATATGTTGCATCTCTTTCTTTTGCTTCTTCTTGTGTATATTTAGTCTTTTTTTCCATGAAATAATCGAAAAATTCAAGAACTAAATTTCCAGTATAGTCAATTATTGGAGAAATGTCTTTTAATACTTCTCCTAATCCTTCTTCAATGAACCAATTATAAGAATCTTTTTGAACTTGAATAAGGTTTGGCATTTCTATTGAATCACCAATTTTTGAAAACGTCTTTCGTATAGCTTTCTCATGTTTTATTTCTTTTAACAAAACAACTCACCCCTATAAAAAATTAAGCAGAATAGAAAATACAAATTTTAAATTCATAATTTAAAACTTGTGGAAGATACCTGTTATACAGTTATCCTAATATATATGAAATATTAAAATAAGTCCCTCTTAGTATTGTAATATGTTTAATATTAATATAATACTCTGCCAATACTGTATTAATATCTCATTATTACAACATAATTCCTCTTATTTTAACTTGACATAACAAAGTCATTGATAGCACATAAAAAAGGCATGATGTCTTT